>VGYW01000524.1 GCA_016872875.1 Planctomycetota bacterium | reverse complement strand
CTGCACAAAGAGGCCGAGGAGAGGGCCGCGCGAAAGAAGAGATGGGATGCGACCGAGGACGCCATCAGCAAGGGCATCAGCGCCCTCTACGATGACAACGTCCTCCAGCCCGACAGGCTGCCCACACTGCTCACGCTCCCCGTCGAGGTCAGGAGCGCACTCGTCAATAAGAGCGAGAGGGAACTCGCGATTACCCGGGACGACTGGATCACCATTCATTGCTTCCTGGCCAGAAAGGAGCCGATCGAGAACCACCGGGTCCGCGCCCTGCCCCTCAAGATTGACGGCTCCCAGCGCCTCAAAGAGTTACTCTTGGAGTCCCTGACCGACGCTTCGTCGAGGGTGCGCCTGTTCGCCTGCGTGCGCTTGATGTTGTCGGAGGACAAGGACCCGGCCGTCGTATCCGCCGTGGCCAAGTTGCTCGACGACGACATGCGTGACGTCCAGATGATGGCAGTGCGGGCCTTGGAACGGCTGGGCGACAAGAGCCACCTGAAGCCCATCCTCGCCCTCTGCCGCGGCGGCGACGTGCCCGAGGAAGAGGCCGATAAGTTTGCCCTGACCCTGGCTAGGCTGGGCGAGACCGAGGTCGCGCTCGCCTGCTTCCGCAAAGCGATGACCAGCGCCAATTGGAACATCCGCCATACCGCCATCCAGGCTCTCGAAGCCATGGATGCGCGCCACGCGGTCCCCGCCGCCATTGCTGCACTCCCGGGCGAACTGCGTCTCACGATCCAGAACCGCCGCGAGCATGGCGTCGGCGACCGCGCCTTCACCACGCTCGTCGCGGCCCTGGTCCGCCACACGGGCGAGGGGCACGGCAAGGACGCGGTCGCCTGGCTCAACTGGTGGCAGGAGGCGGCCGAGCAGTACGGAGTCAAGGACGCGCGGGTCAACCTCAGTGAGGCCAAGAAGCTCCAGGCCGAGTACCAGGAGACCTTCGCCAAGGCGCGGCCCCGCTGACTGTTGCAGGAGCAACGCCGCAAGGAAGGGAAGGAGGCAATAGCATGGCTGGGCAGAACGGGTGCCAAGCGTGGGGTGAGTCCGCTGTTCTCTTCGGCCGGTGCCTGCATGCCGTGGCCCTGGGGCTTCTGGCAATCGGGGCCGGGTGGGCCGGCGAGTTCCCGAAGTTCAAGGCCCACGAGGTCCACCAGGGCGGAACGAACCTGAGCCAGACGTCGCTCGTGGACCTCGACAAGGATGGCGACCTGGATTGGATCGTCGGGGCGCAGAACGGGGACATCCTGTGGTTTGAGTTTGCCGCGCCGGGCAACTGGCTGCGTCACAAGCTCGGCGACAAGGCGCCGACCGAGGCCGGCGGCACCGCCTTCGACGTGGACGGCGATGGCTGGATTGACCAGGTCTCGGGCGCCGCGTGGTACCGCAATCCGGGCAATCCGCGTGCCCAAGAGTTCACGAAGCATCCGAACGGGGGGATGACGAACGCCCACGACAACGTGGCGGCTGACGTTGACGGCGACGGGAAGCTCGATGTCGTGGCGATGTCGGACAGGCAGGGGCTCTTCTGGTACAAAATCCCGCCCGACCCAACAAAGCCGTGGGTTGCACACCGCATCGGCGACGGGGTCCACGGGGCCATCGGCCCGCGAGGCGTCGGCGACCTGGATGGCGATGGCGACAACGACATCGTCCGCACCAACGTCTGGTTCGAGAACAAGGACGGCAAGGGGACGGAGTGGGCGGAGCACAAGGACTTCGACTTCGGCCTGCCCACCGCGCGGTTCCCATTCACCACCCGCTCGTGGGTCGGGGATTTCGACAAGGACGGCGACAACGACGTGGTGATGGGCGAGTGCGACTGCGACCGCGGCCGCCTCGCCTGGTTCGAGAACAGGGACGGGAAGGCGAAGACGTGGGTCCGCCACATCATTGCGGACACCGATCAGGACCTCCATTCGCTGTGTCTGGCGGATTTCGATCTCGACGGCGACCTGGACATCTTCTCGGGCGGCTGCGGCTCGTTCTCGAAGGCGCCGACGCGCTGGGTCCTCTGGGAGAACGCCGACGGCAAGGGCACCCGCTGGGTCGAGCACACCCTGCTCGACGGCAAGCGTTGTCACGAGGCCGTGGCGGGCGACGTGGATGGCGACGGCGACATAGACATCTGCTCGAAGCCCTGGTCAGGCGCCTATCCCTACATCTACCTCGAGAACCTCCTGAAAAGCCCTGCCCCTCGGCCGCCGCGCTAACTGCTTTCTGTTGCGGAAAGCCAAGACTGCCTGAAGGCAGGACTCCGAACAAGGCGAGAACGCGTTTGGAGTCCTGCCTTTAGGCAGTTCTTGCCCGAAGAGCGGGGCAGGTCTCGGGAGGAAGGGCTTCCAGCAACAGGAACCAACTACTTGCCTGGGGCGAATGGGTCGAAGCCCTGCGGGAGCATCTTCAGGTCGTCGAGGAGGCGGCGCACCATGACCTGGTGCTGCCGCACGCGCAGCTCGATGGGCTGTTTCGCAGTGCTCGTTTCCAGGATCATCGCGTGCGAGCCCAAGAGGTCGGCGGCGGAGCGTGCAATGCCGCCAGCGACCGGGCTGCGAAGAAGCACGAACTTGTGGTCGGCCTCCTCGACCGTGGCGTTGACCGCCTCCAGCATCGCCTCGGCCCGGGCGCGGGTGGCGCGCTTGCCGTCCTGGATGATCGTGCTGCCGGTGCCGGTCTTGAGTTGCTGGCGGATGCCCCTCGACTCGTGGAGATCGAGGACCCAATCGGGCTTCAGCTCGGCGACGAACCTCCAGATGGCCTTGGCGAGTTCGCCCTTGGCCTCCTCGCCGGCGGCCTGGGGGAAATTGCGGTTGAGGTTGCGTTCCTCGCCCTCGGGCGTCAGGCGGCGGCGCGCTTTCAGCGCCGCCTCGTTCGCTCGGGGGATGACGACGAGTTTGCCGCGTTCGATTGGCCACTGGGTGATGGCTTGGGCGGCCCGAGCCCCGGCCGGCTCATCCCCGTGCGTCCCACCCACCACGAGCACGGTCGGCCCCGCCTCCTTGCCCTCCTGCACGTAGTATGCCGTCGCCCACTCGCTCCCCTCGCCAATCGTCCCGGCCTTCGGCTCTCCTGCGAGAGCGGCGCAGGCTACCAGAACCCAGGCGAGAGTGGCGGAGAGGTATCTCCGGTCCACAGGTAACACCCCCGTTTGTAGTTCGGCGTTTACGCGGTTCTTCCGCCCACTCGGCCAACTCTCAAGACCGCCTGAAGGCCGAACTACGAACAAGCATCCCCCGCTCAGGAGTTCGGCAGGTAGCCGCCCAGCTTCTTGAGGCGGGCTTGAAGCTCGGGGACGGCCACGCCGCGGGTGTCGGTGGCCTTCTCGACGGCGAGGGCGGCCGCGACTCCCGCCGCCTGGCCCGTGATGAAGCAGCCGGGCATCACGCGAATCGAGCCCTGGATGTAGCGGTCGGAGCTGACGCACCGGCCCGCGACGAGGACGTTCGAGAGCTTCTTCGGCACCAGGACGCGATAGGGGATGCCGTAGCTCTCGCCCTTCTTGTAGCGAAGGGTCTTGAACTCCTCGGCGAACTGCTTGTAGTTCGCTTCGTCGGGCTTCGAGGCGTGGATGTCCACGGGATAGCAGTAGCGGCCGATCTCGTCGGGGAAGACGGCCCGCTTCTTGAAGTCGTCCAGGCATAGCACGTAGTCGCCCATGATGCGGCGGCTCTCGCGGATGCCGAGGAGCGAGCCCGTGGCGACAAGGGTCATCTTCTCGAAGCCCTTGAGGTATTGCTTGTAGTAGCGCTCGTATTCGAGGATGAGCGTACGGCCCCAGATGAGGGCCTTAGTGACCGAGCGCTCGTCCGTGTTGTCCACGCCGAAGGTGTGGCCGATGTTGCCGCCGCCGATGTCGTCGCCCACTTGCCACATGCCGGGCAGGTGGCGGTCCTCGATGGTGAACACCTTGTCCTTGAAGGCGGCTTCCAGGCGGCTCTCGCCTGCGCCGAGGCCGCCCTTGTGGACAGCAGGCCAATCCACGTTCGCCCAGAGCGAGCAGAGGGTGCCTGGCATCAGGCCGCCATCTTTGTCGCCCTTCTCGAAGGGCGCGCCCGCCCAGGCCGCCAGATCGCCGTCGCCCGTGGCGTCCACGAACACCTTGGCCTTGACCGCGAACGTGCCGCTCTTGGCGGCGAGGACCGCGTGCGAGACGCGGTCTGCGGCGTCCTTCTCGACGCCGATGAGCATTGTCTCAAACGTGAAGTCCACCCCCGCCTCCGCCAGCAGCGCGTCGTAGAGGCGTTTGAGGACTTCGGCCTTGATGGGCAAGCAGTCGCGGAGCGGGAAGCCGCTGGCCTTGGCCGATTTCTCGGCGATCTCGTGCCCGATGCCGCCAGCCAGGAAGTTCACGCCGTCGCTGAACTGCATGAACACGGGCACCAATCCCGCGGTCCCCATTCCACCGAGGCAGGTGTGGCGTTCGGCGAGGAACACCTTCCGCCCCTGCCGCGCGGCGGCCACGGCGGCCGCGATCCCCGCCGGCCCGCCCCCGGCCACAAACACATCCGCCTCGTGGCGAACGGGGATACGGCGCGTGAAGTCAATCATCGCTTCTCCTTTCGGGTTCTCCTGCGCGCCCGAGGGCGCCACAAGCCCACCAAGCCCAGCGGCGGCCACGGAGGCTTTGAGGAAGGTTCGGCGGTTGCATGACATGGCGCACGCTCCTGGAGTCTGCCCATCGGGTGCCCCGCATTCTAGGCGCGCGGGCCGTCCGACGCAAGAAGCGAGTCAGCTCCCTGAGTGCTTGACGCCAGCCATCGTTCGTGGTATCGTAATACCAGAAGGCTATCGTTGGAGGAGCTGCCATGGCCGCGGTCACGGTGTCGCCCAAGTACCAGATCGTGATTCCCAAGGAGATTCGTGAGCCCATGGGCATCCGCCCCGGGCAGAGGATCGAGTTCTTCCGCTTCCGGGGCCGCCTCATGCTCATCCCGGTCCGAGACATCAAGGAAATGCGCGGGTTCCTCAAGGGCATGAACACGGATTTCGAGCGAGAAGAAGAGGACCGGCTGTGAACGTAGTGGACTCCTCTGGGTGGATCGAGTACTTTGGCGAAGGGCCGAATGCTGGCTTCTTTGCGTCCCCGATCCAGGACAAGGATGATGCGATTGTGCCCGCCATCTGCATCTTCGAGGTGTTCCGGTGGACTCTCCGGAATGAGGGGGAAGAGGAGGCATTCGAGGCCTGGGCGCTCATGCGGCAGGTGCCGGTCGTGCCGCTCGACCACGAACTCGCGTTCGAGGCCGCTGCCCTGAGCGTCGAGACCGGGCTGGCCATGGCGGACAGCATCGTCTTGGCCACTGCGCGCGCCTACGATGCCACGCTGTGGACTCAGGACGTGCATTTCAAGGATATTGAGGGCGTCAGGTACATCGAGAAGCGCAAGAAGAAGCGCTGACCCCCGGCCCGCCGCAGGCCGCGAACACGTCCGCC
>VGYW01000523.1 GCA_016872875.1 Planctomycetota bacterium | reverse complement strand
GCCCCCTTCGGGGGCTTGGATGGGGGGGACGCGCGATCCCAGGGCTCCCTTCGGTCGCCCTGGGCTACGGCTGGGTCGCCCGCGTCGGCGGGCTACAAGGCCCCGAGATGTGGGCAAAGATCAGGGCGAAGCCCTGGGAATGGGAGATGGCCCCGGTCCAGCCCTGTAGGGGCGTACTACCCAGCGAGGGGAGGCGATGGCGTCCGTGCCTTGTAGCACGCCCCTTCAGGGCTGACCCACGCTCGGCCCGCTTCCCAGGGCTTCGCCCTGGGCTGATATAGTACGCCCCTGTCGGGGCTCCCAAGCCGTTCACCAGAACTGGGGGCCATCCTCTCGAGCCCGGCCCATCACTTGTCCTGGGGCTTGAGCACTTTGGCAATCACCTGGTAGTACGTGCGCAGGGTCATGTAGTCGCGCAGGTTGTAGCCGTTGGAGCTGAGGGCCTCCTCGCTGAAGTCGTTGACGAACTGCTTGGGGTTGGAGGGGTGGGTGCCATCGCCCGAGATCAAGGTGGTGACCTGGTAGCAGTCCTTGGGCTTGCCGAACTTCTCGAGGCGGCCATCCCAGTCGTCGGGCCGGCGCCTCATGATTTCGCCGTAGTAGTCAATCACCGGCACCTTGAGGCCCTGGCCGATGCTGAGGCCGGCCAGCCAGTATTCGCGGGCGATGGGGCGGCCGGAGGCGGGCGGCGTGGTGGTGAGCATGGGCACCGTGCCGTCGGCGAGCATGCGGCGGACGGAGGCGGCCATGTTCTCGGTGTACTCGGGCGGGCAGAGGCTCCCCAGGTCGTTCGTGCCAAAGAGGATGACCGAGGCCTCTGGGTTCATCTTCTTCTGCCAGCCGTCAACGTTGTTGATCAGCCAGTCGGACCTCATCATGCCGGTGCAGCCCCACTGGGCGTCCTTCCATTTCCGCCACAGCTCGCGCTTGGCGTAGGCCTGCACCACGTCGAGCTCCTTGCGAACGTCGGGCGGGCAGTTTTTCACCTCGATGGTCTGTCCGTAGCTCAGGCCGGCGAGGAAGGCCATCGTGACCGTGATGCTATCGCCGTATTGGGTGAGGGTGCCCGCCTCGCCCTTGAAGCGCTTGCGGGCCTCGCGCATCGGCTCCACCCAGTAGTCCCCCGGCGGTAGAGCGGGCTTGACCTCGATGGGCTCGGGCTTCTTCGCGATGGCGGGCGAGAGGCTGATTTCGAGATAGGGCCGCAGCGCGGGGTCGAAGCTGCGCGAGCCGTGGAAATCGTAGGCCCCGCCCTCGATGCGGTTGTCGAGCACGATGCCGCAGTTGGGCGCTTTGCCCTGCACCCAGGCCCGCACCGCGCCCGTGAGGTCGAACTCCATCGCGTCGAGGACCGTGCGGTCCTTCTCCCTGCGGGTGATGGCCTTGCCGAGGGCGACGGGGCCGGTAGAGGCGGCGATGACGCCGCCGGCCGGCCACGGCGTCGCCGCCTTGCGCTCCGCCGACGTGGCCTCTTCGGCCTTCCACCCCGGGGCATCAGGGAGCTTGAGGAGGAATGCGCCGTAGCGGTACTCGGTGGCCTGCCGGCTCGTCTGCGGCACGAGCGAGAGGTGGAGCTTGGCCGACTGGATCGAGGCGTCCTTCGCGATCTCGCTCAGGTCGAAGTAGAGGAGCGCGCGGCTCAAGTCGCCCGCGGCCCCGCCCGCGCGGCATTGCGTCATCCAGCCCCAGGTGCCGGGGAAGCGGAGCACGGCCTCCTTCACGTAGGCGTCCGTGCTCGCGCCGCGGAGGGCGCAGTTGGCGTTCTGGCCGATGCGGACCACGGCGTAGTCGCCCTGGGCCTTCCCCGCGTCGGGCGTCTGGGCGATGGGGTCGAGCGCAGGCTCGCCGGGCGCGTCCTCGAGCGGCGGGATGGCGGCGGGGGCGCTCCCCTTCGGGCCGTGGGCGACGGCGAGCGCGGGGCGGGCGGCCGGCACGTACCAATCGCTGCTCGCCACGTGCGCGCCCTGGCCCTTGAGCGGGCCGATGAGGGCCAGGCCGTGGTTCGGCAGCTTCCCCTCGTGCCAGAGCTGGACGACTCGCGTGACGTCGAGCTGGTGCGCGTGGCCCCACGCGCCCGCGGCCAGGGCGTCGGACGCGATGAGGCCCTTGTCGGCCTGGCCGAAATCGCTCTCCGTATCCAGCTCGCCGCCTGGGGTCTTCCACACCCCCGCCTCGGCCCCCTTCTCCTTCGGCCGCGTGTGCTGGAGCCAGTTCGCGTTCTCGTTCCAGTCGCGGGCCAGGCGGAAGGCGAGGATGGAGACCGCCCACTTGCCCCCCTGCTTGCGGGGGAACTCCGCGTCGGCCAGCCGCAGGACGGCTTTGGAGATCGCATGGTCTTTCGGGATGGGCGCGAGGTCGAACTGGATGAGGATGGCGCGCTTCCCGCCGCAGCGGAGGGTGGGGCGCTTCGCGTTGTCGCCGCCCTTCTCCCATGACTCATCGCTGATCCACGTGTCCTTGCACCCCGCGTAGTCGGGCGAGGGCGACGCGCCGTTCTGTAGAAGAGTCACCTCGCCCCGCGACACCCCGACCAACACGAAGAGAACAACGACAGGGGAAGTTCTCCGCCACATCGCCAAGCTCCTTTCTCAATGGCCCAGTTCGTAGTGCGGCCTTCAGGCCGTCCCAACACGGGCTGGAGCCCGCACTACGAACCTACTCACCTCTTGACACGTGGCCAACATGGTGCGCCGGAGGGCCGAAGTTGTCAAGTGGTGTTGACAAGCAGGCCGCAGGAAGGCTACTCTGGGGCGCGGTCCCAGGAGACGACCCATGCGATTGGTGCTGCTGTTGGGTATTGCAGTGTGCGCCTTGGGTGCCGAGGCCGACCGCGTGACAGAGCTGGTCCGCCAGGCGGGGAACGCGGACGACGAGGCCACCCGCCTCGAGCTGCTCAAGAAGCTCCAGGCCCTGCCGGGCCTCGATGCCGAGCTGAAGGCCGAGGCGGACCGAATGGTGGCAGGTGTGGAGCGCTGGACCGGCTCGAAGAAGCTCGACTACTTCGGCCGCGAGGTGTCGAGGACCCGCGACTTCGACTTCAAGGTTCGCAAGGACTCGCCCCTCTACCCGCTCACGTGCCTCTACAGGGCGCGGATGCTCGTGTGGGTCACGCTCGAGAGCGGCGGGATAATCGGGAACGAGGACCTCCGCCGCCAGTTCCTCGACAAGGCGGTCGAGCTTCTCAAGGCCGCCCGCGCCGCCTTCCCCGACAACCGCATCGTCCGCATGTACCTCGGCGAGCCGCTCCCCGCCCCCAAGCAATACCCCGCCGTCGAGGGCGCGCCCGAATGGGCCGCACTCCTGCGCGAGAACCTCGAACGCCTGGCCGACATCATCATCTGGTGGATCGAGCACCGGGTGCATCCCGACGGCCAGTACGGCGGCGGCTGGGGCGACGACTGCGAGATGTGGCGCTGGTGGGTCCCAGTCCTCATCGGCTTCGACGACCCCAAGATCACCGCCGCCCAGGCACGCTTCTCCAACGCCCTGATGGGCCTGCCCCACATGAAAGACGGTTACACGACAGCCGTCTACGACGTGGAGCACACGGCCGAGGACTCCGCTGACGTCATCACGCCGATGATGCACCTCGAGCCCGACAACCCGGTGTGGAAGGCCCGCGCGCTCCGCCTCGCCGAGCTGATGGAGAAGCTCTGGACTGGCCGCAACCAGCGCGGCTTCCTCCAGTTCAAGAGCACCTACTTCTCCGTGAGCAAGGTTGACGAGACGCCACAGCGCGCCTGCGACACGGTCTACCATCCCCGCGCCGTGCAGCCCGCGCTCCTCCTCTGGCAGCGCTCGGGCGACAAGCGGCTCGGCCAGCTCTTCACCTCGTGGCTGGACACCTGGGTGGACGCCGCGGCCCGCTCCGAGCGCGGCAAGCCCGCGGGCATCATCCCCTCCGCCATCCACTGGCCCGACGGCGCCATCGGCGGACTCTCCCCCGATTGGTGGGATCCCCGGAACCATAGCGAGGCGGGCCTCTACCGCTGGCCCAGCGCCATGCCCATGATGGCCGACACCCTTCTCCTGGCCTGGCACACGAGCGGCAGCGAGAGGTTCCTCCAGCCGCTCCGCACTATGGCGGCCATACGCCTCAAGTGGCTAAAGGCCCCTCCAAAGGACCAGGCCGCCCCCGGCTCCGAGGCCTGGTGCGCTGAGAAGCTCGGCTTCCTCGCCCGCACCCTCGCCAAGCACAAGCTCCTCAGCGGCACGGGCGAGTTCGACGAGCTGCTGGTCCGGGACAGCCGTGCGCTGGCGCGCTTCGGTTCGGACGACCGGGCCCGGGCGGCCCTCGTGGCGGCGCTCCGTGACAGCGCCGAGGCCCTCCGCGTGAACTTCCCCGGCTACACCAGCGAGGTCCGCTACACCGACCGTGTGCTCCGTTTCCCCGCACTCTTCGGCAGGAACATGATGTTTCCCGACGCCATCCCCGCAATCAAGACGCCCAACCCGTCGCTCCTCTATTCCGCGGTGACGGGCGACCCTGGCGACTGCGGCTATTTTCCGCTCGCGGCCGTCAGATGGCTCACCCCGCCGCGGGACATCGCGGCGCTCGTCACCGCGCGGAGCGCAACACACTTCACCGCGGAGCTTTTCCACTTCGGCGACGCCCCCCGTCCGATGGCCGCCGAGCTCTACCTCCTCTCGCCCGGCCGCTATGTGTTGGAGGTGGTCCAAGCCGATTCTGGCGCCGCCACAGGCGAGCCCCTCGCCTTCACCGTCTCAGGCCCCCGCACCCGCGTCGCCTTCCGCCTCCCGCCGCGGAAGACCTGCGTCCTCCGCGTCCGCGGCCAGGCAGACAGCGCCCAACCCCCTCAATGAAGTGCGTGAGCCTGTTGGAGTGCGGCGGCTTGACGCCGCTTTCCATGCGCCTTGGGATACTTCACGGCGCTCAGTGCTCGGGCACGAGCTGGTTGGAAAGCGGCGTCAAGCCGCCGCACTCCAACAGGCTGTCGCACTTCACCGGGCGCTTGCCAGAGCACGGGCCAAGCCTCTGGGATGAAGTTGGCCGGAGCCCGGCTGGTCCGATGCTTTACCTCGGAACCCCCGCTACGCAGCTCACGGCCTTGACCCATGCCCCTGCCCCGCGCTACCATCGCGGCAAGGAGGGGATGCCCGAATTGGCCCAACCAGACAGGGGGACAACCAGGATGCGATGCCTGCTGTTTGCCTCGCCGATGATCGCGCTCGCTGCGGCCCTGGCCGCGGAGCCGACAGCAACGGACGATGCCAAGCGCTATGAGCCGCGCGAGCCGGCGAGCCTCACGGTGCCGCGGCGGGCGGTGACGCGGAAGGACTACCCCGCATTTCTCACCACTCCCCCCGGGTGCCGGCTGACGGCGGGATTTGTGGTGGACCCGGGTTCCAGGGGGCGTCAGAGATGCTTGGCGTGCCGGGGCAGTGACACCACCCCCTTTCCCCCACACG
>VGYW01000522.1 GCA_016872875.1 Planctomycetota bacterium | reverse complement strand
CGTGCCCCCGCGCCAGGGCAAGAAGCCGGGCACCGACGAGGCGGTGGAGCGCCCGGCGAAGGAAGACGCGCCGTTCAGCGCGCAGGTCTTCAAGGCGCTCTACGACCCCTACGTGGGGAAGCTGGCCTTCCTGCGGATCGTCTCGGGCACGCTGAAGCCGGAGGATGGGCTGTTCAACGTCCGCTCGGGCGACCGCAGCAAGCTGGGCCACATCTACCGCATGCAGCTCAAGGAGCAGGTGGAGGTGGAGAGCGCGATTGCGGGCGACATCATCGCGGTGGCGAAGATCGAGGACCTGGAGGTCTCCGATACGCTGTGCGATGAGAATGACCAGGTGGCCTACCCTGTGATTACGTTCCCGGTGCCGATGGTCTCGCGTGCGGCGGAGCCGAAGACTCGCGCCGACGAGCAGCGCATGAGCACCGCCCTCGCGCGGATAGCGAGCCAGGACAAGACGTTCCTGGCCGGCCGCGACGCCCAGACGGGCGAGCTGGTCATCAGCGGGATGAGCGACCTGCACCTCGACGTGGTGACGAGCAAGCTGCGGAGGAAGCCCTTCGAGGTCGAGATGAACCTCAAGGAGCCGCGGATTCCCTACAAGGAGACAGTCGCCGGCAAATCGTCCTACGCCTACCGCCACAAGAAGCAGACGGGCGGGCGCGGCCAGTTCGCGGAAGTCCACCTCCGCGTCGAGCCGATGGAGCGCGGCAGCGAGTTCGAGTTCGTGGACGACATCTACGGCGGCTCGATCCCGCGGCAGTTCATCCCCGCGGTCGAGAAGGGCGTGCGGGAGACGATGGTCAAGGGGGTCATCGCAGGCTATCCCGTGGTGGACGTGCGCGTGGCGGTCTACGACGGCAAGCACCACGAGGTGGACAGCTCGGAGGCGGCGTTCAAGATCGCCTCGTCGCGCGCCTTCTCCGAGGCGTTCCGGGGCGCCAGGCCCATCCTCCTCGAGCCCATCGTCAACATGGAGATCACGGTCCCCGCCAAGTATTTCGGGGACATTTCGGGCGACCTCAGCGGGCGGCGCGGGCGCATCCAGGGCATGGCGGTGGAGGGCGACCAGCAGATCATCAGCGCCCAGGTGCCCCTGGCCGAGGTCGCAAACTACTCCACCCAACTGCGCTCCATCACGGGGGGCGAGGGGAGCTACACGATGGAGTTCTCCCACTACGAGCCGGTGCCCTCGAAGCTCCAGGAGTCCATCGTAGCCAAGGCCGCCAAGGCCAAGGCGGGGGAAGAGGAGGAATAGCGGAGGGCTCGACCGCCCCGCATCGCGCCCAGCTTGCCCAGTCGCGAGCGAGGCGCGCCCACCAATTGTCATGCTGAGCTTGTCGAAGCACCTTTCAGGGGGGCGGACTCCGGCGACAGGGTGCGCCCTGTGACGCTAGCTCCCACCGTTGAAAGGTCCCTCGACTTTGCCCGCCGGGCGGCGGGCTCCGCTCGGAATGACAGGGGTTGTTGGGCTCCTCCCTGGCCTGACGACAGAAGAGACGGCTAGGGCCATGCGTCGCGCTCCCGGCGAATGAAGGCGTCGGCCTCCTCCGGGGTCGCGTAGCAGCCCTTGCCCGCGCCGAGGAAGCTCTTGAGGGGGCGCTTCTTCGCTCTGGGGGCGTCCTCGATCACGATCACCTCCGCGCTGGCGCCCGGCGTGAGCTCCGAAGAAACGATCTCGATGCGCCCGCCCGGCTGCACCACTACGTTCTGGCGAATCGCGTGCGTCATGGGCATCTTCCGTCTTGTCGCTCTGTCTCGGTCAATCCCTCCGATCAGTATCGCGCAAAGGGCAACGGGTTTCAACCGCTGGAGCAATCGTGTATAATGGCGGCACAGGAGGAGACCACCATGGAACGAGTTAACGAAGGCGAGAAGGAGTACCGCGACGGCGACCACGGGGTGAAGTACCTCTTCAGGGGGCCTCGGCTCGATTGGGGGGTGCTGCGCTTCCTCCCAGGCCAGCAGCTCGGCACCCACTTCCACGAGAAGGTGGAAGAGACCTTCTACTTCACCCGCGGCACCCCGCTGGTGGTCGTCAACGGCCAGGAATACCGCGTGCGGGTGGGCGACGCTTTCCGCATGGAGCCGGGCGACGTCCACAACATCCTCAACGACACGCCCGAGCCGATTGACGCGGTGTTCATCAAGAGCGACTACCTGCCGAAGGATAAGGTGGATGTGAAGACGTGATGCGTGATGCGTGACTCGTGACGCGTGACCAAGAGAAGAGGCATGGTGCATGGTAGGGTGGGTCTGAAATCGAAAATCGCAAATCACAAATCGCAAATCCCTCCTACAAGCGCCTGGTCTTCCTGGACCTGGAGACGACGGGGCTGGAGCCGTCCGCCGACGAGATCATCGAGTTCGGGGCGGTGCGGGTGGTGGAGGGGAAGGCGGCGGATGAGTTCTCGCGCCTGGCGAATCCAGGACGGCCGCTGGCGCTCGCAATCACGAAGCTGACGGGAATCAAGGACGCCGATCTTCGACGGCAGCCGCCGAGCCGGGCCGTGCTGGCTGACTTCCTGCGCTTCGTGGGCGACGACCCGGTGGTGGCCCACAACGCGAGCTTCGACGCCGGGTTCCTCCGCGAGAAGAGCGGCGGCTACTTCGGGAACACGGTGATTGACACGCTCGAGCTCTGCCGCATCCTGTACCCGGCGCTGGAGCACCACGACCTCGACACGATGGTAGAAACGCTTGGGCTGACGGCCAAGGAGCGGCACCGGGCGCTCGACGACGCGCGCCTGCTCGTGGGCCTCTGGGGCCGGCTGCTCGCGCGCCTCGACGAGTTGCCCTTCGATGTCGTCGCGGCGCTCAGCGCGATTTCGGCCCTCACCACCTGGCCCGCACGCCACCTGTTCCTCGAGGCCGAGGCGAAGCGCCTGACGGGCGCCTTCGATGTGGGCGCGCCGGAGTACCGCAAGCTGCTGCGCGACTTCAGCGGCGCGGTGAAGCAGGCCCAGGACGCCCGCAACAAGCACGACCCGGGCAAGCGTCCGCCGCCGAAGCGGCTCGACATCCCGCAGCTCCGCGCCCTCCTGGGCCAGGGCGGGCCATTCAGCAGCAAGCTGCCCGCCTACGAGCTCCGCCCGCAGCAGGTGCGGATGACCGAGCTCGTCGCCCAGGCGTTCAACGAGGGCCAACACCTCCTCGTCGAGGCAGGCACCGGCGTCGGGAAGTCCATCGCCTACCTCGTCCCGGCCATCCACTGGGCGCGGGCCAATGGCGACAAGATCGTGGTCTCCACCAACACGAAGAACCTCCAGGAGCAGCTTTTCTTCAAGGACATCCCGCTCCTCGCCCAGGTGCTCGGCGTGGCATTCCAGGCGGCCCTCATCAAGGGGCGGGCGAACTACCTCTGCGCCCGCAAGCTCCTCTACCTCATCGAGGAGGCGGAGCGCGAGCTGAGCGAGGAGGAGCGGGTGGCCTTCCTGGCCGCGCTCGTGTGGGCGGCGGGCACGGAGACGGGCGACGTGGCGGAGGCGACCGGGCTGCTCGGCTTCCGGCAGGCCGAGCTCTGGCCAAAGCTGTGCGCCTCGGGCGAGGAGTGCGCGGGGCCGAACTGCCGCGAGCGCCGCTTCTGCTTCCTCAACCATGCGCGTGCCCTCTCCATGCTCGCCGACATCGTGGTCGCCAACCACGCGGTGGTCTTCGCGGAGCTGGACATGGAGAGCGCCGTGCTGCCGCCCTACGCGCACGTGGTCTTCGACGAGGCCCACAACCTCGAAGACGCGGCGACCGAGTTCCTCGGCCGCGAGATTGACCGCTGGGAGGTCGCGCGCCTCCTCCGCCGACTCCTCCGCCGCGAGAAGAACGCCCCTGACCGTGGCATCCTCCCTGGCATCCGCTACAGGATGAAGAAGGGACACGAGCGCGAAATCTCCGAGAAAGAGCAGAAGATCGAGCGCCTCCTCCTGGAAACCCATGGGGACGTTGAGGAGGCCCAGAGCCGCCTCGACGCCTTTCTCCAGGCCATCGAGATGGTCTTCATGGCCACGAGCAAAAGCGGTGAGGCCGTGCGCTACGAGGCGAAGAAGCGCGACGCCAAGCTCTGGGAGCGGGTGGAGGTTGAGAAAAAGGCCGCGGTGTCCGTCGTCGGCGGGCTGCGCCAGAGGCTGCGCGACCTCGCCGACGGCCTGGATGCCCTCGAAGGGCGCGACTTCCCACACCGTAGCGAGTCCATCTGCGACCTCGGCGGCGTCGAGGCACGCCTCGCGGAGGTCCAGGAGACCCTCGACTTCCTCGTGGCGGGGGACGACGAGGGCTTCGTCTACTGGATCGAGCAGGTCGGCCGCCGCAGGCCGGCGTACCGCGTGGCCGCCGCGCCTATCCGCGTCGGGCCGAAGCTCAAGGAGCTCCTCTACGACCGCAAGGACACCATCATCTTCACCTCCGCCACCCTCACCGCCGCGAGGAGCTTCCAGTTTCTCAAAGACCGCATCGGCCTCGAACAGATGGAGAAGGGGAAGCTCGTCGCGGAGGACGTCGGCTCGCCCTTCGACTACGACCGCCAGATGCGGGTGCTGGTGCCGAACTTCCTGCCCGAGCCCGACGCGGAGGAGGGGGCGTTCTCTGCCCACGTGAGCAAGCTGCTGATTGACATCTTCCGCGCGAGCGGCGGACGCGGCCTGGGCCTCTTCACCGCCTACTCGATGCTCAACGAGGCCTACCCGAAGCTCAAGGCCGCCCTGGAGAGCGAGGGCGTCCTCGTCCTCGGCCAGGGCTTCGACGGCGAGCGCCGAGCCATCACCAACATCTTCAAGCGCGACACCACCTCCGTCCTCCTCGGCACCGACAGCTTCTGGGAGGGGGTGGACGTTCCCGGCGAATCGCTCAGTTGCCTGGTGATTGCCAAGCTGCCGTTCGCGGTCCACACCGCGCCCGTGGTGCAGGCCCGCTGCGAGGAGGTGGAGGCCCGCGGGCTGAGCTCATTCCGCAACTACACCCTCCCCAGCGCCGTCATCAGGTTCAAGCAGGGCGTCGGCCGCCTCATCCGCACCAAGACCGACTTCGGCGTCGTCGTCGTCCTCGACCGCCGCCTCCTCACCCGCAACTACGGCACCAGCTTCCTCCGCTCGCTTCCCACCGGCTATCGCGCCTGCGTGAATCCGCAGCACCTGTGCGACATGATTCGAGCGTTTCTGGGGGCGAGAGGAGAAGACAAAAGACGCGTGACGCGTGACGCGTGAGAAGAGAGCTCACGAAGTGGAGGACAGCGGGGCATACTGCCTGGTGATTCGGCTCGATGCCGAAAGCGAGGCGGAGATTGGCCACCTGGGGCGGTTCCGCCTCCCAAAGGGCTACTATGTCTATTGCGGCAGCGCGATGCGCGGCCTCGAGGCCCGGATCGCGCGCCACCAACGGCGGACCAAGAGGCTCCACTGGCACATTGACTACTTCCTCGCCCTCCCGAAGGCGAGGCTCATTGAGGTAC
>VGYW01000521.1 GCA_016872875.1 Planctomycetota bacterium | reverse complement strand
GGGGCGACTCTGGCAAACAGTGGCCGACTCTGGGGCCGGAGGCTGCGGATCGGCCGATCCGCAGTTGAGCGAGTCTGCGCGACTCTGAGCGACACTGGGTGCAGTCCCTGAGTTCCGGTGTGGATGACCCAAGGAGATTACACGCACCCGCGCACAGCGACCACTTGACTTCCGCCGCGCGCCGGCGAAGATAGAGGGGAGAGTTGGGGGCGGGGGCGGCGTGGAGAAGGGCAATGGGCGAGGCCCATCGTGTGATCGTCAGGGTCGGCCTCGCGCTGGCGACGCTGGGGGCCGGCGGGTCGGCGAGCGCGCTGATCGTGGGGTGCGACGCCGAGGGCGAGGCGGCGAAGCTGGAGAAGGAGGGGCGGTTCCGCGAGGTCGCCGCAAGGGTCTACCTCCTCATCACAGCTCCCTTCTTCGAGCGCGAGGGCGGCCGTGCGAAGGACGACGCGAGCCGCCGCCGTTGGCAGGCCGAAGCGCTCAAGGCCCTCAAGCTCGCGCACGAGAGCTTCCTCAAAGCCGCCGACGACTACCAGCGAGCGGCGGCCGCGCCGAGGGCCGGCGCCGTCACGCCCGACTTCTGCCGCCGCAAGGCCGCCGAGGTGCACGAGCAGGCCGAAGCCGTCGCCGCCCTCCTCAAGGCCAGGGAGCAGCCCTGAGCCGCCCAGGCTCACAACGCCGCTCGCCACCGGCCCCGTCGAGCCGAGGGTCGCCTGCTACCGATCGCAAGGAAGCCCATGCGCCGAGGCCAGCAGATTGCCCCTGTCGCGGGTTGACGCGCAGCCCACGCTCCGAAGCTAGCGCTGCCCGCGGTTTGGCAAGGCGGGGCTCCGTTCCATTCGACGTGGCACGCTGTCTCGGGTTACACGGGGCCGCACGGATCGCTAGGTTCTGTTGACAGCCCCGGGGCGCATGGCGGATCATGCAGAAACCACCCCTTGACACCAGCACCCGGGTTGCATACAATGTCCGATGCCGGAGCGTCCGGCGTTGTCACGCGCCCGCACCGCGCCGGCGCAGATGCCAGCAGGGGGCCCTTGGTGCCGGAAGCAACGATGACCCATAGCATCGCCGGAGTTTCTCTGGGTCCAGCGCGGGATGGGGATGCCGCTCTGAAGGTCGAGCGCATGCCGAAGCTGCTGCAGAGCAGGCTCGCGCCCCTGTACACTCCGACGGGAACTACACAAGAGGCATGCCTTGGCCCGGACCAGATCTACCACGGTGACGCGCGAATCGCCCTGGGCTGCGTAGAGGCCAACAGTGTAGCCTTGAGTTTCTGGTCGCCTCCCTACTTCGTAGGCAAGTCCTACGAGAAGCACTTGACCTTCGACGCATGGCAACAGCTATTGAAGACCGTCGTTGCGCTGCACTTCCGCATCATACGGCCGGGGTGCTTCCTGGTGATCAACATCGCTGACATCCTGTGCTTCAGGGACGAGACCATGCCTCGCGTGCAAGCAGAGGCTCTGACTATGAGGAAATCGCCTGTCACGAGAGCCCAGGTTCTGGCCGCGATGCAGCGGTTTCCGCAGCACAATCGCAGGCAGCTTGCGGCTGTTCTCGGCTGTAGTGAACAGACAGTGGACCGCAGACTGAATGGAAATAACATCCGTGGCGGCAAGTACGAATCGCAGACTCGCGTGAAGATCGTTGGTGGATTGGTTGAGGAATGGGCCTTGGAAGCGGGTTTCTACACATACGATCGCAGGATTTGGGTCAAGGATCCCGCCTGGGAGAACTCCAGGTGGGCAAGCCTGTCGTATAGATCAGTTGACAACTTCGAGTACCTCTACTTCTTCTGGAAACCAGGGGTCACACGTTTCAACCGGGCCAGGCTTACCCCTAAGGAATGGGCTGAGTGGGGTTCTCTTGGTGTCTGGGCGATTCCCTCCGTCAGGGCCAATGAGGAACACGAAGCCATGTTTCCTCTGGAGTTGGCCAGGAGGGTGATCCGCCTACTCACGGACCCAGGGGATCTGGTCCTGGACTGTTTCGTGGGCAGCGGTAGCACTGCTATAGCCGCCATGCAAGAAGGACGTCATTTCATTGGGATCGATGCAGAGGCCAAGTACGTCAGACTCGCTCGCAAGCAGATTGCAGCGGAGGGTCAGCGGCTATGCTGATCGATCCCCACAGACTAGCTGACCAACTCGACAAGATTGAGGATATCGAGAAGGCTTCGCTGCGCTTGGTTGTGCAGGCGATCGTGGACTACAGGGCCGAGGCATTGCAGATCTTCCAGGAGGAGGGTGATCTGGTTGCTGACATAGCTGAGGACATAACCCGCGAGGCCCTCGATAGGATGGGAATGTCGCGCATCGATCAGCGCCTGTTTGGCAAGATCGATTACAAGAGGGCTCGCTACCTATTTCACCCCGAATACGCAGTAAAGCAGGCGCTGTTTGTGGATTCGAAGGCTGAGAAGGTGACTGGGCGAGGCACGGCAACCCTGCAAACATCGCAGCTTTCCATGAGTGTCAGACAGATTCGTGGCGGCCAAGCGATGGACGTGCCTGGCAAGTTGCCATCGGTGCTGACCGTTAAGGACCAGGTGTTCCTGACCACGACCATTTTCGTCAAGTACGACTATGAGGAATCACGGCCAGTCAAATCACTCATCTCAGTTACGCTGGCAGCGCTTCCCAATGGGATGCTCCAAGACAGGTACAACCCAAACACTTCGGACACGATCTGGCTCGCGGGGCGAAATGCTCCGTGCCTTGGGGAGGAGTTCCGTGTCCGCCTCAGCTTCTCTCGCCTTCGGAGCAAGGCGAACTGGCGCGTGCAGCGCATCCCAATGACAACAGCGCCATTCACGTGGCAGGATTAGCCACGCTGCCTAGCAGTCTGCGCCGCAAGTAGGAGCCGTCGCACGTTTACCGTACTCGTAGCGGCGTTCCTTGTCTCCGCCTTCGCGGCGGAAGGGCCGCCGTGGCCGCCTGCCTATAAACTTCGCCCCAATGAGAAGGAACGCCTCACCGCCGCCGACGTGGTGGGGCCGGATGGCATCGTGTACCCCGACTGGCGCTACGCGGGTGTGCCCGGCGGCATCCCAAACGTGCCCGAGCGGGCGCGGGCCGAGGACTTCGGGGGCAAGGCCGACGATGATAGCGACGACGCTGCGGCGATCGAGCGGGGCGCCGCAGCCGTCACAAAGGCCGGCGGCGGGGCGCTCGTGCTGGGCAGGGGCACCTACCACCTCGATCGCCCGGTCGTCATCACCGAGGGCGGGGTGGTGATTCGCGGCCAGGGGGCAGAGGCGACGAGGCTGGTCTTCCGCTACGCCGCGCCCAAGGGCGGCGTCGGCTTCCTCCAGCCCAGGCCGGGCGACACGATTGGCCCCGACACCTGGATCGAGGCCCATGCGGCGCCGGAGGGGCTCCAGCGCATCGCGGTCGAGGCGGGCGGCAGGGCCGTGGCCGAACGCTCGCAGCACGCGCACTGGGGCGGGACTTTCTCGCTCCGGCTGGCGGGCGAGGCGGTCGTGCGAGCCGTCGGCGCGGGCGAGCACACTCTCAAGGCCGTCGCTGAATGGAGCGGCGGCCGCCGCGCCGAGGCCGCGCTGGCCCTGAAGGTGGACCCCCAGGCGCGCCGGCCCGTGGGCAAGAGATGGCTCCCGAGCGACGCCGCGGCCATAGCTTTCGTTGGCGACAGCCGCAGCGGCCCGACCTGGAAGCTGGCGAGGGACGGCCGCCGCGGCGACGTCGAGATCGCACTTGAGGGTACGCCGGACCTGAAGCCTGGCGACGCGTTGGTCCTCCACGCCCCCGCCACGCCGCGCTGGAACGCCCTTGTCCGCAACGCCTGCAAGTGGGGCGACTATCGCCGCTACGCCTTCCAGGTGGAGGCCGTGGATGCAAGACCGCCTGAAGGCGGAACTACGAACAGCGCCCGCGTCCGCCTCAACCAGCCGCTGCGCTACGACTTCCCGGTGGTTGACGGCTCGACCGCGCAGAAGGTCTACCCCATCCGCCGCTGCGGGGTCGAGAACCTCACCCTCGTCCAGACCGAGAAGCTCTGGACCAACGGCGTCTACTTCTGCGTCGGCTGGGAGTGCTGGGCGCGCGGCGTGGCCGTCCTCAAGGCCGGCCGCTTCCCCCTCCACGCCACGTGGGGCAAGTGGTGCGAGGTCCGCGACTGCGTGGCCGACGACGCCTGGTATCACGGCGGCGGCGGCACCGCCTATGTCGGCTGGCAGCACTCGTGGGACTGCCTTATTGACGGCGTGACGACGCGGCGGATGCGCCACGCGCCCTGCGTGCAGTGGGCGGCCTCGGGCAACGTCATCCGCCGCAGCACCTTCAGCGGCAGCGACGCCCAGTGGCACGCCGGCTGGACCAACGAGAACCTCTTCGAGCAATGCGTGGTGGACGCGGCCGGCTCCTGGGGCACGTATGGCTTCGGGGCCTGGGCCTCGCCGCCCAACGACGCCGCCCACGGCCCCAACGGCCCGCGAAACGTGGTCTACAACTGCGACTTCCGCTCCCCCAAGGCCGGCCTCTGGATGGGCGGGATGAACGAGGCCTGGCTCATCCTCCACAACCGCTTCGTCGTGCAGGCCGGCCCCGGCGTCTTCGCCCGCACCTGCTCCTTCGACCACATCATCCGCGGAAACGTCTTCGCCCTGGCCGACCCCAAGCAGCCGGCCATCCAGCTTGCGACCGCCGACTGCACCGGCATCGAGCTTCTCGGCAACCGCATTTTCGGCGGCAGCGGCCAGCTTGTCGGCGGCCCGGGCAAGCCGCTCGCGGACCGCGACAACACCTTCGCCCCGTTCTCCGCCGACCCCTCGACTTCGCTCGGGGCAGGCCCGCCGCGCCCCACGCCCGCCGTCCCCTCCATCTTCGAGTGGCAGCGCGCGCATGCGGCCAGGTGAGGCCAGGCGGCGAAACGAAAACGCCCCTCCCAACAGCTACATTGGGGGGGCCATGCCCCAGGAGAGTTCCCCCGCATGCGAACACCCGATTCTCCTCTGTGCCCGAACACCGAACACCTAACGCCCAACACCGCCCTCTTGCGCCTCGCGGCCGCGATGCTTGCGCTCTGCCTCTGCACCCAGGGCCTCGCCGACCGGGCGTCGCAGAACATGGACCCCGCCTTCATGTTCGAGAAGGCGGGGAAGTTCGACCTCGCGGCGATGTACTACCACCGCGCGCTCCGCGGCGTGGTGGAGAATTACGTGGCCTTCCACTTCAACGGCGACCCCGCCAGCTACGCCACAGGCAAGTACGCAACGGAATACGTCCAGCTCCCAAAGGAGTTCGAGGAACGCTACAAGAGCTGTCTCAGCCAGGCGAAGCTCAGCCCCGAACAGCTCAAGCGGATGGAGTTCCTCGACTACCTCTGGATGTGCGAGTTCACGGACCAGGACTGTGGCGGGGTGCGCTGCGAGGTGGCGCTGATAGCGCCCGTGGCGGAGAAGCACGGGGACTTTC
>VGYW01000520.1 GCA_016872875.1 Planctomycetota bacterium | reverse complement strand
CGACGCTGAGAATGTCGAATGCAAGGTCGTCACCCTCGTTAAGTGTCGGGGTGGGCCAGATGGTCGGGCGGATGCGCTCGCCGTCGGCGTGGTCCTTCGTGACTATGGCGTCGAACGTCTGATCGTCCGGATCGGCGCTGATCACCTTCACGTACTCCTCGTTCGGGCCGCCGAGGTCGATGAAGACGAACTTGCCGGCGTCGAGGCCCAGGCGGTTTGCACCATAGGAGGCCGTCTGGATCGTCTGCGGCGCCTGGCTGCCGGTGACCGCCTGCGCGAGGATCAGACCGTAGTCGGCGTAA
The DNA here is from genome assembly GCA_016872875.1 of Planctomycetota bacterium. The sequence continues at coordinate 5,147 of VGYW01000520.1, read as the reverse complement.
GGCAGGCGGCGCGTGGCCGGGAGACCGTAGCCTTCGTTGTTGACCAGGAAATCGTAGGTGTTCCTGTAAGCGTCCGGCAGAGCCTGCGCGATGCCCATGTACTCGAGCGGCTCCCACGTCGCGCCGCCATCGCGGCTGATCTTGACCAAGTACGCGGACTGGCCGTCGGTCGTGCCCTGCTGGAGGTAAGCGTAGATGCACCGAATGGAAGCCGCATCCTGGACCTTGATCGGGATGACGACGTTCTCCTGCACGGTGAGTGGACCCGGCACCTGGAAGGTGTAGGCGCCGCCGTTGCAGGTGCGCAGGCCCGGCATGTAGGGCTCGTTGTGCCGGGAGAGCGGGAAGACGGTGAAGGGCCCGTAGCCGAAGTGGTTCGCGACGCCAGCGAGCGCAGCGACAAGGCAGGCACTCGGCAGCTTTGCCTCGACTCGAGCGGGTAGGCCCGGCGTGCGGAAAAAGCCCTTGCGCACGCTGAAGGTGAACGTCTTCTGGTCGAGCTTGTAGAAACGGATCCCGGCAAGATGCGCGCACCTGAAAGTCCCGAAGGTCGCAAAGCCCGGATCGACGCCGGGCCAGGCGCGCTGGAGGATGAAATCGCCCGTTGGCACTACGTCCCCGGCGTCACCGGGTCCGACGATCTGCGCGCACTCGTAGGAACGCCTCCCCGAGTGGCCGGCGTCGGAGACCTCGTCGTTGAGAACGATGAAATCACCCACGCGGAACACCCGGCTGGTGTTCGGATTCACCGTGCAAGCGACCGTCACCGGGTCGGTGCCGGCGTCGATGGCGGCATCGATGGACGCCCAGAGATCGGTCGCCAACTCGTCGACGTAGTACAGCGCCAGCGTGATCTCGTGCGCGCCGACGATGTTCATGTTGCCTGAGGCGTCGGGAGCTACGCTCATGTCGTCGAGCGCGAAGGTGCCGTAATCGCCGAGCTTCGGTGTCGCGGTCAGCACGCCCGGTACGCCGGTGTCGATCAGGATCTCGTCCGGCGGCGTATCCGGTACGACGTCGGCGGGTTTCGGGCCGGAGACGAGGTCGTACATCGAATCCGTGGTTGCTCGGCCCTGGATGTCGATCGAGTAGTCGCGGTTGAGTCGCCAGGATGCGACCCGGAACTCACCGCTGCCGCCCGGCATGTCCGGATGCGTTATCGAGCACACCATGCCCGGTTCGGTGTTCAAGGCCAGCACGGTGGTCTTGAAGGACACCTGTCGCGCCGCCTTCCATTCCGACGGGGTTATCCCGCCCAACTCCTCGCGGAGGCGCACGGCGACGATCCTGCCCGCCTGCGACTTCGACGAGCTCCCGGCGAGGTTGACAGTCGACTTCAAAAACAGCGGACCCGCGCCACCGATCAGGTTGGCGTGGTCGATGTCGTAGACGGCAACGGAGTTGGCGACAAACTCGAAATCCTCGTCGGCGAAGTTCGCGGTTAGGTGGTTGAACGAAGGCCTGAGAGGCGCGAGTTGAAGGCTCCGGAACAGGATGTTGCCTTCCGTGAAGGCCTCTACCGCCGAGGAGTTCACGCGCACGCCGATCTTGAGTTTCCCGAAGGCGAACGTGTAATAGCCCAGGCAGTTCATGAGCACTTCCTGGAGCCAGTCGCGCAGCGGCTTCTCTTCCTGGATCACGCCGCGGAACTTGAACTGCGTCTCCGTGCCCGTGCCGACCAGCTTCGTCACCTGCTCGTCGCAGATGGAGGCGGCCGCGATCGTGGCATTCACGTCGAAGAACGTCTCGGCCAGGTCGAGCTGCAGCGTGGTGGCGAACTCGCCCAACCGGATGCCCCGTGCCCGGAGCAGCATGTTGATGGCGATCCAAACGGGATTGGTGAGCGGCGGCCCCCACACGCGTACGCCCGGCGAGGTCCAGACCCAGCCGCGCAACCCGTTCTGGACGATGGCCTCCATCTGGTGCTCGCTCAGGCGCGAAAGCTGAAGGCCCTTGGCGTCCGAGCGGCGCAGCATCACAAACGCCGTGCCTGCGACGCGATCAATGGGCGCGTCGGTGTCCAGGCCGAAGGGATCCGGATTCGGGTCATTGCCGAGACTCGTGAGCAGACCGAGCGCGCCGGGGAAGCCGTGGTGGTACTGCCCGTCAAGCCTGTGCCCTGTGCCGTAAGCCCCGAGCGGCCCTTCGCCGACGATGCCTACCGCCGCATAGAAGTCGCTCTCGTCGCGCCCGGCGGCGATCTTCGCGTTGACCGGCATGGCGGAATCGGTGAAGATCTCCGGCAGGACCTGGTCGTAGATGGAATCGGCGACGAGTGAGACGCTGGTGAGAGGCGAGCGGCCGAATCCCCAGACCCCGGTGGAGTTGTCCTTGATACGCACGCCCTGGGGCTTGGCCACAACGCCGCCGTAGTGGTTGTTCATGCCGTGAGTGCGGCATCCGTTGGGCGTGTCAAATCCCTTGTCGCAGGTGGTGTCCGGACCGGAGTATGGGCAGTTGAGGCCGTCTTTGAACGGCTTCCAGCAGGTGCGCGAGATCTTGCGCGTGGGGTAGGGCAGGTTGAGTTCGTACAAGCCGTCGGCGGCGGTGACACGAAACTCCGGGCCGGCGTCGCAATTCCAGTTAACAATCTCGCCCTTCCAAAGGTCGAGCTTGGTGCCGGTGCCGACGTGGAAAATCGAGAACTCGAGCGCGGCGCGGTAGAGATCGACGTCGTTGGCCAGATCGCGCATGACGCGATCGGCGTTGCCGAAGGAGAACTGGGCCTCGTCGGCCTCGCTACCCATGCCCTGCGAGATGCCGTCAAACTCCAGCAGGCGCGCCTGGTAGAGTCGCGAGCCGACGATGCAGCGCCGGTCGGAGACGTAGATCGCGGGATATCCGGACTGAAGCGGCTGGATCTTGATGAGCGGGATGATCTGCTGGACCTGGGACAGCAGGGCGTCTTTGAGCGCCTGCGGTGGGAATCTCGTGACGGTTTGGTTCAGCGGGTAGGTGGGCGAGGAAGCTGGGATTTCTATGAGCGTCACGCCGAGCGAGCATACGGCGTCGGTGAGCATCTCCCAGGACAGCGGCTCGTTGGCGAAGCGGCACGTGTAGGCCGTCGTGCCAAGGCCGTCGTCGTTGGGCGCGTTGTAAGTGAACGCGCCGTAAGGGCCGTACTTCGACTCCCAGAAGTTGCGGAGGGCGACGCGGTCGGAGTCACGGAGCCAGGCCTTTCGGACAGTGAAGCGCTTCGCGCCGGTCCCCAGGAGAAAACGCTGCTCTATCTTGGCGTTGCCGGAGCCGAACTGATGGACCACGACCTCGGGCGCCTGCGCACGGCCGTGCGGGTAATCGGGCACGATCGGGAACACACCCGACAGCGCGATCTCCGGGACCGTGATGTTTCCGATGTAATCAGGCACCGGTGAGACTGCTCCTCAGATTCGCGTCTGGTCCAAACAGATCGAGCGCGATGTGCCGGAAGTGCCGCCAGGCCGGGATAATCGCGGTCAACACCCCCCAGCGGGCAGCGTAGTCTGGATCAACCCGCCGCTTGTTGGCATCGAGTACGTTGCGGCGTCGCCGGCAGGGGGCACATTCGAGCACTCGCCGCCGGTAGCGTGACTCATACACGCGCCCGCACACGCATTCCTGGCAGTACGGCCTCAGGCGCGCGGCCTCGCTTCTCGTCATTGGCCCGCCGGTGCGTCGAAGTCGCAGGTGATCTGAAACTCCGGCAGCATGTTGTCGAACTGCGCCTTGATCACGCCGGAGGTGATCGTGTAGTCGTAGCCTTGGCGGTAACGGAGGCCGTTTACGTAGACCGTGACGTTGCTGGCGCCGGCGGGCAGTTTCCAGCCGCCGGCGGTTGTCTCATAGACCAACAGAACGTCGCGCCGGCGGAGCGGCGTTGGCGGCAACAGTACATCCAGTTGGTTACCGTTGAGCACCAGGGTGGGACCGAGCCTTGCGAAGACATATCGCGCGCCGGCCCACACGGGCACAAGCAGCGGCGATCCGCTCTGCGCCGCGATAAACGCAGCGAGCGCGAGACAAAGGATGACCAGCACCATTGCACGTCTCATGGGAGTACCTCTCTTGGTGGGCAGTTGTTAGCGTTCTTCGATCTTCACGACGAACGAACGGTCTTCCGTGCGGCCGCCTGCGGTCGTAATGCGATTCGTCACCGTGTAGGACTGCCCCGCCGTGCCGCCCGAGAGCCAGACCGTTGCCAAGGAGCCTGCCCTTGAGTCAGCGACCTTCGTGAGCCCGGTCGCGACCAGCCACACGCTCGTTGCGATCTGATCACCTGCAAGCCAGCGGGTCCAGTCGATCGAGTAATCGAGGACCGCGTTCGGATCTTTCGTGAAGATCATGCCTCGATACCCCGGTTCTCTCGCCGGACCGTGAGCGTGCGTGATTCGGCCGCCGGCGAAAAGGAGCGGCTCTCGGGCCGGATCGGCAAGGTGCGTTCGGGAGCCGCTGGCGGCCGGAGGTATGCAATGAGGCTTGAGGTTCCCGCGATCGCCGCGATTCTTGGCGTCCCGCGGAATCCAAATGCGGCGAAAGACGAGTCGCCGGCGATCTGGGCGGAGCGGTACGCCATCAGGGGCGCATACCAAAACCGATGACGCTTGCCGAGGAGCACCCATGGGCCCAGTGAGAGCTCGCGGATCTCTTCCGGATACAGCGCTCGCGTCCAGGCGGCGAAGCCGAAGATTTCGGCGAACATGCCCGGTGTGGCCGACGACAGCGCCCAGATATCCAGGTTGCCGGAAACGGAACTGGCGTTGGCGAGAGTGTTCTGGACGGCCATCACACCGTTGTGGTACACGCTGGCGGTCTTGCCGGCGTCGCATGGCAAGACGAAGGCGACGCAGGCAACCTTGCGAAGATCGGCGCCGTAGGAGCCCCACTCGAACGGGCCGTACGGCGACGTGTTGTTCCGGAAGATCGCTTTGTACTTGCCGGTCGACGTTCGCAGACCGAGCCACCAGGTGCTCGTGTAGCTGTTGCCGAGCAGTGTCGGGAAGCCTGAGCCGTTCACACGGTTGATCCGGAACCAGGTGCAGACGGAAATGATCTTGTTCGTTCCGTCGCTGCTGTACATCGGGCAGTAGCCGAGGCTGCCGACCGACAAGCCGAGTTGCTCGTTGCTGTAGGCGAACGCATTGCCGAACGGCGTCGCGAGGTTGCCGCCC
>VGYW01000519.1 GCA_016872875.1 Planctomycetota bacterium | reverse complement strand
CAGGGTCGCCAGGGCGGGGCGCCTCGTAGGCAAGCGCCATCGCTCCCAGAACACTCAGAAGCAGTGTTACCACCTCCCTCCCTAACATCCCAACGTGCGCGTTTGTCGTGGAGTGAACCATCCCCCCTCTCCCTCGGGGAGAGGGCTGGGGTGAGGGTGCTTGCCTGCCCCCTCTCCCTTGGGGAGAGGGATGGGGTGAGGGCGCCTGCCTGCCCCCTCTCCCTTGGGGAGAGGGATGGGGTGAGGGTGCTTGGCCGCCCCCTCTCCCCTGGGGAGAGGGATGGGGTGAGGGTGCTTGGCCTTCTGCGGCACCCGCAGGAAGCACCCTCACCCGCCCGCCGTCGGCGGGCGACCTCTCCCCAAGGGAGAGGTGAAAGAAGAAGAGACGGGCTGAAGCCCGCACTACGAACGGGGTCACTTGAGGAGCTCCGGCGGCAGTTGGGCGGGCTTGGGTTCGTGCGTGCGGGCCTTGGGCGATTCGTCGGCGCCGCGGTAGGTGAGGGACTTGCCGCCGACGATGACACGGGACTGAACCTGCCCCGTGTGGTCGTGGCCGACGACCGCAATGATCCCGTCGCTCGCAAGCGGGCCGGCCGTGGCGGCCTTGCCCGTGGTGTTGAGCATCACCCATGTGTCGCTGCGCAGCTTGTTCTGCGGGTCCATCTCGCTCGTGGCCTTCACCACGGTCAGGTCGTCGTCGTCGTGGGCGACCTCGATTCGCTTCTGGTCCTTGAGGAACTCCGATGGGAAGCTGGATGGCACGTGGGGGAGCAGGATGCTCGTGAAGGTGAGCGTCTGCCCGGCCTTGGCCATGCCCGACCAGACCTGGCGGAGCTGCACGGGCGCGTTCCGCCAGACGTTCTCAAGCGTCTTGTCCTGAACCGTGTGCTTGCGGTCGGGGCGCGGCGTGAAGTAGACCAGGAGGTCCCACGACGGGTTGCGGATGGCCTGGACGCCGCGTCCCAGGCCGAGGCCCGTGTAGTAGAGCTGGTCGAAGTAGGCGTTGAACCAGTTCTCGCCGCACTCGGGGCCGAGGCTGCGGGTCTGGTAGCAGGGGCCGAGCCGCACCTTCATCGTCGCCCCGAACTCCGCGCGGTCCTTCACCACGACGAAGCCGTTCTTGACGAACAGGATGTCGCGGGTGTAGGTGAGCGGCAGGTGCTGGTAGGCGGTGGTCTTGATGCGGGCGAAGGTGAAGGCGGGGTCTTCGACGAAGACGGGCACCTCGGTCGCCATCGGCCGCGGGTCGGCGGTCAGGCCGTCGAGGTCCTCCACCCACAGGATGTTGTTGAAGTCGGGCGTCAGCTCGTAGTAGCCGTTGCCCGCCAGGAGTGCGGCGTCGTGGACCATCAGGTTTGTGAGATTGCCTGGCAGCTCGCCGCAATGGCCGCCGTGAGGCAACAGCTCCACGAGGCCCCAGAGGTCCTGCGCCTGGCCGCCGCTGGCGAGCACCAGCTTGTCTGGCACCCACTGCGAGCCGTCCATTCGCATCCGCCACAGGCCGGGCCGCGCCTTCATCTCCTCGACGGATACGGGCAGCATTGGGTGACGCCAGGTGATGCGGCTTTGGCCCGAGGGTGGCGTCGGGGCCACCGTGTCGTCGGCGAAGAGGTAGGCCAGGACGAAGTTGTCGCGCGAGTTGTCGAAGGGCAGGTGATACTGGTTCGCGCGGTAGTCGAGGTGGTTGTAGAGGTACTCGGCGATGCGATGGCTGGTCCAGCGATAGCGGCCGTCCCGCGTGATGTTCGACATCCATTCGTAGGCCCACATCGAGTGGCCGTTCTCCGGCCAGCCCGAGCCCGAGCCGAAGGGCACGCAGGCGCCGCTGGGGGCCACCATTTCGACGTAGCGGGCGAGGGTGCGGCGGAAGCCCTTGTGTTTGGCGAAGCCCTCCCAATCGCCCGTGTGGAAGTAGAGCGCCGCGGCGGCATCGAAGAAGACCCAATGGTAGCCCGCCGAGTTATCGTCGTCGTCGCCCACTTCGCCGATGAGCTTGTCGTGGTAGTTGGTGTACTCGACGATGCGGGGGTCGAGCGGCTTGCCGTCCTGCTCGGCCACCTGGCGTGCCGCCTTCTGAATCGAGTAGCGGTGCCACACGCGGTTGTGGGTGCCCGATTCGTTGAAAAGGTCATTCCCAGGCTGCGCGGCCACCTTGTGGAGAATCGCCCGATAGCGCTTCTCGGCGTCGGGCGGAGCGAAGGGGCTTCTTGGGTCTTTCAGCCACGTGAGGTAGCGATACATCGCGGTGCTGGTGAACTGGAACCAGCCCATGCCCTTCTCTTCTTCGAGCGAGAGCATCATATCCATCAGGTCGCGGGCCAGCGTGGCGTATTCGGGGTCGGCGGTGAGGCGGTGCATGGCCATGCACTGGAATGCCTCGCGATAGGCCCAGGGGTTCTTGCTCTTCACGTATTGCGGACAGCGGCCCTTGAGGCCAGGCTCCACGTACTTGCGGAGCCAGGGCACGTAGTCCTCCTTGCCCTTGATGTAGCCGTGCCTGTAGAAGCCCGTGCGGTGGGCGCTCCAGGCGTTGTGCGCGATGCGGTCGGGCGGCATGTGGTGGATCTCGCCCGGCAGGTTCCGCACGGCTGGCGGCTCAGGCGCAGGAGCCACAGCACGCAGCGTTTCCGTCGCCGGGACGATGAGATTGCCTCCTGCTGCCATGGCGAAGAGTTGCACCTCATACTGCCCAGCCTCCCGAAAGACACCTGCCTGGAACTCTACCACAGCATGCCCAGTCTTGCCCTTCGGTACGCTGAGCCCAACCATGGATTCAGCGACCATGCGGTCGTTGGCGTCAACTACGCGGACAGCCATGATGCGAGCGCCGCCGTTGAGCGCGTCTAGTTCTGCACGCGCACCCCACGCCTTGTCCGTAGGCACCTCATCTGAAGAGAGTGTGAGAAGGCCGAGTACGTCGTTGCGGTCAGAAAGGCGGAAGACCGGGCAGTCCTTCGGTTCGCCGTGGAAGCCCCAGCCGACCTGGTTGAGCGCCTCGTCGGGGTCAATGTCGGCGGCGAGGAACGCCATGAAGAGCTTCTCGCCGAACTGGGGCTTGAAGGCGAGGTCCTTCCAGGGGATGGCCGCCTCGACGTTGTAGCCCTGGGGCGTCTCGGTGCAGGCCCACTTCGAGTTCTCGGTGAGCACCCAGTAGGCATCGCGCTTGTCGAGGAGCGCGGCGTCGGGCAACAGCTTGCCGCGCGGATTCGGCCCTGTGGGAGCGTAGCGGAGGCCGAGGAAGGGGGTCTTGCTGTAGGGCGAATTGGTCTTCATCGGCTGACGGAAGGAGTGGACGAGCACCATCAGGCTGTCGCAGCCCCATCCTGGCGGCCCCTGGTTGCCGAAGCTGTCGGGCTTGATGCCCACCAGGTGGTCGTCCACCATCTGGCCGGCGACGTAGAGGTACTGCTCATCCCAGGCAAGAGCGGCCTTGCCGCTGATATCGGCATCGCCCTTCGGCTGATTCGTCGGCTCGTTCGCGTGGATGCTCGACAGCGGGTCCTTGCTCGTCGGGCTGATGACGTAGGGCGACGCCGCCATGTCCCATTCATCGAGCTTGCCGTCCACCACCACCGGCTTCGGCGGCTTGCGGAGCAGGTATTGCGTCGGCGTGTCCACCAGGCTCGCGCCCCGGACCGCTGTGGCGAGAGAGAGAAGTGCCAGGGAGAGAACGCACATCTGTCGCATGGTTGCTCCTTTCTCTTGGTTTCGAGCCCAGGCTCTGGGGCCGCCACGAGATCACACGGACTGACACGGACAAACACGGACGTGCGGGTTCTCGCTGGGGACGGGTCGTCCGTGTGTGTCCGTGTGTGTCCGTGTCGTCTCTTCACTTCCCCGGCAGCATCAGCCGCTGCGTGGTGCCTCGGGGAACCGTCACCTCGATGTCCACCACAAGCTTGCCTGGGATGGCCTTGGCGCTCCAGACCCTCGCCTTGATCGTCTTGAAGGTCGGGTTGTGCACCTCGATCCCCGCCTCCGTCGCCGTCCAGTGCGTCCAGGCGAGCGCAAGTTCCTTGTTGGAGGCCATTAGTGTGTTGCCCACGTAGAAGGGGGTGTCCCTGGTGTTGGGCACCGCGGCGTAGCCATCGCAGAAGTAGGCGCCGATGTTGGCAAGGAAAGGTGGGCCAGAGGTCGTGCCAGGCAAAGGAGTCTGCTTGACGAGGCCACTCCAGAAGGAGTAGGCGAATCCCTCTGGCGTCCAGAGAGCGGCCGGCCACTCTTCGAGCACCGGCGTGATTCTGAGGGGAAGGAGCCTCACGCCGCCGCCCGCCTTCAGTGTTCCAGCAACACCGTAGTCATCCGAGTAGAGGACCAGAGTTCCGAGTGTCTGCATCAGCTTGCCTTGGGTGAGTTGGAGTGACCACGGTGTCGGTCCCTCCGCGCCAAGCGAGGACCGCCAAGCCCACGGGACATACACATAACGTGCCTCCCAAAAATCTCGGCCCGGTTCTGCTCGCCAACCAATCAGCCCATTGCCCGAGACGGAGAGAGGGAACAGCAGCATCAACTCCCCAAGCGAGGCGGACTCAGGCAGGTCAAGAATCGCGTCAGCCTTTCCGTCGAGTCTCCCCTCGATGACCCTGCCGTCCTGCATGAAGCGGTATGCAACGCCTGGTGCAGAGATGTTGATGGCCGCGCCGATCGGCCTCGTGGGCGCCACTGCCTTGTTGGCCGACAACAAGGCGTGGACCCCGGTAAGAAAGGCCATGGGGCCGGGGTTCATCCCCTCTGGACTGCCGATGCCCGTAGTGATGTCGTGCCACTTGCCCACCAGGGCTTGAGCCCAGAACGTCCGGCTTGGCTCGGTGTTTTCGATCCGCCAGGCATCCATACCATAGGTGACGGGCCTAACGTAGCGGCGTGTGACCCAGTAATGGGTAAGCGTTAGGGCATTGCTGGCGAAGGGGAACTCCATGATCGTTGCCAAAGGGTTCTTGCCGCCGAACTCCTCGGTCTCGGGGCCGGCGGGCAAGTGGGGGCGGATGTACCAGATGCCGTGGCGGCCGCTGGGCCAGATGCCGGTGTAGGAGCCGGCGGCGCCGAACCAGTTCTGCCGGTCGGCGCAGCGGGTGAAGTAGCCGCGAGGGACGGTGCGGAGATGTGGCGAGATGGCGCGACGGCCCTTGCTGTCGGTGACGACGAGCATGAAGTGGCGCTGGTGGCCGTGGTCGCCATCCACAAGCTCGGCGAAGCTCGGCTTGTTGGGCAGCCAGCGGCGGGCGATGCGCCACATCTCGCGGTCGTAGAGCACGGCCTCCTTGATCGTGGCGTCGGGAGATGAGGCGCCGACGATGGCCCGCCAATGGTCGCGGTTGCAGGCGGGGCTGCCGATGTCTTTGTTGAAGATGGCGAACTTGTCTATGATCGGCCCCTCGGTGATGAAGTAGCGCTGCGGGTTCTCGAAGAAGTGGGCCAGGCCGTAGCGGAAGTAGCGGATGGCGTCGAG
>VGYW01000518.1 GCA_016872875.1 Planctomycetota bacterium | reverse complement strand
GGACGGCAGGTAGGTCAGCCCTGACAGGGCGTACTATGTGGTCACGGCGCGACATCCTGCCTACGGCGGCGAGTACGCCCCTACAGGGCTGAATCGGGCCGTGCGCCTTTCCCAGGGCTTCGCCCTGGGCTGCTATAGTACGCTCCGTTCGGAGCTTCGGAGCCGAAGGGAACTACCAGGACTGGGGGCCATACTCGGCCACCGCGCTTGACACGCCGCCCCGACTCGTCATATCATAAGGGCAGGCCGGGAGATTGCGCTCCGCCCATTCTCCCCAGTCAGAAGAGGGCAGACAGCAGACGACAGACGGCAGCGAAGAATCGTCCTCGTCCTCGATTCTCTTGCTCCCGGATTCGTTGCAGAGAGACAAGACTCTGCGGGTTTGTGGCACAGAAGGAGTCGCCAGTGTCCGAGCCCGCCCCCAGGCCGCCCAAGAAGGAGCGGCCGCCACGCCAGAAGATGCCCGAACAGCCGCCCGAGGTGCGCGTCAGGAACTTCGATGAGGTGCCCTACGGCTTGACGCCCGACCAGGCGCGCCTCGAGGCCAGCCGCTGCCTCCAGTGCAAGAAGCCCGCCTGCGTGGACGGCTGCCCGGTCTGCATTGACATCCCTGGCTTCATCAAGTTCATCGCGGACGGGGATTTCGACGCCTCGGTCCGCAAGCTCAAGGAGCAGACCACCCTCCCCGCCGTCTGCGGCCGCGTCTGCCCCCAGGAGGACCAGTGCGAGAAGACCTGCGTGCTGGCCAAGAAGGGCGACCCCGTGGCCATCGGCTACCTGGAGCGCTTCGCCGCCGACCACGAGATGCAGCGTGGCGAGACCAACATCCCCCCAATCGCCCTGCCCACGGGCAAGCGGGTCGCGGTCGTAGGCTCCGGGCCGGCCGGCATCACCGCCGCCTTCGAGCTCGCAAAGCTCGGACACAACGTCACCATGTTCGAAGCCTTCCACAAGACCGGCGGCGTCCTCGTCTACGGCATCCCAGAGTTCCGCCTCCCAAAGGCCATCGTCCAGCGCGACGTGGACACCCTCCGCAAGATGGGCGTCGAAATCCTCACCAACTACGTGGTCGGCAAGCTCGACACCGTGGACCAGCTCCTCGCCAACGGCTACGACGCGGTGTTCGTGGGCACGGGCGCCGGCTTGCCGCACTTCCTCGACATCCCCGGCGAGCAGTTCAACGGCGTCCTCTCGGCCAACGAGTTCCTCACCCGCACGAACCTGATGAAGGCGTATCGGAGCGACCACGACACGCCGATCCGCAAGGCCACGCGCGCCGTGGTCTTCGGCGGCGGCAACGTGGCGATGGACTCGGCCCGCACCGCCCTTCGCCTCGGCGCGCAAGAGGTCTACATCCTCTATCGCCGCACCAAGGCCGAGATGCCCGCCCGAATCGAGGAAATCCACCACGCCGAGCAGGAAGGCGTCCGCTTCGAGTTCCTCGTCGCCCCCACGGAAATCTTCGGCGACGACAAGGGCTGGGTCCGCTCCGTCCGCTGCATCCGCATGAAGCTCGGGGAGCCCGACAAGAGCGGCCGCCCGCGCCCCGTCCCCATCGAGGGCTCAGAGTTCGAGTTCCCCTGCGACCAGATCATCGTGGCCATCGGCAACGGCCCGAACCCCCTCGTCCCCCAGACCACGCCCGACCTTCAGACGACCCGCTGGGGCAACATCGTGGCCGACGAGGCCACTGGCCAGACCTCCAAGCGTGGCGTCTTCGCCGGCGGCGACATCGTCACCGGCGCCGCAACCGTCATCAAGGCCATGGGCGCCGGAAAGTCCGCCGCCGCCGCAATCCATCGCTACCTCATGGGCGTGACGCGCGACCCGTGACGCGTGATCGAAGAGCCCTGTCCACAGATTGCCACAGATTTCCACAGAAACGAAAAAGCCCCGACTCGGGCATGGGGCATCCGCAGGATCGTAGTGCGGGCTTCAGCCCGTCCCGCCAGGGAACGGCCTGAAGGCCGCACTACAAACAGCTCCCGGACTCGGGCGTGGAACCCCGGTTGGTTATCTTCGCCTGTCTGTGTCAATCTGTGGAATCTGTGGACGCCGCTCCCGCTGCTATTCGAGGGAAGCGCGGACCGGCTCGCCACGGGCCTGGGCGGGGGCGTCCTCGTAGGCGCCGAGGAACTCGCTATTGCAGTCGAGCCAGAGCGTGATGCGGTGGAAGTCCTCGGGCGAGAGCTTGACGCCGTGGTGGGCGTCGGTGAGGTACTTCATCAGGGGGGCGGCCTGGGCGCCGAACTGGCCAGCGATGCTGCGCGCGCCGCCGTGGACCCCGCCGTTGAACGAGCCGTTGGTGACGTGGAAGTAGAAGCCATACTTGGCGGCGAGGGCGTTGTAGGACTGTGTGAACGCTCCCGCGACTGCGCCGTCGAGGGCGATGGCCTTCTTCTCCCGGTGGCAGGCCACGCAGGCGCGGTCGAGGGCGGGCTGGACCAGGCGCGGGTAGTTGAAGGGGTTGGAGCCCTCCACGTCGGGCTGGATCGCCGAGGGCGCGCGCAAGAGGGCAGCCGGGACGCGGGACGGGGACGTCCCGCCCACAGGGTTGGTGGTGTGCTTGCGCTCGTGGCAGCCCTGGCAGGTGAGGCGTTCGCCGGGGTGGACGTATGTGACCGAGCGCATGGACTGGATGGCGAGGCCGCGCTCGTCGAGGGCCTGGAAGTAGATGGGCTTGCCCACGGGGGCCTCGAAGTAGGCCGAGCCGTCGGCCTCGACGGGGACGGTTCCGAGGACCGCGCGGGCGTTGGTCTGCTGGGCACAGCCGATGCGCGGGACGTTGGGCGGGGGGGTTGACTTGGGCAGGAGCTGGATGATCCGCAGGGCGGCGACTTTGCTCCCCGCGGGCCAGGCGAAATCGCTGTCGTAGACGTTCATCACGGCGATGGTGGCGGGGCGGCCACTCGCAGCACCCTCACCCCACCCTCTCCCCGAGGGAGATGGAGCAGCACCCTCACCCTGCCCTCTCCCCGAGGGAGAGGGGGAAGCAGCACCCTCACCCTGCCCTCTCCCCGAGGGAGAGGGGGAAGCAGCACCCTCACCCTGCCCTCTCCCCGAGGGAGAGGGGGAAGAGGAAGGAGGCCGGGCCACACGGGTGCGGGCGGTCTGGGTCGTTTCGTCGGGGATGAGGGGGGGAGTTGGCCGCGGGCGGAGGGGGATGGGGTCGGAGCAGGAGATGGCGGGGTCGCGGTAGAGGAGCTCCTTGTTGCCGAAGCGGTCGAGCCAGTAGATGCCGCGATTGCGAGCATCGGCGTCGTAGACGGCCAGGTAGTCGTCCTCGCTGAGGGGCCAGGGGGTGCCGTATTGCATGAAGCGGTTGATGGGCCGGCCTTCGGCCTCGGGGAAGGGGCAGTCGGGCGTGAGGCGTTCGAGCTGGCTCATCGCCCCGTCGTCGGGCAGCCTGTGGTCAATGAGCACGAGCGAGCCGTAGGCGTGGCCGTGGTGGGCGCCAGTGACGGCGACGAACTTGGTGGAGTTGGGCACGGCGCGGATGTTCATCTCCATCCACGGGCGCCCCTCGCGGCGGACGGGGTAGTTGCCGTGGAAGGAGCGGGGGTCGCGGCCGTCGGGATACGACAGCCAGATGTGGTGGGCGATGTTCGTGTCGCGGTCAACGTAGTCCCAGCGGCTGTAGACGAGCATGCCGTCATTGGTGACGCTGGGGTGCCACTCGTGGGTTTCGTGGTAGGAGAGGGGCTGGATGTCCGAGCCGTCGGGCTCCATCGAGAAGATGGTGTAGACTGGGCAATGGCGCCCGCAACGGAGGTATCCGCCGCGTCGCTCGGTGACGAATGCCACGCGCCCGCTGGGGAGGAAGCAGGGGTCGAAGTCGTCGGGCGAGCCGTCCGTGAGCTGCACGAGGCCAGCCTGCCCTGAGGCCGCCGAAGGGTCGGCGTTGCACTTGAAGATATGGTAGCTGATCTCTGGCCCCCAGAGATAGGTTTCCTTTCCGCCCGACTTGGCGAAGGCGGTGGCCTGGGAGTGGGCGAAGAGGATGGTCTTGCCGTCGAAGGAGAGCTCTGGGGAGAGGAAGGCTCCGCCCGCGAGCTTCTGGCCGGCCAGCCGGCCCTTCTCGACCGCGGCGTTCTCAAGCAGGTTGATAAGCTTCGGGCTGTCGCTGAAGGGGCGTTCGAGGACGAAGAGTCCGCCGCCCGGCCGCGCGTTGCACCCGTAGAACTGGTCGCACATGTGGAACACGCCCGCGGCATCGTGGCGCTTGATGAAAAGGAGCTTGTCGAAGTTCAGGAGCGGGTTGGCGAAGGCGATGGCGCGCTTGGCCCGGCGGACCGCAAGGTAGAGCTCGCGTGCCACAGGCTGGAAGCCTGTGCCACCTTTCTTCTCCTCGGCCACTAGGCGCCCCTCGAGCTCGGCCACTTGCCCAAGTGCCTTATCAATGGTGGCACAGGCGTCCCGCCTGTGGCTTCCCTGGGCAAGGGGCAGGATGCGCGCGGCGAGCCGCTTAGCGCGCTCCACCTCATCGCGGATGTGGGCGAGGGAGAAGCGGGGCACGGAGGCCCCGCCTACAGCGATCGGGGCGGGCGGCGCGGCGGGCGCGGCCGCGGTGTCCTGGCCATCGGGCAGGGTGCCGGGGTAGGAGTAGACTCCCACGCTCTTCTGGTCGGCAGGGCGCTTGAGGGCGATGTTCCGCTCTGGCGCGTCGGCGGGATAGACCTCCACCTCGTCAAGCGCGAAGGAGAGGCGGCCCACGATGTCGAGGCGGACGACGCGGGCGGCGACCCCCTTGTCCTTGAGCGCGATGGCGAGGGGCTTGCCCTCCTTCGCGCCGCCGAACGGCGTGCCGTCGTGCTGGTAGGCGAGCCTGAAGTCCTTGGCGTCCCGCGACGGCTTGTCGGCGACGAGGAGGCGGATGTTGCGTGTCCTGGCCGCCGTGTTGCGGTCGGTGCGGTTGAAGACGACCACGCGGTCGAGCTTCACCACCGCTCCGAGGTCCACCTGCCACCAGGGGTCGGTCTCGGCGCTCGCGGTGTGGAAGCCCCAGCGGCCGTTCTTCACGCCGTCCACGCCGCCGCTCGCGTCCTGCTCCGTCGTGCAGGTGGCTTGCGCGGCCTGGACGCGGGGCGCGGAGGCCCCGCCCACAGGCGCGGAGGCCCCGCCCACAGGGGGACCGGCGGGCGCGAAGCGCGCGTCCTGCGCCACCCAGTCGGCCTCCACCAGCGCGCGCGTCTGCTCCGCCACGCTGGGCGTCCCCGCCGCCGCGAGCGAGGCGAAGAGCAAGGCGAGACCGATGAGATGCGCGCCAGGCCGAAGCGAGCCGCCCATTGCTGACCCCCAATCTGGATGGACTCGGCCAGGCTCTAGACTACACCGCCCGCCCTGCGTTGTCAAGCCCGCCTCGCCAGGGCTGCGGAATCGGGAGAGGCGGTATGTGCGGTCAGGTGCAAGGGGTAGGGTTGGGGCCACAGGAGAGTGCTGTTTAGGCATGGGGCTGCTGTGGCAGGGGCGGGGGCGTT
>VGYW01000517.1 GCA_016872875.1 Planctomycetota bacterium | reverse complement strand
CCGCGCTTGCCCTGTCGCACCGTAGCCCCGATCGAGCTATTCCGCCTTACGCCCCCTTTCTCTCAGCCGGTTCCCCACCCCCTCCTGGCCTTCCTCAGCGCGACGAATTCCCGATTCCGCAGCCCTGTGCGGCGGGAGCATGACTTCTTAGATCGGCGCAGGCCCCCCCGTCCGCTCTCTCGTGCTCGTCGTCGTCCTCGTCGTCGTCGTCGTCGAATCTCTGGCTCATTCCCCCTTCAGCATCGCGGCGATCTCCCGCTCCACGATTTCGGCCGCCCGTGGCACGGCGGCGGCCACGGGCGCCGAGAGCTCTTCGCCGAAGTCCACGGCCTGCGGCTGGATGCCCACGATGCGCACCCTGGCACGGCAGCCGAGCTGCTGGGCAAGCTTGACCACGGCCAGTAAGTCTATGGAGTGCAAGGACATGCGGCGGTCGAGCAGCGTACTCTCGACCTCATCGGGGGAGAAGATGGCCACGGTTCCGGGCTTCCTGCCCATGTCCGCGCAATCCACGATGATCGCCGCGTCGGCATCCTCGAGGTCGGTGGCCAGGCCGTAGCCGTCGGTGCCCGTCTCGCGGAGCTCCACCCCCTCGGGCAGTGGCCGGCGTGCGAGGGCCTCGAGGACGGCGATGCCCGCCCGCTCGTCGCGCATCATCCTGCTCCCAGCCCCGAAGACCTTGATTCGTGGTTTTGTCACGCCTCGGCCCCCCGATGCGAATGGTCCTACGTAAGGGGAGGGACAGGTCTGTAGTGCGGCCTTCAGGCCGTCTCTTGGCGGCACGGGCTGAAGCCCGCACTACGAATTCACTCGTTCTCCTGTTCGCTCGAAGAATGACTTGACGAACACGGCGCTCGCGCGCTACTATACTGAAAAGAAGCTGTCGGCCGCAACCAAAGGTGATGGGTGGATGAATGGATGGGTGGATGGGTGTCAGACAATCATCCATTCATCCAGTCATCCAATCATCCCTTTCCTGCGGCCGCTGGCGGCGACCAAAGGGGCTGTAGCTGAAGGAGTTGCGGCAATGTTGTGCAGGAGCGCTTCGACGCGGCGCGGCTTCACCCTCATCGAGCTCCTCACCGTGGCGGGGATCGCCATCGTCCTCGCCACGCTCATCGTCACCGCCATCTTCGCCGCCCAGGAGAGCGGCCGGAACGCCAACTGCCGCAGCAACCTCTCCCAAATCCACAAGCTCATGATGGTCTACACGCAGACCTACGGGAACTTCCTGCCCGCCTTCTGGCACGAGCGCTGGGTAGGCGAGCTTGGCCTCGCCGGCGGCCAGTGGCGCTCCGACACCGGCCAACTGAAGAAGAAGAAGTATATCAAGGACATGTGGGACTGGTGGGTCCTGTTCCTGAAGGCTGGCGGCAGGACCTTTCAGCCGCCCAGCGCCGTAGGATCCAGTGCGCTCGGGTATACATACTGGCAGCAGATCCGCACCCGTTTGGGGGAGATCTGGCTTGGCAGGAATTATACCAAGCTGGAAAACATGGACGATGTGAACCCCTTGTGCCCGCTGGTTTGGAACAACTATCAAGAGCCGGGCCACTACCTCGGCTATACACCGGGCAACGGTTACGCCAACGGGGCGCGCCCGGTCTACCGCAGCGGCGCGACTGCCATCGTCTGTCCCAGCGACACGAGCGCTTACCGTTGCGACCAAGGCGCGCTGGTCTCCTACATGGGCCTGGCGAAGTACGGCTGGTGGCACCGCGGAAACGTTGACACCGTGCCGCGCTTCTTCGAATACCACCAGCTCCAGGAGGTTGACCAGCCCACCAAGCGCTGGCTCCTGGGCGAGTCGGAGCCAGGCACCTGGCAATACGGCGGGTGTGGGTGACGCTGGCACGCATACCAGCACCCCGTGCGGGTGGTGAGACGGCACGCAGGCGGCGGCAACATCCTTCACTTCGACGGCCACGTGACCCTGGCCAAGCAGCCGGCGCACCTGCGCATTGATCACTGGGACCCTGACTACAAGCTCTGGAACCCCGGGTGGTAGGCGCCAGCCAATGAGAGGATACGCGGGCCTTGCCCTCTGCTTCGGCCTCGCTTGCCTCCTCGCCGCAGGGTGCGGGGGCGAGAAGAAGCCGAAGAACGTCCAGCGCGCCGAAAGCGTGGCCTTGGAGGGCGCTGGCGGCAACAAGGTGGGGCTCAAGGAGCTCGTCGAGGAGGAGGGGCTCGCTGGGCTCAAGCGTATCCTGGCCGAGAGCGACTCGAGCCGCGCGCGGATGGTGGCCATCACCGGGCTGGGCATGCTGAAGAAGGACGCCGAGGCCACCGAGCTCCTGGTCGGCCTCGCCGAGGGTGAGGACTCTGAGGAGGCCCACTGGGCAATCGTCGCTCTAGCCGACCAAGGCGCGCCAGAAGCAAGGGACCTCATCACCAAGCTGCTGAGCAGTGGCGACCCGCGCCGCCGCGAGGGCGCCTGCATCGCCGTCAAGGAATATGCCGACCAATCACTGTATCCTCTCCTCGACAAAGCGCTCAACGACCCAGACGGCAGGGTGAAGGCCGTCGCCGAGCAAGTCAAAGTGCTCATCAGGGTAGGGCAATTGGTCAGGGAGGGTCACGAGACAAAGGAGGGGCCGGGCGCTGGGGACGAATGAGGCCCATGTGCCGAATGTGGAGTGCGGAGTGCGGAGAGAACCGTACGAATCGGCGCTCGTCGCGCTCTCTTCATTCCGCATTCCGTACTCCAGACTCCGCATTTGAGTTGGCCATCGCAGCGTCGCTGCTATTCCAGGCACCCGGCTGCGCGCCGCGCGCGGCGCGCGATGGGCCTGGCCTCGATCCCCTCGCCGCACGGGCAAGGGCCGCCTCGTTCCACGGCTGGCGCGGCTGCGGACGGCTCGCCAACGCGCTCCTCTCCGCCACGGTCGTCCCACAGGTCGGCGGCCGCACGCTCGAGTTCGCGCTCGACGGCTCCAACTTCCTCTTCATCGGCGGCGGCGAGCTAGGGAGCACCTTCGCCGCGGGCGACGAACGCCGCTACCGCCACTTCGGCGGCCAATCCGCCCAGCTCCATCCCGAGGAGAAGTGGGCCAGGGTCCAGAGCCGCTACCCCCCAGAGCTCTTCATGGGCCGCTACGAACTGCGGCTCCTGCCCGCCGAGGCAGGCAAGGCCGCGGTCGAGGTTGCCGGCCCCATGGACATCGCCACCGGCACGCGCGTCGTGCGGCGGGTTGAGCTCTTCTCAGGCAGCACCCGGCTGCGGATCACCGACACCTTGACGAACATCCGGCCCATCCCGCAGGAGTGGGGCATCCAGGCGATGCTCCAGCTCAAGGGCGCGCCGAGCGCGAGCGGCGTTGTGCGCCGCGAGGATGCGCCTGACGGCTCGCTCGCACTCTACGTGCCTCTGAACCCCAAGAGCCGCTTCAAGGGCGGGGTGCGCATTGTGGGCGGGGGCTCCGCCCCCCGCGGGGCAGAGACGCCCCGCCCACAGGCCCAGTGGAGCACAGCCGAGCTCCCCGGCCTCCTCGCGCTCCGCTACCGCCGCGAGTTCAGCAAGGCGCTCCTCGACCCCGCACTCCCCTGGGCCGCCTTCGCCGACGAGCGGGCCGGCAACGTCTTCGTCCAGGTCTGCGCCGTCCCCGAGAAGGTCGTCATTGCCTCTGGCACCGGCTTCGCTCCCTACCCCTTCATCGAGCTCCAGTGCTTCGGCCCAGTGGCCAGGCTCGGCCCTGGCGAGAGCACGAGCCTGGTCCAGGAGTGGTTCGCCGCGCGCTGCCCTGGCCCCATCGTGGACGTGACCTCGGCTGGCGTAGTCGCCTCGCCCCTGAGCCTGCTGAAGGGCGACGGGCGGACCTGGGTCGCGGGCACCTTCGGCGTCTTCCACGTCGGCACCGCAGCCGTCGTCTTCCGCGGCGCCGACGGCGCCGAGCTTTCCAGGCTCGACTGCGGCCCCGTCACCCCGCTCCACCCCCTGAAGCTCAACCGCCCGATTGACCTCCCACCCCAGGCGGCCCAGGTCGACCTCCAGGTCCGCGACACCTTAGGCAACTCTGTCGGACACCTCGGAATGATCGCCCTTCCCTCCCCCCGGTAGGTGCCCGGTACGATGCGACAGCCTGTTGGAGTGCGGCGGCTTGACGCCGCTTTCCCATCAGGTCGCCGTGAGTGCGAGCTTTGTGATGTGACCCAAGGCGCACGAAAAGCGGCGTCAAGCCGCCGCACTCCAACAGGCTCACGCACCTTTCTTGGCTGGCACCCGCTTGCTGGTACGGCAGGATTGGAATCACGGTGCGCAAAACAGTATGATGGGACAGGCAGAGAGTGGTTGCCAAACTGTCACCTACCCGAACCGCTGGGGAGACGAATATGGACTACAGGGAAGTCATGACCATCCAAGCCGGGAAACGTGGGGGGCGGCCCTGTTTCCGAGGGATGCGCATCACCGTCGGCGACGTCCTGGGGTGGCTTGCCGCCGGCATGAGCCACGAGGAGATCATCGCCGATTTCCCGGAACTGACCGAGAACGACATCCGGGCCTGTCTGGCCTACGCGGCAGACAGACTGGGTTAGGTGCGGGAGGGAGCTGGGTCGTCTTCTGTACATCCACCCATCCATTCATCCATTCATCCCCTTCAGACCAAGGGACAGGCGATGTCAACGCTGTTCACTCCCGCCGGCATCGGAACGCTCGCTCTGCCCAACCGCCTCGTCCGCTCGGCCACGGGCGAGCGGATGTGTACGCCCGAGGGGCGGGTGACGCCGCTCCTTGCCGAGTTCTACGCGCGGCTCGCCCGCGGGGGCGTGGGGCTGATCATCACGGGCCACAGCTTCGTGCGCGCCGACGGCAAGGCGAGCGAGGGGATGATGGGAGTCCACAGCGACAAGATGCTCCCCGGCCTCAAGAGCCTCGTCGCAGCGGTGCATGAGGCGGGCGGGCGAGTCGTCTGCCAGCTCAACCACGCCGGACGCCAGACGAAGCCCGAGCTGATTGGCGGCAAGCGCCCCCTGGCACCGTCGGCGGTGCCGAACAAGGCCGACGGCCTAGCGCCGCGCGAGCTGGCCGCCGACGAGATCGAGCCGCTGATAGAGAGCTACGTGGCCGCCGCTCGCCGCTGCCGCGAGGCCGGCTTCGACGGCGTCCAGCTCCACTGCGCACACG
Organism: Planctomycetota bacterium; assembly: GCA_016872875.1. Next base: position 360 of record VGYW01000517.1, on the reverse strand, counting down.
GCTACCTGATGAGCCAGTTCATCTCCCCCTACACCAACCGCCGCGAGGACGCCTGGGGCGGTAGTCTGGATGCCCGCGCCCGCTTCCCGCTGGAGGCCCTGCGCCGCATCAGGGCCGAGCTGGGCCGCGAATACCCCGTCCTCGTCAAGCTCAACGCCGAGGACTTCATCGAGGGGGGCCTCACCCTCGCCGATAGCTGCCGCATCGCCGCCATGATGGAGGCGGAGGGCATTGACGCCATCGAGATCAGCGCGGGGATGGCCGAGACCGCGGACAAGATCGTCCGCAAGGGGATTGACTGCCCGGAGAAGGAGGCCTACTTCCTGCCCTATGCCCGCGAGTTCCGCCAGCTAAGTGGCA
>VGYW01000516.1 GCA_016872875.1 Planctomycetota bacterium | reverse complement strand
GCATCCTTGCCACCGACCTCGCCTACTTCCGCACCAATCGAGCCGGACTCCAATACCCCATCTTCCGCCAGCACGGCTGGCCCACCGGCTCCAGCATCATCGAGAGCACCGTCAAACAACTCGGCAAGCGAGTCAAGGGGACCGAAAAGTTCTGGAGCCTCCCAGGTGCCGAGCAAACCCTCCAGGTCGTTGCTCACCTCGCTTCCACCGACGGCTCCTGGGACCGCTTCTGGGATGCCCACCCCCTCACCTCAGCACCGTAGGAGATTACACGCACCCGACAGGCCAGTATGGCGCGCGGCTATGGCGACACCCCCACTCATAGGTGTCCGCAGGCGTCTGGCCCCGTGCGGCAGCCTGTTGGTTCCTCGGGAGGTGACTGCTTCGGCAGCCCACAGCGGTCTCAAGCGACCGCACTCCGACAGGCTATCGCACGCCCTCTGAGGCTTCCCGACCCAGCGGAGCGCGGCAGCGGCCTACGGCCATCTACCATGATTGGGGCCATACACGGGACACGTGGCCCTTCGAGGACGACTACGGGGCCTCGCCGGCATATCCAATACGGAACTGGCGGAGTTTCTGGCGGATGCTGTCGTAGAGGGCGGGCACCCAACGCGGGATGCCCGACGAGTCCAGCCGCACACCCTCGATCCTGAAGTCGGCCGGCGAGATGATTGCCCCGACCTGTTCCCGGCCAACCAGTGCGACAAGGACAAAGAGCTCCTCGATGGCGCCATCGCCCACCGCGATGCAGCCGATGGAGACGCCCTTGCCGTGGATGAAGATGTCGCCGCCCAGGTCTGTCCGCCCGTCTTCCTTCGCCCGCGCGAGGTCGTCGGCGTTAGGGTAATCCAGCTTGATCGAGAGGTGGTAGCTGCTGTTGGGGTTGAGGGCCTCGACTCGGTAGAAGCCCTCGGGCACCTGACGGTCGCCGCGCCGCAGCTTCGGCCCCGCCTTGCCGCTCGCGGCCAAGATGGGATAGGAGCGTATGAAAGCCCACCCACTCCCCTTCCCCACCCAGAGCTCCAGCCGCTTCTCCTCCTTGAAGGCGAGCAGCGCCACGCGCGCAGGCGGGTAGGCAACGCCGGCCCGCTCGAAGTGTGGCCTCAGCCGCCCCTCCGCCGCCGGCCCATACTCGCGAACCACATCCTCAACCGTCCGCCTCCCCCCTACGCCTCGGTACGCTGGATACCACACCGCCCGCCCGTATCGCCAGGATACCGCGGCCCCAGCCACGGCCAGGACCGCGCCCACGACGAGGACCAGCCTCCTGAGCCTTTTCTTCATCTGCCGCTCCGCTCAGACCCAAAGCGGCAACTCCGTTGCCGCACTCCAGAGCCGACCCCGCGGCACTCGGGTATGGAGTGCGGCATCGCAGACGCCGCTTTGGTAGCCAGCGAAGCGGTAGAAGAGCGCGAACGCCTCATCGCGCTCAGCTCCCTCCGTCACTTCCTGCGCCTTGAGGCGCCCCAGCCCGATTGCTTCGCCCACTTCGTGAGGATGGGCACGAAGGGGCTGGTGCGGCTCCCCGCCGCGAGGCCGGTGCGGTAGGTGTCCTGCCCCGAGTAGTTCCACCAGTTCCAGCCGATGCCGAAGCGCTCGAAGAGGGCGAGATAGTCGTTCAGCCAGGCCTCGCCGCTGCCCGCGGGCTGAAGCATCGAGAGCCCGAACTCGCCGCAGTGGATCGGCACGTTGTGCCGAATGCCGAATAGGATGGCGTGGAGCCAGGGGTCAATATGGCTGGCCTCGTGCGTCTTCTTGTAGCTGGGGTAGTACTCGTCGTAGGCATAGCCCCAGTGCTTGCCGTAGTGGTGGAAGCTGTAGAGGACGTTCGGGTCCTTCGCCGGCTCCATCCAGAGGCACCAGTGAGGCTGCGCCCAGCCGTCGGCGGATTCCCAGACGATCATGTGCCGCTTATCCACGGAGCGGATGATGGCCGTGAGCTCCTTGATCACCTGGTTCCAGTGGGCAGGGTTGAGATAGGCCGGCTCGTTGAAGAAGTCGTAGGAGATCGCCCATTCGGGCTTGTCGGCGTAGCGTGCGGCGATGCGGCGCCAGAGCTCGAAGGCGTTCTTCTGCGCCTCGGGGCGGGCCTGCCAGTAGCGGGTGCTGTTGCGGACCGCGCCGCCGGTGTCGGCCTGGGGCTGGTCCTCGTTGAAGAACCAGCAGAGCATCATCTGCATGCCGGCGGCATTGGTCTTCTCGATGAGCTGGTCGAGGCGCTTCCAGGCCGCCTCGTTGTCCTCGATGATTGGCCCGCCCATGAACTTGGCCAGAGGAAGGTCCCAGTTCGCGTGGAAGGCGAAGGCGTATCGCAGGTGGTCGAAGCCCCATTCACCCATCCGCTTGAACATCACATCCTCGGGCAGCCCCCCGCGGGCGTTGTGCTCGGGCTTCATCTTCCCGAACAGCTCCCCCACCCCCTTCATCACCTTCGACCGGTCCACGGGCGGCGCCTCGTACTCCACCGTGTCGGTGTTCTCCACCACCATGTAGGGCGCGTGCTCGGAATGGTAGCTCGTCGTCCGAGCATTCTTGATTGCCAGGCCGGGGTGTTTGTATCTCAGCCCATAGCTGAACAGCATCGGGACAGGAGCCACCGTGAGCGGCTCCAGCTTCCCGAACCCGCCGAGGTCGAGGTAGTGGTACTTGATCCGACAGGTCTGCGGACTGCCCGGCGTGACCATCTCGGTTGCCGACACCGGGTAACGCCTCAGCGCCCTTGCCCACCAGCGGCACTCCGCCTCATCCAGCTTCACCCCCTCGGGCATGACCAGGATGGCCGCTCGCACAGGTCCCTTCTCCCACGCGATTGTGCCGCTCATCCCGCCGAAGGCATTCCGCTTCCACGACAGCGACTTCGGAGCGCGCTCGAGGACGGTCAGCGTGTCGCGCCCGCTCCCCGAGAGCAGGACCCAGTTCTCCGAGAGAGCGGCCCCATCGGTCTCATCGCCCTCCGTACCGAGCACTTCGTGTCGCACGCCGTCGCCGGCAGCAAAGGTAGCGCTCGTGGGGAGCGCGTAGCCCTTGGCCTCCCAGCCGCGCAGCTCCAGTGCTGGGCCATCCGTGGCGAGGACCACCGCGGGCGACATCGCGCTGGCGAACGACGTGACCCGCACCGCCCCACCCGGCGTTGGGTAGCGGCACTCGTTGGTGTATGAAAGCGGCCCCGGGGTCTCGCGCGAATCAGGCCGATTGCCCTCAACGTAGAGAGCCAGCGGCCCGGCGACGATCCCGCCGAAGTTGTCGTGGTTGTAGACCTGGATAGCGATGAGATTGGCCTCCCCGAAGCGGAGGAGGTCGGGCGGGACCTCTCGCGTCGAGGGCGGTCCTTGCTGCCCCTCGCCGACGGCCTTGCCGTTGACGAACACGCGCCCCCAGTTGGAAATGGAGCCTGTGGCCAGGACGACCTTCTTCCCGCGCCAATCGGCGGGAACGACGACGCTCTTGCGATACCAGGCGAAGCCGTTGTACGGCTTGTCGCCGGTGCGGGCGTCGCCGAGCCTGTAGGGACAGTCGCCTGGGCTCTTCAGGTTGTCCTCCATCACCCCCTGCCGCTCCCACTCCTTCGGGGCGATGAGTTTGCGCCAACTGTCCTTGAGCTGGTCAATGCCCACATTGTCGGGGTCGGTATGGAACTCCCAGAGCCCGGCAAGGTCAATCCAGGCGCAGGCCGACGGGGCCATCGTGAAGGGCCAACGGGCAGGGTCATTGCCCATCAGCTCGCGGGCGTTGAGCCAGGCGAAGCGGTCACCGGCAGAACCCTCCGTGGCCTCGATGCCCTGCCGGATCGTGCGGTAGTAATGGACAACGCGGTCTACCGCCAGCGCAGCTCTGAGCGTGAGCAGCATCGCTTCCTCCGCCAGAGGGATGGCCCTGGCAAAGTCGCCGGCCCTCTGAGCGGGGATGGCCTTTGACTTGAGGAGAGAACGGGCATCTTCGACGAGCGGCGCGGCCATCCGCTCGGCGTTGCGCCATGGCGCCTCGGTGTCGAACGAGAGAATCTGCTCGGGCGGCCGGAGGCGGCGCATGAGGAAGAGCGATTGGTCGTTGAGCTTCTGGATTCGGGCGAGGCAGCGGGCGATGGCGGCCTTGCCGCGCTCCGCGTCGTTGTAGGACATGATGCGGCCGTTGTGAGCGCGATGAAATGCGCCGTGGCTGGGGCCGGGCTCGAGCTTGCGGGTCCGCGGCTTCTTGCCGTCGGCGGTCTGCCAGTCGTCGCCCGTCGCGAAGGGGAGCCGCTTGCCCTTGGCGTCAATCAGCTCGCCCTCGGCGCAGATGGTGCTGCCCTCGATCAGCAGCGTGACCTTCGCCGCCCCCTGCTCGATGAAGGGCTTGAGGTCGTAGTCGTCTATCAGGCCGCCGTCAACATTGTCGCCGACCGGTTTGCCGTTCAGCTTGAGAGCGTAGCCCCGGTCGCCCCAGACGACGATCCAGCCGCCCGCCGAGCCATCGGGCAACTCAAACGTCTTGCTGTATGCCCGCGAGCCTTCGAGCGCGAGGCCCCGCCAGTCGTCCTTGTAGTACCAGGTGTCGGCCCCGCGCTCCCACCAGAGCTCGGCGGCGAGGGCGGCTGAGGCGATGCACAGGAGGCTGACGCACTGGATGGCTCTCATCATGCTCGTCCTATCGCGCTCGGACCGTAGGGCGTTCCTCCTTGGCGTCTTGGCGGCCTAGTCCTCCTTCGCCTTCGGCGCCGCTGTAGCCTTCGCGCCCACGTTCGCCAGGAAGATGAGGATGTCCTTCCGAGTGGCATCCGGCTCACCCCTCTTTTCGCCCTGAATAGAAACGGGACACCTTAGCCAAGTCACGCCCCCATCGCAACATGCTGAGCAGCCTACCCCTCAATCAACGATGGTATCGTGCAACCACGGGCATGTCAAGAATGGGTAGGGTGTCAACGCACGCTCGGGTGCATCCGGCGCGGCGAAGGGGATGGGACGCCGGAAAGGTCTGGAAGGAAGACAGGGACCACAGGGACAACAAGGACCACAAGGACCGCCGCGCGAGCTGGTGTGGGTCCCTGGGGTCGCTGTCGTCGCTGGGGTCCCTTCCTCTGCGCGCTCCGCGCCTCGGCGTGAGACACGAGGGCGATTGCGGCCAGCCGCAGGACTCGGCCCTCTTGCCCCGAGCACCGAACACCCAACACCTACAACCTGTCTTCCTCTGCCTTGTGCCGCCTGTTGCGTGGCTTCGCCGTCACGACTGCTCCAGGGGTGCGTGTAATCTCCTACGGTGCTGAGGTGAGGGGGTGGGCATCCCAGAAGCGGTCCCAGGAGCCGTCGGTGGAAGCGAGGTGAGCAACGACCTGGAGGGTTTGCTCGGCACCTGGGAGGCTCCAGAACTTTTCGGTCCCCTTGACTCGCTTGCCGAGTTGTTTGACGGTGCTCTCGATGATGCTGGAGCCGGTGGGCCAGCCGTGCTGGCGGAAGATGGGGTATTGGAGTCCGGCTCGATTGGTGCGGAAGTAGGCGAGGTCGGTGGCAAGGATGC
>VGYW01000515.1 GCA_016872875.1 Planctomycetota bacterium | reverse complement strand
TTACCGCCTTATACGAAACCAAGTGCCCCGGGTGCGGCAAGAAGGTGATCGCCACTTGCCTGCACTGGGAGAGGAGTAAGCCGGCCAAGGTCATGCTTCGATGCCACTTCTGCGGCGCTAGAATGGGAAAGGAGCCGGACGCCCTTGATCTGCGGAGAATCAAGGACGCAGAGACCCTCCGACCAAAGTGGCATCCTCGAAACAAGCTGGCGTACGATGGGAGTCCATTCAAGGAAGGGACCCATCTCCCGGAATATGAGTCGCTCGATAAGCTGTTCACCAAGAGAAACCTGTGGGCACTGTCATTGATCTTCAACGAGATAGGGAGGATAGACAGGAGCAAACTGCAGAGCGCGTTCAAGTTCGCCTTCACGTCAATGGTTCATCTCGCAAGCAGCATGACACCTGTTCGGCCAACACGGTTGTTTAGTTCTTTCTGGCCCATGCATCGCTACTGGGTTCCCCCGGTTTTCATGGAATCCAATGTCTGGATGCTATTCGAGAGCGCCGTTCTTGGGAAACAGGGGCTCCTGAAGGGCAAGGAGGATGCTGCCAGACAGGTGACGTCTTGGAAGAGGGCGAGGAATGCCATGGAGCTGGCGGACTGCGCCAATATCCTCGCCGAGGCCGCGAATGCACTTGAACTCACCAAGATCGTTCCGCCAAACTCAGTGGACTACATCTTCACCGACCCGCCCTACGGTGGCGCCATTCAGTACTTGGAGTTGAGCACGCTTTGGGCGGCCTGGCTGGGCATGGATTTGGACCACGCCGACGAGATAACCATAAGCGGGCAGCAAGGGAAGGACTTCGATTACTACCATAAGATGCTCAAGTCAGCCTTCAGAGAGATGTACATAGTGCTCAAGCCGGGCCGTTACCTGACAGTGACTTTCCACAGCACGGAGATCGGTGTGTGGAACTCGATCATCAGGGCGGTCGTGCTGGCCGGCTTCGATCTCGAGAAGATCGTCTACCAGCCGCCTGCGAGGGCGTCGGCAAAGGGCCTTCTCCAACCCTACGGCTCCGCAGTGGGCGATTACTACATCCGCTTCAGGAAGCCTGAGGCCGAGAAGGCGCCCTCAGAGCGGGAGATTGAGAGCGAGACCTATGAGCGCGAGGTGGTGTGGGCCGCGAAGGGCATCATCGAGGAGCGAGGGGAACCGACCATCTTCCAGCGCATCCTCAACGGCATCATGGTGGATCTGGAGGGCGGCAGGAATGTCCCCCTCGGGGCACGGAATATCGAGGACGTGCTCAAGGACCACGTTGGCAAGGAATTTGAACTCATTGACATCAGGGACGCAAAGGGGAAGAAGACTGGCAAGATGTGGTGGCTGAGAGGCCGGGACTTCACTAACTTCTCGACACCTTCTCTCAGCGACAGAGTTGAGAAGGTCGTCCTTCGTGTCCTAGACAAGAGGGTCAAGGCATCGCTTGATGACGTCCTTCAAGAAGTCTTCATGCAATTTCCGAATGCCCTGACGCCCGATGCCCCGGACATCAAGTCAATGCTGGAAGAATACGCTTCCAAGAGCCCTGATGGCAATTGGATGCTCAAGCCGGAGTTACAGAAGAGCCGGAGAGAAACCACCCACAACCTCATGATCTACCACTTGGCGGTGCTCGGGAGGAAGGCCGGCTATAAGGTCTGGGTCGGCTCGCAAGAGCAGAGGTTCCGGATCAAGGACACACCTCTATCCAAAATGTGTGACCCCATTCCCGTGTTCAGGTTTGTCCCGCAAGATAGCGTGAGCCTTGACAGAATAAGGCAGATTGATGTTCTATGGCTCCATGATGGCAGAATCAGGTACGAATTTGAGGTCGAGAACACCACAGGCATATCAGAGGCCGTAATCAGGGGCTCCAACATTCCTGAGCAACTCAACCCCAAGAGGTACATCGTCGTCCCAAAGGAGAGGGAGGGATTCCTTTGCAGGAAGCTCAAGGAGCCCATCCTCGCTGAGGCCATCAGGAAAGCCGGGTGGAACTTCATCCGCTATCCTGATCTGGAGAGGCTGGTGGAGGCGGCCGGAGCAACGTTCCAGCCCGGCGATCTGGAGGCCGTGGCAAGGATGCCCAGGGAGGGCTGTGGGCCAAAGCAACTGCTCCTTTTGTGAAGGCGGACGAGACGACCCTCCCCTGCGGGGGACGCAACAGGGACCTGACATGGCAGGCGCAACTGAACTCGCCACCCCCCAGGCTGAAGAGGGGCCCTGGATCGAGATCATCCAGAAGATGGAGTTCCTCTATGCCGACCTTGCGCGCATGCAGACCGAGGCGGAGCGGAAGAACGAGGAGCTCCTGCGGGCCGAGGCGTTCGCCGACAACATCATCCGCAGCATGGTGAACTCGCTGGTCGCCACGGACCGCGAGTCCGCGATCACGACGGCCAACGACGCCTGCTGCGCGCTCCTCGGCTACGCCAGGGAGGAGCTCCTCGGCAGGCCCCTCGAGGCCATCTTCCCCGAGGGGGCGAACCCGTTGCGACGCGGCTCCGACTTCTGGGGCCGCTGCCGCACGCGCGGGAGCGCCACGGGGCTCGGAACGGCGCTCAGGACCAAGCGCGGCGAGGAAATCCCCGTCACCCTCAACGCCTCGGTCATGCGCGACCCGGCGGGCGACATCGTGGGCACGCTGCTCGTGGCGACCGACCTGCGCGAGATGCGGCGGCTGCTCCTTGAGGCGCAGGCGGCGGCCGCCGCCGAGCGCGAGGAGGCCGCCGAGCGCGCAAAAGCCTACCGCGAGCTCAAGGCACTCCAGGCACGCCTCATCCAGTCCGAGAAGATGTCGTCCCTCGGCCGAATGGCCGCAAGCGTCGCCCACGAAATCAACAATCCCCTCGGCGCCATCGTCGTCTACAGCCACCTTCTTCTCGAAACGGCCCCGGAAGACTACCCGGGCCGCAAGAACCTCGAGAAGATCGTCCGCGAGGCGATGCGGTGCCGTGACATCGTGCGCGGGCTGCTCGACTTCGCGCGGCCAGGGCCGGGCGCGCGCCTGGCGGCGAACGTCAACGACATCGTCCACGCGACCCTCGACCTCCTGAGGGGCCAGCCATCCTTCCAGCACGTCGAGGTCGCACTCGACCTCAGCCCGGCGCCCCTCGAGGCCACGTGCGACCCGAGCCAGGTCCAGCAGGCGTTCACCAACCTCCTGGTCAACGCCGCCGAGGCCATGAGCGGCGGGGGAACCGTCGCCATCCGCAGTTGGCTCGACCCCGCGCGGCGTGCCGCGGCCGTGAGCTTCGCCGACACCGGCTGCGGCATCCCGCCCGAGAACCTCGAGCGCATCTTCGAGCCCTTCTTCACCACCAAACAGGGCGGCCACGGCACCGGGCTCGGCCTCGCCATCGTCTACGGGATCATCGAGCGCCACGGCGGGACGCTCAAGGTGGACAGCCTGCCCGGCAAAGGCACGACGTTCACCATATGGCTGCCCCTCAAGGGCGCCGAGGAGAGCGCAGGATGAACGACCGCGCAACCATCCTCATCGCCGACGACGAGGCGGCCATGCGCGACGCCTGCTTCCAGGTCCTCGGGCCGGAGGGCCACACGATCAAGGAGGTGGAGTCGGGCGAGGCGGCGCTCGCGGCCATCGGGCTCGAGGCATACGACCTGGTGATCCTGGACCTCAAGATGCCGCGGGTGGACGGCATGGAGGTGCTGCGCCGCATCCAGCAGGAGAGCCCTGGCACGGCCACGGTGGTGATCACGGGCTACCCCAGCGTGGAGTCGGCGGTCGAGGCGATGAAGCTGGGCGCCGCCGACTTCCTGCCCAAGCCCTTCACCCCCGACGTCCTCCGCCTCACCGTCCGCCGCGCGCTCGGCGGCGCGCGACTCGCCAGGGAGAACCTCCTCCTCAAGTCGCAGCTCGAAGAGCGCAGAGGGTGCCAGGGTGAGATGGTCGGCCAGAGCCAGGCCATGCAGCAGATCTGCGGCCTCGTGCGGCGAGTCGGACCCACCGACAGCACGGTCCTCATCATGGGCGAGTCGGGCACCGGCAAGGAGCTCGTCGCGCGCGCCATCCGCGACCACAGCCCGCGACGCGACAAGCCGTTCGTCACCGTGGACTGCGGCTCGCTCGTCGGCACCCTCTTCGAGAGCGAGCTCTTCGGCCACGCCAAGGGCTCCTTCACCGGCGCAACGAGCACGAAGCACGGCCGCTTCGAGCTGGCCAACGGCGGCACCATCTTCTTCGACGAGATCGCAAACGTCAGCACCGACATCCAGGCCAAGCTCCTCCGCGTCGTCCAGGAACGCGAGTTCACCCGCGTCGGGGCCACGCAGGTCATCCCTGTGGACGTCCGCATCCTCGCCGCCACGAGCCGCAACCTGCCCGACGAAATCCGCGAAGGCCGCTTCCGCGAGGACCTCTTCTACAGGCTCTGCGTCGTCCCAATCGTCCTCCCTCCCCTGCGGCAGCGGCGGGACGACATCCCCCTCCTGGCCGCCCACTTCCTCCAGAAGCACAAGGCGCGCGGCTCAGGCAAAGTCCGCGGCTTCACCGACGACGCCCTGGCCGCCCTCGCCCGCCACGACTGGCCCGGCAACGTGCGCGAGCTCGAGAACGCCGTCGAGCGCGCCATCATCCTCGCCCGAGGCGACCTCATCACCCCCGCCGACCTCCTCTACTACGGCCCGCTGATGGAGGCGAAGGGGGGGACCGACGAGACCCTCGCCCTCGCCGCCGTCGAAAAGCAGCACGTCGCCGCAGTGCTCCGCCACCACGCCGGCAACCGCTCCGCCGCCGCCAGAGCCCTCGGGATTGACCGCAAGACCCTCTGGCGCAAGCTCCGCGACTACGGCCTGGCCCCAAGGGACCGCGAATAACGCGAATCCCCATAACCATATATGCCGCAATGTCTTACGCTCGCCAGCCATTCTGTATCATCACGGGGATGATACAGAATGGCCGGAGCCGCGAGAATCGCCAATCCTCGCCATTCTGTCCATACTCTATCACTTTCCCCCTCACTCAGTTGATAGGGTATGGGCGGGCGCCCCGACTCAGACGGATGCGCATCTGACACAATGAGCCACTCCCGCAAGTGCCGCCGCCCCGCGCGACACCACTCCACTGGGCCGCCAATCCCCTCGCCCGTGGATTTGGCGGCCTCGTGGCCTGCCCCTTGTCGCCGTAACTGCTTGTGCTAACATCACTTCGGCCGACTGGCCGTGCCCGGTGGCCCCGCGCTAGTCCGCCAATCGCCTTGATCCCGCTCTCCTCCGCTGCGAGAGGCCAGAACACTGGCACAGCAATGAGGAGAACAGGACAACGATTCCAGAGTCAGGTGTGGGGTCCCAGATCACATCCACAGAGCCTGCAAGCATGCATCCGCCCCTCATCGTAACCCCGTATGGTGTCCCCCGATGGATCCTCGTTGTAGGTGAATCCACTGACAAGGTTGTGGACCTCGGCCGGCTGTCGAAGGTGGGGCAGCATTCGCGTATGAGCGGCAGACTTCTTCGGCTTTCAGCCCCGAACGGGGCGACAGAAGCTTCA
>VGYW01000514.1 GCA_016872875.1 Planctomycetota bacterium | reverse complement strand
GCCGGTGGCCGAATGCGATAAATCCCAGGGGGTCTGGGGGACTGGTCCCCCAGAGGCGAGTTTGCCTTTGCGTTCCCGCGGCGCGGAGAGCGTCGCCCGGGGAGGCTCAAGAACTTGGGACGTTCCCAAGATTTTGGATCTTTGTAGCACAGAGGCAGACACTGAGGGGGAAAGCCAGTCTGCCGAACAGAGGTGTTCGGTGTTGGGGTACGGATGAAGAGGCGTGAGGGTCGCTCTGGGGCCGCTCCGTGCTCTCCGTGTCTCCGTGGTGAATCCCGTCGGCCTTGACTTCTGCGGAGCGGGGGGCTATGCTCTCGGCGGCGAGGGCAACTCGAAGGAGAAGGCCGTGGCTCCACACAGCCTGTGGCGGATAGGGGTGGGGGGACTGGCTCTGGCGGCGCTCGCCGCCTGCGGGAGACTGGGCGAGATGGCAGGAGGAAGAGGGGCATCGGTGACCCTCGTGCGGGAGGGGAAGGCGGAGGCGGCGATCGTGCTGGGGGAGAAGCCGTCCCGCGCAGCTCAACTCGCGGCGTTCGAGATTCAGCATCACATCAGGAAGATGACGGGGGCGACGGTGCCCATTGTGAGGGAGGGGGCGGCTGCTGAGGGGAAGGCACCCTCACCCTACCCTCTCCCCAAGGGAGAGGGGAAGGCAGGTGTGGGCATTTATGTGGGTGAATCGGCGCGGGCGAAGGCGCTGGGCCTGACGCGGGAGGCGCTGAAGGCGCAGGAATATGTGATTCGCTTGCGGCCGGGCGAGGTCGTGCTCGTGGGGCGCGACAAGGATGATGCGGGCGAGGTGAAGTACGACGGGGGGAACCTGGCCGCCTGCGACGGGCTGCCGAGCTTCTGGGACGAGCAGGCGACGCTCTATGCCGCCTACGACTTCCTGGAGCGCTTCTGCGGCGTCCGATGGCTCAACCCGACCGACTTCGGCACCATCTGCCCGCAGGCGAAGACGCTGGTGGTGAAGGGGGCGGATGTGCGGCGGAAGCCCTTCTTCCGCTTCCGCGACGCCGCGGGCGCGGGGGGCGACAACCCCGACTTCTACGACCAGAACAGCATCTTCTGGAACCGCGGCAGCGAGGAATACAAGGCATACGAGGCCGCCGCCTATGCGGAGCTGCACAAGCGCTATCCCAACCCAGCCCAATATGCCGTCGCCCACCGCAACGCGGTCCGCCTCTTCCTCCTGCGGATGCGCAACGGCGGCGAGGTGAACCGCTGCAACCACTCGCTCTACGGCTTCTACAACCGCTTCTGGGAGAAGAGCAAGGACCCCGAGGCCGCCAAGCTCTTCGTGGCCCGCAGGCCCGAGATGTTCGCCCAGGGCTACGACAAAGAGGCGACCCCGCCCCAGATGTGCTACACGAGCCGCGCCCTCATCGAGCAGCTCGCGCAGGACGCCCGCGACTACTACGACCGCAAGGCGACCGGCCGCGAGCAGGGCATCTTCTGGAACCCCACGCTGCCCAACCTCTTCCCCGTCGAGCCGATGGACAACAGCTCCTTCTGCAAGTGCGCCCCGTGCCAGAAGCTCCTCAACCGCGAGGCCGAGGCCAGCCGGTTCTCGACGGGCGTCCACAGCGACTACTTCTTCAACTTCGTCAACGAGGTGGCCAAGGAGCTGCACAAGACCCATCCCGACAAAGGGCTTGTGACCCTGGCCTACGCCACCCACGCCGCGGTGCCCCAGAGGGTGAAGCTCGACCCGAGCGTGGCCGTGCAGTTCTGCTTCGCCTGCAACCGCGCGCCCCACGACCGGGCGCAATACGAGCACGAGATTCGCCTCCTCGAAGAATGGGCAAGGCCGGAAGCTGCCGCCTCTTCCCCTCGCCCCTCGTCCCTCGCCCCTCGCCCCCTCTACCTGTGGCTCTACTACACCTTCCCCAAGGAGTTCGCCGACAACGGCAAGTACCACTGCTTCCCCGGCTTCTTCGCCCACGTCGTCGGCGAGCAGATGCGCCTCTTCGCCCGCCTCGGCATCCTCGGCATGTTCCACTGCGGATACGGCCAGGACGTCGAATCGTATGTGACCTTCAAGCTGATGGACGACCCGACGCAGGACGTGGACAAGCTGCTGGACGATTACTTCGGCGGCCTCTACGGCCCGGCGGCGGAGCCGATGAAGCAGCTCTACCTGGGCATCGAAAAGGTCTTCTGCGACCCGGCCAACTACCCGAAGGAGAAGGTCAGCGGCGCCGCTCTCTCCTGGGGCCACCTCGGCACCGCCGAGCGCATGGCCGAGTTCGGTCGCCTGCTCGACAAGGCGAAGGCTGCGGCGGACACCGACACCGTTCGCGCCCGTATTGACCTCTTCGAGAAGGCGGTGTGGAGCTACATGGTGGCGGGCCGCGAGCAGTTCGTGAAGCGCCAGAAGGCGGCCATCCCCGCGCTCAAGGCCCCGCGCGTCGCCGATGCCGGTGGCGACCTGGGGAAGGTGGACTGGTCGAAGGCCGCGCCGCTCCAGGACCCCAGGCTGCCGCCCGACTGGTTCGACCGCGGGGGCGACAAGCCCTCGGCCCGCAAGCTCTCGGGCCGCATGGCCCACGACGGCCGCTTCTTCTACCTGGAGCTGACCGACGCCTGCGACACCAAGAAGCTCGTCAGCTCCGCGATGGTCTTCCCGGCCGACGACTGGGAGGTCTTCATCGCCGCCCAGCGCACCGTGCCCTACCGCCAGTATGCCGTCAGCCCCAGCGCCCAGATAGTCGCCCTCTCCCACGGCGAGACCAACTTCAGGATGAACGTGCCGATCAACGACCACGGGGTCAAGGCCACGTCCAATGTGGGCGGCGTGTCCCCACGCCGCGATACGCGGGACGGGGACGTCCCGCCCACACCGGATAAGTGGGTCACGCGGATGGCGATCCCCCTTTCGGAAGCGATACCCGGGGGCGTGAAGCCGGGGGGAAAGCTCTACCTCAACGTCATACGCGTCACCTGCCCCGCCCTCAGCGGCACCGGCGGCCTGGGCATTGACTCCTGGGTCTCCTTCTGCACAGTCCACGAGGTTGACCGCCTGGCGGAGATTGCACTAGAATAGGTGGCAGCAGCCGGGGATGAAAGGAGAGGACACAATGGATCGGCTCGACGAACTGGAGAGGGCCGTGGAGTCCCTGCCGGAAGAGGAGTACAGCGAGTTCCGGCGGTGGTTCCTCGACCGCGATTGGGACCGTTGGGACGCAGAGATCGAGGAGGACGCTCGCGCGGGGCGGCTGGACTTCCTGGTCCGCGAGGCCGCAGAGGCCAAGAAGAACAACAGGCTGAGGGACCTCTGATGAACCGGGCGACGGACCAGTTCTGGGCAAGGTACGACCGCCTCCCCCAAGGTGTTCGAGACCTTGCTGACAAGGCGTTCAGGCTTCTTAAGGCCAATCCGAGGCACCCTTCCCTCCAGCTCAAGAAGGTCGGAGGCTTCTGGTCGGCTCGCGTCGGGCGGGCTCACCGCGCCCTGGCGGTCGAGGATGGGCAGGACCACATCTGGGTCTGGATTGGCAGCCACGACGAGTACAGGAGAGTGATTGGCCGACGCTGAGAGGGCCGTGATGCGCCGGCATCCGTCTCACCGCCAGGGCATCCCCATTGGTTTCAGCCCAGGGCCGCCTTGGGAAAGGGAAAGACAATGGCCAGGAAGTGGCTCGTGCGGTGGGGGCTTTGGTTGCTCGCCGCGTTCGCGTCCGTGGGAGCGGCGGCGGGGCAGGGCGGGGCGGAGAAGGAGTACGAGCAGCGCGCCGCGAAGCTGGCCGACGACGACACGAAGGGCTGGCTGGCGCTGGCGGACTTCTGCGAGGCGCGGCTTCTCCTGCCGCAGCGCGAGGCGGCGCTGCGAAAGGTCGTGGCCGCCCAGGCCGACCACGCGGAGGCCCGGCGGCGCCTGGACGAGGTGAAGGTCGGCAACGAGTGGCTCCTTGCCGCCGAGGCCGACGCCCTGGCCGCCAAGGACCACGAGGAGAAGGGCGAGGTCTACTACGGCAAGGGCTGGGTCGCAGCCAAGACCGTGGGCGCGGCGCGGACCGCCGACCGCAACCGCTTCGGGTGGAACATCCAGACCCGCGTGGACGCCCCCACCTGCATCGTCTACAGCGCCGCCCCCTACGACCAGGCGCGAGCCGTCGCCGTCGTCGCACACAGAACCGCGCTCGGCTACGAGGCGCTCTTCGGCAAGACCCGCAAGCTCGAACCCTTCAGGCCCTATCCCATCCACCTCTTCGACTCCTTCGACGTCTTCAGCACGGTGTTCAAGCGGATGGCGAAGTTCGTGGGTCCCATCCCCAAGGGCTTCTCAGGCGTCTACACGCCCCCCGTCAAGATGATGTTCACCTCCACTGACATCGGCTCGGGGGGCTGGAACCAGGACACGTTGCTGCGCGCGGTGGCCCACGAGACGTTTCACGCGATGGACGATCTTGCGGCCGGGATGAACGCGAGCCCGATGCCGATCTGGATCGCGGAGGGGCGGGCGCTCTACTCGGAGTACTCGCTGGTCGGCCGGCAGTGGATTCCGGGCGCGCTCAACGTCGGCGCCACCGACGGCCGCGGCCAGGAGGTCGAGAAGGCCTACAAGACCGCTTCAATCGAGAAGCTGCTGAGCCTGGACTCCAAGACGTTCATGCAGAACCCCGGCCCCAACTACGCGGTCATCTGGAGCTTCACCCACTTCCTCATGCACGGGCAGGACGGCAAGTACCGCGACCGCTTCATGCGGTTCCTGGCGGGCTGTCCGATGCGCAGCGCGGCGAAGGACTTCGAGCGCCTGGTCGCGCGCGCCGCCGACCTCGATGCGCCCTACAAGGCTTATGTCGAGGAAGTCTTCCTCCCCGCCGTCAAAGCGTCCGTCAACGCCGACCGCAAGGCGAAGGGCATCCCCGGGGAATGGAAGTAGGCGATCCCGCGGAAGTGTCTGCTTCCATCATTGCGGAACGAATATCGTCGCCGATTGCCTGCCAATCGTCATGCAACGCTTCGGCATCACGTTGCCATGGAGAACTGTCCAGATCGTACTCGAAGAAACGGTCTATCGCCAGACATGAGCCGAGGCCACCTTGGGGCGAGAATCGCGGGAACCAGCGGCTGATCGACAGTTTCATACGCATCTTCATTGCCAGGGCCTCCGCAAGTCACCGGTCTGGGCTTCCATCGTCATTCCAGCCACGTTCATCTTACTCCGGCGCCGGCGTGGAATCAGACGCGGGGGCCAGTAGGAGTATGGCCCCCAATTCTGGTAAGGTTCTCCGGCGCCGAAGCTCCGAACGGAGCGTACTATAGCAGCCCAGGGCCAAGCCCTGGGACAGGCGGGCGGCCGGATTCAGCCCTGTAGGGGCGCACTACTCGCCCTGGGCAGGATGTGGCGCCCGGAACCGCATAGTACGCCCTTTCAGGGCTGGCCCACCTACCGCCCCCTTCCCAGGGCTTCGCCCTGATCTTTGCCCACATCTCGGGGCCTTGTAGCCCGCCGACGCGGGCGACCCAGCCGTAGCCCAGGGCGACCGAAGGGAGCCCTGGGA
>VGYW01000513.1 GCA_016872875.1 Planctomycetota bacterium | reverse complement strand
TCGCAGGCTTCCTCTACACCGAGTGGCGGGCCTTCCGCGCGCACGGCGCGCGCACCGAGCTGAGCGCGGAGCGCGCCGCGGCCGCCGTGGCCGACATCATCCGCGGCCGCACGCGCCCCGGCCAGCCCATCTACGTCTGGGGGGCGGGGCCGCAGGTCTACGTCCTCGCCGACCGCCCGGCCCCGCACCGCGTCTTCTACAACAGGCCGCTGAACGTCCCCTGGGTGGTTGACGAGTTCTTCGGCGGGCCGGCGGTCTTCGAGGAGATCACAGAGGCGCTCCAGCGCGCACAGCCGCAGTTCTTTGTTACCCTCAGGGCGTCCCTGCCCGGGGAGCCCACGCGCGAGGGGCCGCTGCGCGAGTGGTTCCAGTTCATGCTCGAGGAGAAGAACTACGACCTCACCGGCCACACGCGGGGGGAGACGGGGCCTTACGTGCTCTTCGTCCGCCGCGAGCGCCCGAAGCCCTGAGCCGCAGGGCTGCATGTCAGGAGCCCGGCTGGGCCCGCAGAATCACGAAGTGCTCGTTCTCGTGGGCCACGGGCAGGCGGGTGCGGGGGAGGCCCGGGAAGTCCCGGAGCTTCCTGAAGACGAAGTAGCTGATCCCGTAGCGGCGGGCGAGGGCCAGGCGGGCGGCGTCCGAGGCGATGTAGACGCGCCGGCGCAGCTCGCGGGAGAGCGCGCGGAACCCCTCGAAGGGCGGCTCGCGCCCGAAGTAGTCCTCCACCTTGAACCCGAACTCGCCCACCCGCCGCATCCCCTCGCGGCAGAGCGCGTGGTCCGAGTTGTAGGCCCAGGCCAGGTAGAGCCACTCGCGCAGGTTGCCGAACGAGCTGCGCCGCGAGTAGTCGCGCCAGCCGTAGTAGAGCGTCGGGTCAACGAAGAAGAGCGCGTCGCGCGGCGTGTTGGCCCGCGCCCACTCCTGCGCCGCCTTGAAATCGCGGTCCGACGCCCGGTCCTCCTCCGGCGTCCGCATCGTCTCGGTGAACGCTGCGGCGCCGAGCACGGCCGCCGCCAGCACGATGCCCCGCGGCAGCCCGCGGAACGCCAGCCCCACCGCAAGAACCCCGAGCCCCACCAGCGCCGGCGCCCCCCGGAGCCACTCAAGACCCGTGTAGGCGCCCGACAGCGGCGATGCCGCGCTGCCCGACGACGCGGCGCCGGCTACCGTTAGGGCCGCGGCGAGCACCACCGCCGCCACCGCGCGGTCGCCCGCCGCCACGGTCGGACGAGCCGACCGTGCCACAGCCGGCGCAACCAGCGCCACGGCGAACACCAGCGGGAAGCCGGGCGGCGCGACGAACGGCGACGCCAGCAGCACCGCCGCCGTCACCTTCCGCCACGCCGCCCCAGAACCCAGCTCGCCCCACAGCCCCGCCGCCACGTAGACCAGGCCCACCGTCAGCACCATATCATTCGCGCGGTGCAGGCTCAGCTTGATGAGCGCCGGGCTGACCGGCACGGCGGAAAAGGCCACGCCCAGGGCCACCATGCCCAGCGCCGCCACGATGCTCGCCGCCGCCTTGCGAGCCGGCTCCCCGACCGGCGGCCGCGTGAGATAGAACGCCGCGATGGCCAGGAACGATAGGAAGGGGAGAAACGCCTCGTCGTGGTGCGCCGTGAAGATGCCGTTCTGCACGGGATACCAGTGGAAGCCGAAGGTCCGCGTGAGGTCGAGCCAGAGCTGGGTGGGGAAATCGCCGCCCGTCAGCCCGCGAAGGCCAATCACGCCGACGAGCCACGCGCCCGCCAGGCCGACGAACAGCAGCCCCGCGGCGACGTTCCTCCTCCGGGTTAGCTCCCGCGGCCGCAGCAGGAGCGGCGCGAAGGCGAACCCCGCTCCCATCAGCCCCATCGCGGGATGGCACGCGAACGCCCCCGCCAGCAGCACCGCCGCCGACACCACCCGCCCCTTCACCACCAGGACGAACGCCAGGAGCCGCAGGGCGTCCGTGACGTTGTAGTAGAGCCCCCAGAAGAACGGCTGCTTGAAGCCGGCGAGGTTCATGTCGCGCGCGCCGCTCGCCACGGCCAGGAGCACCGCGAGCGCGGCCACGGCGGGCGGCGCCTCCGGCCGAAGGGTGCGCGTGAGAGCCACCATCACGGTCGCCACCAGCAGAATCTCCACCGCCATCATCACCGGCACCAGCCGCTCCGGCTCCACCCCCAGCCACCTGTAGGCGAGCGGATAGACCTGCATCACCGCCGACTTGTCGAACTCCTCCGTGCTGTTGGGAAAGTCGCGTGCGAAGCCCTCAGGGTCCGCCGCCTTGTACACGTAGCCCATCGGCCCCAGGCCGTACGAAGCATAGCGCAGCCCCATGTCGCCCACCTGCACCCACCACACCCACGCCAGCAACGGCGCGATGAGCGCGAACGGGGCCATTGGCCACCACGGCCCCCAGTGACTGTGACCACTCGGCTTCTCTATCGTCCTCGTCCTTCGTCCTCGTCCCTCGTCCTCGATTCTCTTCTCCACGCGATGGTGTTGTGTTGGGGCAGGATCGGCCGGGCCAGCACCTCGAAGGGGCGAACCAGCGCGCGCGCCACCCGGCCCCGCGGCAGCACCGAGCGAATCGCGTAGTCGCGCCCGAAGGCCGCCCGCAGCAGGCGTCGGAGCTCGAAGAGCGACAGCAGCCGCTTCCCGCGATACGCCTTCCCCCGCCGCCAGCGCACGTAGGGCTCGGCCCACCTGCGCGGCAGCCACCCCACGCCCCACAGCTTCACGTGCGGCTCACGGCTCAGCAGCGAGAAGCGGTTCGGCGAATTGAAGAAGAACACCCCGCCCGGCCCCATCACCCGCCGGGCCTCCGCCAGCAGCCGCCCGGGGTCGTCCACGTGCTCGATCACGTCCGTGGCGTTGAGCACCCCGAAGCACCCGTCCGCGAAGGGCAGCTCCCGCGCCGAGCCGCACACGAAGGCCACGTTCGCGATCCCCGCCTCCGCGAAGCGCTTCTTCGCGAGCAACAGGTCGGCCAGCATGATGTCAATGCCCACGGCGAGTGCCGCGTGGGATGCGAGGCCGAAGAGCGCGCTGCCCGCCCCGCAGCCGATGTCGAGCATCGTCATTTCGGATTTCGGATTTCGGATTTCGGATTTCACTCCGCACTCCGCACTCCGCACTCCGCAATTGGCGGCGTAGCGGGCCAACTCCTCCCACCGCCGCTCGCCCCGCCTGGGCGCCTGCTCTTCGTGCTCCGCCCAAAGCCGCCGCAGCGCATCGCCCTCGGGCCGCTCATACAGGTCCATCAGCTCGCGGTACGAGCTCCCCGCCCACCGCTCGATCACCCTCCGGCAGAACTCCCCGTGCCGCGGCCCCTCCGCCGGCTCCGGCCGAAAGTCCGGGATTCCGTGAATCACCTCGAAAGCCCGCCCACACTCGCCGCACACCAGCCCCCGCGCCTCCTCCGCCAACTGGCCGCGACAGGTCGGGCAGCGGAGAAGGGCAGGCAGGCCAATTTCTGATTTCTGATTTCTGATTTCTGATTGCTCGAGCACAAGCGGTCCCCTGCTCTCCTCTCGCAGAGGGTACGCGCCCCCCGCGCCAGTGTCAAGTAGCCTTGCCCAATCCCGCACGCTTCTTGACACGTGGAGGGCCGCGCGGTATGCTCCGGGCATGCTGCGCGCCGCACATATGACTGCTGGAAGCCAGGGACAAAGGGAGCAACTGGGATGGTGACAGAAGGCGTCTCGTGGCCCGTGGCGCCATCGCTCAGCCGCCTCCATCGCTGTGCCGCAACCGCTGCTGCAACCCTCGCGGTCCTCGTGGCCGGCGCAGCGCGAGGCGACCGGAGCGCGGGCCAGGGGCCGCCGGGCTACGTCCTGGAAAAGGCCGGCAGATACCGCGAGGCGGCGCTCTACTATCAGCGGGCGTTGCGCGGGTTCCAGGAGGTGTGGTTCAGGTATTGGTACTCCGGCGACATGAGCAAGGCGCATCCGGTGGCCCGGCAGCTTCTCGCGGAGTACCAGGAGCGCCTGGCGACGTGTTTGGAGAGATCGAAGCTAAGCGCGGCCCAGCGCGAGCAGATGGAGTACGTCAACGAGCTCTGGATGGGGGAATGTGTGGACGAGGAGTTCGGCGAGTACAAGCTGGCGTTCGCCCGCCGCGCGGAGGAGGCGGAGAAGCACGGCGACTTCCTGTTCGCCGAGAAGCTCCGCCTGGCGGCGGCCGACTACTGCCGCATCGTGGCCGCGCCCTACCACGAGCGATTGGCCTCCAAGCTCGACGGCCAGGGGCAGCGCGAGGCGGCGGCCCTTCACCGCAAGGCGGCGGAGGAGTACAAGGGGCAGGCCGCGGCACACGAGGTGCTCTCGCGCGGCGACGGGCTGCTCGCCGCCGTGCCGGGCGCCCAGGGGCCGCCCGGGCCGCCGGACCCCCGCCTGCTGGCCGACCACTACTTCAAGTGCTACGTGGCCTACCATCAGCGCGTGCTCTCCGTGAAGGGCGACGCCTGGCTGACCGGCCGGACGCCGCAGGACGTGGCCACGGCCCTCACGGAGCGCGGCCTGCGACACGCCGAGGAGAGCGCGAGGCTCGCGTCGGTGGCCGTCCTGGCCAACCTCGGCGCGAAGGAGGCTCTGCGTGCAGCCCTGGGGGACCAGGCTGCCTCGGTCCGGCTGGCCGCGGCAAGGGCCTTGGCGAGAATCCGCTGGGCGGACGGCTGGAGCGCCTGCCATCGGCATGCTGACGCAACCGTCCGCGAGGCGGTCCAGCCCCTCCTGGAGCCGGCTGGACCGCACCCGCTCTCGCGCACGGCCACGATTGTGGAGCTGCTCCGGGGGCTGGAGTCCGAGTCCGCCGAGACGCGCGCCTTCTGCCAGGCCGCGCTGGAGCGCATCACGGGCGAGAAGAAAGCCTCTGCCCGCGCGTGGGAGGAATGGTGGAAGGGGCTGGGGAGGCCAGCACCAGGCCTGGTCCGAAGAGGGCCGGACGGGGCCGCCGTGGCCGACGACACGATCAGCTTCGGCGCCTGGTGGCAGAGCGGCGAGCGCTCGATCCAGGGGCGCCCGAACCCCCTCCTGGACTACCCCCAGACGGCCAAGGTCCAGTGGCGCGGGAGCCTGGTCATCACTCGGGCCGGGGAGTACCGGTTCTATGTGCGCAACCACGGCGAACCATCGCCGGAGGCATACAACTGGAAGCTGGGCGGCGACGGGGGGACGATTCGTTTCACCAGGCCGAGCGCGAGATTGCTCATAGACGGGCGTCCCGTTCTGCCGAATCCGGCGGATGCGGTTGAGGACGCGAAGGCGAACATGCGGATTGACTACAGCGGGCCGATCAAGCTGGCGCCCGGGCTGCACCTGCTCCTGCTGGAACTCGACCTGAAGTGCGTCCGCGGCGGCATGTGGATGGGGCCTTCGGCGTGCCTGTATTGGAGCGGCGAGCACTTCCTGCGGCAACTCGTGCCGGCTGAACACCTGGTCCACCTGGAGGGCGACTGAGTACGTCGCCCCACAGATAAGGGGACCAGATCGCGGACGCTTCGGTGTCCTGCTCCCGAAGGGAG
>VGYW01000512.1 GCA_016872875.1 Planctomycetota bacterium | reverse complement strand
AAGCGAGGAAAAACTCCTGGAAGCCCCTGAAACCGCCCCGCGCGCCCAACCGTTGGGGGACCGCCCCTTCCGGCCCTCTCGCAACTCCTACCCGCTCCGTCACTTGCCCACAGAGCAACCGCCTCAGGTGACGGCGACCACGCTTGACGGCAAGCCGGCCCAGGCCCAGGTGTGCCTGAGCGCCTTCGACAAGAGCGTGCTCTATATCCAGGGCGAGATGACCCCGCCCATCGCCAAGTTCTTCCACGGCAACCTGCGCCACCACTACGTCACGATGATGACCAACCTCACCGACCAGTTCAGCGCCTGGGGCTACATCGATCGCCCCTTCGAGGACCTCCACCCCCACCCCGCCGCCTGGTGGGGCATCTGGGGGCCGACAGTGAGCGACTGGCGAACCATCGGCGGCGAGGAGCTGGGTGAGATGGCCGGCGTCGGCGGCGCGCTCCACGAAGGCCGCGCTCACCGCTTCGCCGCCGCGGACCTCCCCAGGAGCGAAGCAGCCGCCCAGGAGCTCGAGCAATCGAACGCCCTGGGCTACAGGGCGAATGGCGACAAGCTCCTCAAGGACGCGACGAAGGCCCCCGGCAAGCCCGGCGAGGCCGGCGGGCCGGAGTTCGCCGAGGCCGAGGTGCGGCAGAAGTTCGCCGACACCGCCTGCTGGCTCACCACCCTCACCACTGACGCCGATGGCGTGGCCACGGGCAGCTTCTCGATGCCCGAAAACCTGACGACCTGGAAGATCAACGCCTGGGGCATGACCACCGAAACACGGGTCGGCCAGGCCGACACCGCTGCCGTCACCACCAAGAACCTCCTCGTCCGCCTCCAGGCCCCACGCTTCTTCATGGAATACGACGAAGTGGTCGTCTCCGCCAACATCAACAACTACCTGAAGACCGACAAGACCGCCCGCGTGAGCCTGGAGGTGCCGGGAGAGCTCCTCCAGTTCGTAGTGCGGCCTTCAGGCCGTATCCCGGAAGGAGACGGGCTAAAGCCCGCACTACAAACCAAAGAGGACGGGCTGAAGCCCGCACTACGAACTGTGGACGTCAAGGTCGCAGCCAATGGCGAGACTCGCGTGGACTGGCGGGTGAAGGTCCTCAAGGAAGGCTCCGCGAAGATCACCGTGAAGGCCCTCACCGACGAGGAGTCCGACGCGATGGCCATGACCTTCCCCGTCCTCGTCCACGGCATCACCAAGCAGGTGGCCACCACCGGCTCGATGCGGCCCGATGAACTCAACAAGACGGCGACCATCGAGCTGGTCGTGCCCGACAAGCGGCGGCCCGAGCTCACCCGCTTCGAAGTCTAGTTCGCCCCCAGCCTCGTCGGCGCGATGATGGACGCGCTTCCCTACTGCATCTACTACCCCTACGGCTGCACCGAGCAGACCATGAGCCGCTTCGTCCCCTGCGTGATGACGCTCAAGACCCTTCAGAACATGGGCATCAAGCTCGACGACGTGGCGAAGATTCGCGGGCGAATGGACGAAATCCGCCGCATCGAGAAGGGCGAACGCCTCAACATCTATGTCTACAGCCCAATCTTCGACCAGAAAGAGCTGGACAAGATGATCGCCCAATCGCTCTCCCGCATCACCAACATGCAGCACGGCGACGGCGGCTGGGGCTGGTGGACCGACGACGCCTCCAGCGCCTACCTCACGAGCTACGTCCTCTGGGCGCTCTGCACCGCCCAGCAGTGCGACCTGAAGGTGGACGAGAACATGATCGCCCGCGGAATGAACTGGTTGCAGAACTGGGAGATCGGCGAGATGCGCGACCCACTGTGGTATCCGCACGCCGTTCACTCCTACGTCGCGTACGTCCTCTCGCTCAAGAAGCTCAAGGCCAGCTACGAGCCGCCGAAGGAGGACAAGCGCCCCGGCGACCTCATTGAGCGCCTGTTCGCCGACCGCGACAAGCTCGGCCTCTACGCCAAGGCCCTCCTCGCCATGGCCCAGGCTAACCTCGCCGACACCGACCGCGCGAAACTCGTGCTCCAGAACATCATGCAGTTCAAGGAGGACAACCCCGAGACCCAGGTCGCCTGGTTCCGAACGCCCGAGCAGGGCTGGTGGTACTGGTGGAACTCGGACATCGAGTCGAACGCGATGGCGCTCCGCGCCATCGTGAAGCTCGACCCGAAGAGCGACGTGGCGCCGCGCCTGGTGAAGTGGCTCCTCAACAACCGCCGCAACGGCTACTACTGGCGCTCCACCTGCGACACCACCCAGTGCATCGCGGCCATGAGCGACTTCGTCCTCGCCAGCGGCGAGGGAAAGCCCGACTTCACCCTCACCCTTGACTTCGACAACGGGGCGTCGGTGAAGAAGGTGCGGATCAACAAGGACAACTTCTTCACCTACGACAACCGCTTCGTGCTCGAGGGCGCAACCCTCGGCGGCGGAAAGCACACCCTCAAGGTCACAAAGGAAGGCCCTGGGGCGCTCTACTTCAACACCTACCTCCGCTACTTCACCAAGGAGGAGCACATCACGGCCGCGGGCCACGAGCTGAAGGTTGACCGCTCCTACTTCAAGCTCGTCCAAATCCCCTACGAGGTGGAGGTCGAGGATTCTAAGGGCTTCAAGCTCAAGGAGAAACGCCTCCGCTACGAGCGCGTCCCCGTCAAGGACGGCGACACCGTGAAGAGCGGCGACGTGCTCCAGGTCGAGCTCAAGGTCAAGAGCGACAACGATTACACCTATCTCTGCTTCGAGGACATGAAGCCTGCGGGCTGCGAGCCCACCGAGCTCCGCAGCGGCGGCAAGGGGCAGGAGGGCTTCTGGAGCTACACGGAGTTCCGCGACGAGAAGGTCGTCTTCTTCGTCAACGCCCTCGGCCAGGGCGAGCACCTGCTCCGCTATCGGCTGCGTGCCGAAATCCCTGGCATCTTCCACGCCCTGCCCACCACCCTCTTCGCCATGTACGTCCCCGAACTCCGTGCCAACAGCGAGGAGCACCTGCTCAGAATCACCGACTGACCCCGAGCATCAGCACCAGCTCGTTCCCCCTCCCCTGTCGAGGCGTTCTTAGCGGCCGTCCCGCCATACTGGATCAACCCTGCGCCCTTCACACTTGATCCACTACGGGCGCTTTGGCGATCCGGACGCTTCCGGGGCCCCGTTTGGGAGGCCCAACCCGTCCAGGCGTGACCGTGGGAGATTACACGCACCCAACGTCAAGCTTGACGTTGATCAGGACAGAGGAACCGGGTACAGTACGGCATCCTGGCGAGAGGAGCTGCGCATGAGGCTGACCGGTGGGCTGGCGGTGGCAGTGGTCCTGGCGACCCGCGCGGTTGGGGCGGAAGCGTCCGACGCGGAGGCCCTGGCCGAGGAGGTGGGCTCGCGCGGCTGGCTCGTCTTCTCCGCGAAGACGGCGAGGGACGACTTCGACCTGTTCATCGCCCGGCCCGACGGCTCGGGCCTGAGGAACATCACGAACAACCCGACGAACGACGACTACGGCGGCCGCTTCTCGCCCGACGGCAAACAGCTCCTCTTCCGCTGCGTGAAGAAGGGGACGAAGGTCAACCACGTTGACTGGGGCCACCTGGGGAGCCTGGTCGTCGCCAATGCCGACGGCTCCAATCCCGAGGAGCAGGGCAAGGACAAGGAGTTCCCCTGGGCAACCTGGAGCCCCGATGGCGCCCGCATCGTCTGCCTCCACCGGCAGGAGAGCAAGATCCGCGTCTTCGAGCTCGCGTCCAGGAAGCTGCTGAGCGAGTGCCCGAGCCACGACATCTTCCGCCAGGTGCAATGGTCGGCGGACGGCCGCCGCTTCTGCGGCACGGCGAACATCGCCGGCGGGCAGTGGAACATCGGGGCGCTCGGGGTGGAGACGGGGGCGTTCACGCAGGTCTCGCGCGGCCTGAGCTGCACGCCCGACTGGTTCCAGGCCGACCCGATGCGCATCGTCTACTCGAACGGCTCAGGCGACAACAACGACCAGGGCTGGACCCTGCTCATGCAGGGGCGGGCCGACGGCTCGGCCCGCAGCCTCATCTACGCCGAGCGCAAGCAGCACATCTACTTCGGCTGCACGTCGCCCGATGACCGCTACGTCGTCTTCGCCCGCCGCGCGACCAACGAGGGCGCGATTGAGGGGCCGATGGCCATAGTCCGCCTGGCCGACACGCCGATCATCGCGCCCGAGCCGTTCCCCCTGGCGGAAGCGAAGTTCCGCAACGCCAAACGAGGCCCCATCTACTACCTCGAAAAGCTCCCCAAGGGCTTCGAGCCCCACTGGACCTATGCCGACGTCTGGGCCTCCCCAGCCAAGTGACACGAGGCGGCGCCCGCCCGCTACACCGGCACGTGCAGGATCGAGGCCGGCGGCGAGAAGGCGGTTGACGCCCCCGTCCGGCTCGACGTGGCCGACCCGCGCTTCATCAAGGGCCGGCCCTGAGGCGCCGGCGCGTGGGGCCGCGGCGGGAACTGGATGCCTCGCCCCAGCACGCATCCCCCACCAGATCGGCCCCGTGCAAGTGAGCTACGCCCCCCTCTGTCATGCTGAGCTTGTCGAAGCACCTTTCGGGGGGGACACCTCGGTGACGCAGTGCACTCCGTCACGTCGCTCGCCTCCCCCGAAGGGTCCCAACGCGGCTTGCGCCTCAGCCGTATCGCAATCTCCTGGAGGTTGCAGAGGATGTCCGTGCTGACGGCGATGTCAATCGGGGCGGCCGGCCGGGTGCGGCCCTTCACGGCGTCAACGAAGTTGCCGTGGTGGTTGTCGCTGCGGAAGAGCTGGACTTCGTTTGGGCCGGGCCTGGCCTTGAGGAGCGCCTTGTCCTTGGCGTCGAGGCGCGAGCGGTCCACGTGGACCCAGCCCTCGGTGCCGATGAACATGACGCCGTGGCCGTGGCCGTCCTGCTCCAGGGGGTGCTTGCGGGCGGTCGCGTCGTCCATGTGCACCAGGGTCACGCCATTGGCGTAGCGGTTCTCCACCTGCCAGTGCGTCGCGCAGTCGGTGAGCATGTCCTTGGGGAACGTGCCGGTGCCCTCGACTTCGGCCGGCCCGCTCAGCTCGGTGTTGTTGCCCCACTGGGCGATGTCGAGGTGGTGGACGCCCCAGTTGCCGATCATGCCCATGCAGTAGTCCGAGATGCAGTACCAGATGCTCCAGCCCTTGCCCTGGGTGTAGGGCCGGCAGCGCTCGAAGCAGTAGGGCGCCATCGGGGCCGGGCCGAGCCACATCTCGTAGTCCAGCTCCTTCGGCACCGGCTCCGTGGGCTGCTTGGGACACGTCCAGCTTCCGGGCACGCCGACGAGGATGGTCTTGAGCTGGCCGATCTTGCCGTTGCGGACCAGTTCGCACGCGCGGCGGAAGTTGCCGCCGGAGCGCTGCTGGGTGCCGAACTGGAAGACGCACTTGCTCTCCTTGACGGCCTTGCGGAGGGCCTGTGCGGCGCGGGCGCTCCAGCCGATGGGCTTCTCGCAGTACATGTGCTTGCCCTGGCGGACCGCCTCGAGGATCATCAGCGGGTGCCAGTGGTCGGGCGCGGTGATCTGGACGGCGTCAACGTCCTTGC
>VGYW01000511.1 GCA_016872875.1 Planctomycetota bacterium | reverse complement strand
CACGGGACCCCAGCCCGGGTGCCGGCGCGGACAACGGGGGGCGCGCCAGGCCTCGGGGTGCGGCGCAGGAAGTCATCGGTTTGCAGTGGAATGCGCGGCGCTTCGGGAAACTGCCCTCGGCCCAGCCGTGCTGTAAACCAGAGCAGGCATCATTTCACGCCCGAAAAGTGGCTCGCCGTAGATTTTCAGGTAGGAGCAGATGAACCTGGGGGCGAAGAGCCGCTTGGCCGGCTGCGCGGGGAGCGCGTAGGAGGGCTTCGGCTCGCTCAGGCGGCGGACGAAGGCGAACCGCGGCTCGCCCGGCTTGCGTAGCTCCTCCTCAAAGAGCTCCCGCACAATCTGCTTTATCCGCGCGGCTTTCTGGCGGACCTCGGGGTTCGGCGGCTCGTAGCGCACCGGCTCGCACGCCGGCTTCGAGCCGCCCAGGATGACCCAGTTCGCGTGCTCCTCCACCTGGAGGAAGTTCATCAACCCCTGGGGCGTCGTCTCCAGGAGGGCGGCCAGTTGCTCCATTGGGAGCAGGTGCCAGTTTCGGCGGCACAGGGTCATCCAGAAGTAGCCGCGGGCCTTTTGCTCGGGCGGGATAGGTGCGGCGGGCGGCAGGCCCATCGAGTTGGCCATCGCCGCCACGTTCTCCACCGAGGTGCCGAGCAGCTTCGCGATTCGCTCAGGCTCCACCGCCTGCCAGTTGCGCCACACCGCGGCGTGTGCCCGGTCGGGAAAGTGCGCGAGCAGTTCAGCCGCCGGCACCGGCCCCGCGGGCGCCGGACCGCCCGCAGCCGCCGCTAACCCTGTGGCAACCAACACAACGAGCAAGGCCGACGGCGTGCTCTCCAGAGTGGCCATCGCTCAACGCCTCATTTGCCGGTAAGACGCGCGACGAGGAGGTCCTCGAAGGCGGAGAGGTCTTTCCAGGACATTGCGCAGTCCATCGCCTTGCCCTGGGGGTCCTCGCGGGTGAAGCCGTCGTCGGTGACGACGATGTTGAGCCGCTCCATGTTCAGCAGGTCGGTCGAGAACGTGAGGTAGATGGCCACGGTGTCGAAGAGGACCGAGCTGGCGTCTATCTTCTCCGGCTTGTTCGGGTTGTGGGCCTTCCACCAGAAGCGGTAGTTCTCGATGACCGCCTTGGCGATGGCGTCGTCCGATTCTGCGACCTTGCGATACTTGTCGCCCCGCAGGCGCACGATGCCGCAGGTGTCGAGCGGCGTGATGGTCATGGGCCAGGGGGCGGTGAAGACGGCCTGGCACGCCTTGACGTCCTGCTTGACGTTGTATTCGGGCTGCGGCTTGGGGCCGCCGTTGTAGCCCTTGCGGATGCTGCCGTGCATGCCCACGAAGCGTGCCTTCTTCGCTATCTCGGGCTGTTTGGCGAGCGCGGCCTTAATGTTCGGCACGGGGCCGATGCAGATGAGGGTGACGGGCTGCGGCGCCGCCATGATCATGTCGATCAACGCCGCCACGCCGTCGTCGTGCACCTTGCCCGGGTATTTCGCCAGGTCGTAGTCAGCCACCCAGGGTCCCTGCGGCTTCCCGTGGCCCTTCTGTTGAATGCCGACGGCGACCTGCACCTCCGTGCGCTTCGCCACCTCGAGGAGTTTCGCCGCGATCTTCGCGCGGTACACCGTGTCGCCCGTGTCGGTCACCACCATCTTGAGGTCCACCTCGGGCGACTTCAGCAGCAGCGCCAGCGCCCACGTGTCGTCAATGTCCCCCCCGATGTCCGTGTCCAGGATCACCGGTATCCTCCCCGCCGCCGTGCCCTCGGCCGCCGTGGCCGCGCACGCCAGGCCAACGATCAACAGGCCAGCCGCCCACGCAATGCCTTCCACGGTGAACATCCTGCCTCCTTCCCTGTTTCGGAGAGCCCCTTTGTGCAATGGCCACTTGCACAGATGCCGGACCAGACCGACGACGGCTATCATGCCGCGGCAGAGGGCGGGTGTCAAGGCGATGGCGTGGTCGAGTATGACTTCGGGTTTTGGCAACCGCCTCCTTCCCCCGCTTCTGGTCGTGCTCGTCGTCGTCCTCGTCGTCGTCGTCGAATCCGATTGCGCCGCTCACAAGCAAGGCCAGAACGCTCGACGACGAGGACGACGACGACAACGACGACGATCCCGGAATCAGTGGTCCGCCAACACCAGAAGTCATGCTCGCGCGGCTCAGACAGGAGGCAGGAAGGTCTCGACGAAGCTCCTGGCGTCGTGCGCACTGAAGGGCAAGGATCATTGCGTCCACTTCCTCCACCGAGGCCTTGGCTCTTCGGGGCTTGTCCATCGCATATCACTCCTTCTGTCCCTATCATGCCATCGTTCTGCTGCCGGGCAAGCCGCCACAGGGGGCAAACGGCGCCGCCCACCCGCGGGCCAACCGGCGCCTTGCGGACAGACTCAGGGGAGGGCAGCAATAAGTGAAAGTGAAACACCCCAGCCGACATGCCCTTGACGGCGTGTTGGGCGGGACGTATAATCAGGCCAGACGAAAGGGGAACCCCATGGCGTTCACCATAGCGAAAGAAGCGGCGCCTCTAGCCCAGGATGCCCATGGCGTGGTGCGGATCGGCGGTACGCGCGTCACACTCGACAGCGTCGTGGGGGCATTCCTCGAAGGGGCAAGCGCCGAGGAGATCGTCGCCCAATACCCTGCTCTGGACCTGGCCGATGCCTATGTGGCCATCGGCTACTACCTCCGCCACCAAGCCGAGGTCGAGTCGTACCTCCGCGAAGCCGAGCGGCAGGAGCGGAAAGCCAGGGAACGAGCGGAACGGCGTTGGCCTCCCAACGGCATTCGGGCGCGCCTGCTCGCGCGCCGGGCGCGGAGCAAGTAGCCTTCAGGGGGAGTGGGCGGGAACGGTCACCTACTTGCCCCTGCGTTGAGACGGACTCCTCCATTCTTGCTGTCTTGCTGTGCCAGGCACCGCGCCGCGCCGCCCCACGATGGTTGAAGTCGCCGGGAGCGCCAGAGTATAATAGGGACACAGGGATAGCCGTGGCCTGGGGCCCCAGGGACCGACTATGAAACCCAAAGTCTACGTCGAAACCTCGGTTGTCAGCTACCTAACGTCGAAGCTTTCGAGGGACCTGCTGGTTGCGGGCCACCAGCAAGTGACCCAGGAGTGGTGGGACCTGAAGCGGCAGGACTACGACCTGTTCTGCTCGGAAGTCGTGGTCCGAGAAGCGGGCGAAGGGGACGCGCAGGCCGCCGCCAAGCGGCTTCAGGCGATCCAA
Source organism: Planctomycetota bacterium (assembly GCA_016872875.1). Next base: position 2,313 of record VGYW01000511.1, on the reverse strand, counting down.
GACGTGGCCACCCTTGAACTCACCCAGGCCGCCCTTGACCTCGCGTCGGAACTCATCGCGCGAGGCGCTGTGCCGGCGGAGAAGCCGGAGGACGCGTTCCACATCGCGATCGCCGCTACCAACGGCGTAGACTACCTGCTCACTTGGAACTGCGCGCACATCGCCAACGCCAAGGTGCGCCACCTGGTCGAAGGAATCTGCCACCAACTTGGATACGTGCCTCCCGTGATCTGCACTCCCGAGGAGCTGATGGAGGATTAGCCCATGTGGAAAGACCCCATCGTGGAAGAGGTCCGGCGCGTGCGGGACGCGCATGCCGCTCGGTTCAACTACGACCTGCGCGCCATCTACGAGGACTACAAGGCCCGAGAGCGGGCCTCTGGCCGGCAATACGTTTGCCTCCCCCCGAAGCGGCCCGCCTCTCCCGCGCGTGTAGTCGCCAGCGCGAAATCGCATGCTCCGGCCAGCACGTAGGATACTCCCGTGAACACAAGCGAGCGAGGAGGGGGCAGGCAGTTCGTCCTGGCCGAGACCAGGTCGAGCGGCTCAAAGACCCTGTCGCAAGCCGAACTCATGAGGCGGCTGGGCCTCCGCCCAACCCCGCGTGCGCGCCACCGGCGGCGACGGGCTCGCTCTCCGCGGTGACGGGGAATAATCCCGAATGGTGTCCCAGAACTCCCGAGACCAGGGCCTTCCGCACCTTGACTGAAGCGGGCCTACTTGTTAGCCTATCCTGCGCAGGCGCTGACGGTTGCGGGCCACTCTGAGGAGGATGGCAATGGCCACACCGCAGGAACTTCTTCAGAAACTCGAGGAACGCTTCATCCTGGGCGAAATCACTGAGGAAACCTACAAGCAGCTCAGGGCGAGCCTAGTCGGTCGGCTTGGGGGCCAGGAGGCAATGGGCGGCAGGAACCAAGGAGGTGCAACCCAGCGCGGCCTCGTCATCTGTTCGATCTGTCACGAGGCCACTGAACCGGACAATGTGTTCCGCTGCCGGAAGTGCGGGGACCCTAATATCTGCTGGAGGCACCAAGTAGGGACCCGCCTCTGCCGCGAGTGCGGGAACATGATGAGGTCCGACGAGCTGACTGACTCCGAGGCGATGGATCTGGCCCTTGGGGAGTGATCGCCTCCGGAGATGAGCCGGCGGTGTCGCGTCTTCAGATACCAACTACAGGCGTTTCATTTCTGTTTGTCAAGGGCTTTTCGGATTCGCTCTGGCGCGGGGCCTCGGCGCGGCGAGCGGCTGAGGCGGCGCAGGGAAACGGGACAGCCACGGATGGCACGGATGGCACGGATAGGACAAGGAGGCGAGCGGGATCGGGAGCCGAACCCTGTCGGTCTCGCTCTCTTATCCGTGCTATCGGTGCAATCCGTGGTTGGCCTTCTCCTCTCCTCCGGCTCTCCTGGCATCGTGCCTGACACCCATAGGGCCTGGCGCACCAAGAACATGTGGGAATGGTAGGCCATGCTCGACAACGCGGCGAGCACCTGGGAAATGGGCTTCGTGGCCTTGTAGCCTTGGGGTCGGGTCGTAAGAATCCATTTTTCCCCTTTTCCGCGAGGCTTCCGAGACCAGCGGCCGTGGAGCGCGGTTCCGCCCATACTGGGTCAAGTGCCCACGCGCAGTTGACCCGGTATGGGAAAAACCGCCAGTGACGCGTCCGGATCGCCAAAGCGCCCATAGTGGGTCAAACACCTGTGTCGCGCAGGTGATACAGTATGGTGGGACCGCCACGGAAGCCGCCGGATCGCCAAAGCGCCCATAGTGGGTCAAACACCTGTGTCGCGCAGGTGATACAGTATGGTGGTGATTCCAGGGGACACCTTACTCGATTTCGCTCCCTTCGGCAGGGTCCCGGCTGCCGGCTTCCGTCTCGCCGGCCGGGTGGATCATAGGCGTGTCATTTCTGTTTGTCAAGGGCTTTTCGGGTTCGATCTGTCGCCGGGCCTCGGCGCGGCGAGCGACTTAGTGCGTCGTTTCGCAAGTGCAGTGACGCACGTCCGCCGCCGAAACGACGCACTTCCATAGGGGCTATCGCCCCTCTGGCGTTTCGCGGTGCTGCACCGGTTCGCACCGCTCCACTGTCACCCCTTGGGGGGACTTCTGCGTCCCCCCAATCCCCCGCAGCGTGGCCGCTCCGGGGCGCTCGATACGTCACCGGACTTCCGAACGCGGCCACTTAGCCCGCATTTCTCACCAGCGGCTGGTGAGAAATGCGGGAACCACCAAACCACAAGCACCAAGCGCCAAACAAGCCCCAAACTCCAATCCTCAATGGTCCAAGCGGAGACTACGTGGTGTTGCCC
>VGYW01000510.1 GCA_016872875.1 Planctomycetota bacterium | reverse complement strand
ACTTGAGTCGTTGGAGAAAGGCGTCCTCGCGCTTCGGAAGCGAGTTGCCAAGCTGGAAGCGCGCGCGCCGACCATCGTGCCCATTGAGACGCTTGCGCCGGAACCCTACGAGCTGCTCAAGCCATTCCACGCAGTCGTTGAGTTCTGCGACGACTCCTACATTGCCACGTTCTACGACGCCAACATCAGCGCGAGCGGGGACACGCAGCAGGAAGCTGTGGAGAATCTGAAGGACATGGTGGTGGCAGGCGTTGAGACGCTGACGGAGCATGGGGAGGCCCGGTTGGGCCCGGCTATGGTGAAGCAACTGAAAGTGCTCAGGGAGTTCATGGGAAAGAGAACATAGCGCGTCTGAGAGAATGAGGGGGTTCGTAGTGCGGGCTTCAGCCCGTCACGCCAGGATACGGCCTGAAGGCCGCACTACAAACGGGTGCGCGAAAGGAAGGGGAATCCTGCGACCCGGCGCAGTTTCCTTGCGGCTGGCGCGGCAGCGCCGCTGGTCGCGGAGCGCGTCGCATTCGGGCGGACACTGAAGGAGTCGAAGGCAATGACCATCACGGTTCCGGAACAGAAGGTGCCGGTGCTGGCGGAGTGCGACGTGCTGGTGTGCGGGGGAGGGGTGTCGGGGATAACGGCGGCGGTGGCCGCGGCACGGCACGGGGCCTCGGTGGTGCTGCTGGAGCGCTGGCCGATGATAGGAGGGATGGCTACCGCCGCACTCGTGACGGGCTGGCACCGGAGCGACCGCGAGAAGATGGAACGACCGCGGCCAGCGCAACATGGTCCCCGTGGGCAAGAGCTACCACATCCCGCTCGGCATGTGCCTCAACGCCGCCATCCCCAACCTGGCGGCCGCCGGCCGCTGCGCCTCCTCGACCCACGAGGGGCGCTCGTCGGTCCGCGTGCAGACCCACTGCATGGTCATGGGCCAGGGTGTCGGCACGGCAGCGGCCGTGGCCCTTGCGGCCAGATGCGACATGGCGCAGGTGGACATCGCAGCTCTCCAGGCCACGCTCGAGAAGGACGGCGTCTGCCTCGAAGATGTGCCGGAGCAGGTCGAGAAGACTTGACAGAGGCGGCCATGAAGTATATACTCAGATAGGTACAAGGAGAACCGCCCATGGAGACCGCAAAGCTCTTCACGACCGGGGGCAGCCAGGCCGTGCGGCTGCCGAAGGACTGCCGCTTCCGAGGGAAGGAAGTCTACGTCAAGCGGATCGGCGAAATGGTGATCCTCATGTCGAAGTCTGCCCTCATGAAGTCTTTCAGAGAGAGCCTGGACATGTTCACGCCAGACTTCATGGCGACGCGCGAGCAGGGCAAGCAGGAGACACGGGAGCCATTCAGATGGCGTACTTGCTCGACACGAACACGTGCATCTACGCGATGAAGAGGCGGCCGCCGCAGGTGGCCCGGCGTCTCGACGCGGCGCTGGAGTCTGACCCGTCCGAGGTAGCCATCTCCAGCATCACTCTCAGCGAGCTGGAGTTCGGCGTTCAGAAGAGTTCCGACCCAGCCCGCAACTGGCTTGCCCTTGTGAAGTTTCTGATGCCAGTGAGCATCCTGGCGTACGGACCTGCGGCAGCCCCCCACTATGGCTGGCTTCGCGCCTTGCTCGAGGGGCGGGGCCAGGCCATTGGGCCGCTCGACACGCTCATCGCCGCCCACGCCCTCTCCCTCGGTCGGACACTCGTCACCAACAACGAGCGGGAGTTCCGGCGCGTGCCAGGCCTTGAGGTCGAGGACTGGGCGGAGTGAGGGCCGACGCGGCGGCGGGGGCGGGGAGCATCCAGACCTTGACGCCGCGGCGAACGCCGAACTGGCGGGCCAGGAGGTGGGAGGGGAACCAGACGTCAATGCGGTTGCCCACGATGGCGCTCCCGGTGTCCTCGACCACGAAGGTGTGGCCGGGGAAGGCCGAAAGCTCCACACGCGTCCCACGGGGCAGGACCCCCCAGTCGGCGGCGATCATCCCGCGCCGGACACCTTTCCCGCTCGCCGTGATGCCCTTGGCGCCCCGCCCGCAGCACTTCTGGCAGGAACAGTAGGCGGTGGCGGTGAACTGTCCGACGTAACGCCCTGCCAGCGCGTGATTTACCGCGAAGAGGCAGAACGCGGCGAGAGGCAGCGCAATCGTGGGGCGCATGTAGAGTTCTCCGAGCCGGGTTGAAGCCACATCGGTGGTCCTTGCGCATCGGTGCCCCACAATAGCAAACGACATGCCGCCATGCCCCAGCGCATGGGCACCTCTTGCCATAACTGTTGGGCATATCAAGAGATACGTGTGGTTGCCGCCGACGCCACTGGCTTGGACGAGCGATGGCCGGATGACCGGGGTGGGTCAGTCAGCGACATCATGGGGCAGTGGAGCGTAGTCGTCTACTCTCCGGACTTGCCGAAGCAGTAGACCATGCCGTTGGAGGAGCCGAAGATGACTCTCCCGTCCACCACGGCGGGGGACGAGAGGATGCGGGGGTCGGGGGAAACCACAGTGGCGTCGTCACTTGTGTCTACCGCCCAGAGCTTCGCGCCGTCCTTGAGGCGCAGGCAGGTCAGCTTCCCGTCGTCGTCCCCAAAGAGCACGGCGTCGCCCACGACCGCCGGGGAGGAGAGGATTGGCGAGCCAACGTCCGTGCGCCAGAGGAGCTTGCCGGTGGGGGCGTCGAGGGCGTAGCAGGCGCCATCGCGGGAGCCGAAGACCGCTCGCTCCCCGCTCACGGCCACGGCGGTGAGGACGGCGTCCTTGACATCCCGGAAACGCCATATGTCTTCGCCATTCTTGGGGTTAAGGCATCGGACCTCGCCGTAGGGGGGCTTGGCGCTCTCGGTGAACGTGCCCTTGCCCACGGGCACGTAGAGGCGTCCGCCCGCGTAGGAGAGGCCCGACCAGGCGGGCGCCGGCAACTCCTTCTTCCAGACGGGCGAGCCATCCTTGGCATCTACGCACACGACGCCCTGAAAACCATAGCCCGAGCCGATGTAGACGCGGCCTTCGACGACGAGTGGGCAGCCGTCCTCGTGCGGCCCCTTGTGCTGCCACAGCAGCTTGCCGGTGAGGGCGTCGGCGCAGTAGAGGCCGTCGTCGCCTGCCCCGAAGTAGACCTTCCCCCCCACCACGGTGGGTGATGATTCGGTGTGGCTCCTGGTCTGGATTGACCATAACTCCTTGCCGTCTTTGAGGTTAAGGCAATAGAGCTTGCAGTCGGTGTTGTCGTGGAGCCCTTCGCCCACGTAGACCCGCCCGTCGGCGATGGCGGGGGATGAGAAGACTGGCCACTTGGCCTCGAAGCGCCAGAGGGGCTTGCCCGTCGCCAGGTCGAGGCAGTAGACGCGATAGCTGTCGCCGCCGATGACCACGCGGTCGCCGGCGATCGCGGGCGAGGAAGCAAAGGGGTGGCGGTCGAGGAGCTTCTCCTCGCGGAAGCGCCAAAGGAGCCGTGCGGCAGGCGGTGGCACAGGCGTCGGTGGCACAGGCGTCGGTGGCACAGGCGTCGGTGGCACAGGCGTCGGTGGCACAGGCGTCCCGCCTGTGGTCCCACACCGTGCGAAGCCGCCGCGGAACGTCGCCCAGTCAGCGCCAGACGCGGCAGCGGCGAAGGCCGCACATATCATGCCTAGCCGCACCGCGCCGCGGGCAGCGGAGCAGGGTCGCGGGCACCCGTGTGCCTTGCTCCCGAAGGGAGCGAAGTGGGTTGCCGGCGGCTTCAGCCGCCGGGCCCGGGCGCCAGAACCGGCGCAGTCCCGAAGGGACGGCAGAGATGGTGGCGGGACGCGCTGCCACGGAGTTCTGCCGTCCCTTCGGGACTGGCCCCGGGTTGGCCCGCGATCCGGCGGCTGAAGCCGCCGGCAAGCCACTGCTGTCCCTTCGGGACTGAGGAAACTAGATGTGTGGATGCCAACCTCTCCTCTATCGTGGGGCGGCGTCCCCGGTGATCAGACACTGGGCTGGGATGACGTGGCGATGGAAGTGGTCGCTCGACCAGTAGAGGCGGAGGCAGGGCTGAGGGTCCCAGAAGCCCGTGGGCCGGGAGCGGTAGTCGAACTTCACCTCAATGCGGTGGAGGCCCTTCGTCAGGCGGAGCGGGTCGCTGAAGTCCAGCCGCACGCCGCCGGTGGGGTCCTGAACCGCGTCGGTGGGATGAGGCAGCACGGGTTTGCCATCGAGTAGCACAGTGGCAGCCGGCGCGGAGAAGTAGAGGCCAGGGAAGCCGACGCGGCCGGGAGTGACCACAGAGTTCTTGCCCGTCCTGGCCTCGCCGCAGTTGCGGGCGTAGAGGCGGTACTCGCCGTCGCGGGGCACGATGAGCCAGCCCTGCCATTCGACAATGGCGGGCGGGTCGTACTTCACCAACGGGTTAGGGGCGGTCTGATAGCCGCTCTGCCACCAGGCGCCGAAGTCGAGCGTCAGGTCGGTCTCTGGTGTTCCCTCCGGGCCTTTGCGGGCGAGGCCGGCGCGCGGATTGCCGAGCGACTTCCACCAGGCGGCCCAGTCGTCCTTCGGGAGCTTCTTGCCCGTGACGGTTTCGAGGGCGGCCTGGCAGAAGGCGGGGGTCTTTGCGGAGGTGGAGCCGAGGCCGCGAATCAGCTCAGTGATCACCCACGTGCGGGTCAGCGGCTCGTCGCCCGCGGGGGTCAGGAGATGAGCGACGGCGGCTCGGACGGCTGGGTGCTTGGAGTTGAGGCAGGCGCCCCAGCCGTTGGCCCACCTTGCGGCGGCGAGGGCCTCGGCGGCGGCCTGGTGGACGACGGGCGACGAATCGCCGATGGCGTCCAGCACGGCGTCCGTGTTGCCCAGTTGTGCCAGAGTCGCCACCGCCGCGAGGCGCACGTGCTCGTTGCCGTGCACAAGCCCTTCCTCTTTCAGAATCTTCGCCAGTTCATCGGGCGGGAGGCCCCTGGGCTTGTTCTCCTTGTCGAAGAGGCGTGCGCGGACGCCCTGCCAGGAGACGGGGTTGACCTTCTGGGGGTGGAGGCGGAAGTCGCCGAGGGAGCGGTCCGGCCCGCCGAGCCTGGGATGGGCCATGAGCGCCTTGTCGCCGAGGGCGAGGAGGTCGGCCCGTTTCGCCCGCTCCTCGTAGGCGGCCGCGGCCATGCGGTGGGTGGCGGCGAGCGCCTTCTGGCCCGCGGCGTCGAGCTCCTTCGCGCACCGCTCGTGGAATGGGATGGCGGCGGCACGATAGTATCGCGCCTCGCCCCGGCGGCACAGCTCCGCCAGGCGAAAGTCCCCGTGCTTCTCCGCCACGGGCGCTATCAGCGCCACCTCGCAGCGCACCCCGCCGCAGTCCTCGTCCGTGAACTCGCACATCCAGAGGTAGTCAAGGAACTCCATCCGCTTGAGTTGCTCGGGGCTGAGCTTCGCCTGGCCGAGACAGCTCTTGTAGCGCTCCTGGAACTCCTTTGGGAGTTGGACGTATTCCGTGGCGTACTTGCCCGTGGCGTAGTTGCCGGGGTCGCCGTTGAAGTGGAAGGCCACGTAGTTCTCCACGACGCCACGGAGCGCGCGGTGGTAGTACATCGCCGCCAGGTCGAACTTCCCCGCCTTCTCGAACATGAAGGCGGGGTCCATGTTCTGCGACGCCCGGTCGGCGAGGCCCTGGGTGC
>VGYW01000509.1 GCA_016872875.1 Planctomycetota bacterium | reverse complement strand
AGCGCCCACCCCCCCCCCGCCCCCGCCCGCCTGCGGCGGGCGGGGGAGGGGGAAGGGGGTGGGGGGTCGCGCTCCGCGTTAGTTGCCAATCCTCCGCCCCACCGACGCAAGGTCGGTGGGGGCGGAATGCTAATCCTGAAGCGCGTAGCACTCCGGGGCGGTGTTGCCAGGCGAGCGGAAAATCCAGCCGTAGACGGCGACCTCCGGGACGTTGCGCATGCGGTCGCTCGCGATGACCAGGGTGGGCACCTCGCCAATGGTGCCGATGACCCAGAGGTTCTTGCGGTTCAGCTCGATGATCTCGGCGAAGAGGCGGCGGTGGTCCGCCTCGTCGGGCGTCTGCTGAATCTGGCGGTAGAGCTCGACGCAGCGGCGAAGGTCGCCCTGCGGCTCGACGCCGCTCTTGCCGCCAGAGGTGAACCAGCGGGAGTAGCCGATGGCGTGAATGGACTCGGCGGAGAAGGGGAGGAACCAGCGGGGGTCAACGAGCGGGACGAGCTCGTCGGCGGGCCACCAGACGCCCACGTGGTGGAGGAGCGCGGCCTTGCGGGTGTAGTAGAGGCCCCGCGCAGTGACCTTCAGCTCGGTCTTCACCCCCACCGCCGTCCAGTCGTGAGCGACCATTTCGAGCATCTTGGCGTTGCCGGTCATCGAGGTGGTCTCGATGAAGATCGAGAGGGGCAGGCCATCGGGGCGGAGGCGCACCCCGTCGGCGTCGCGTCTTGAGAGGCCCATTTCGTCGAGGAGCGCGTTCGCGCGGGCGGGGTCGTAGGCGACGTGCGCACGCTCGTATGCGGGCGAGTAGTAGGGGGAAGCCGCGGGTGGACAGAGCTGGCGCGGCTTGCCGATGCCGAAGAAGCAGACCTCGTTGATGGCGTCGCGGTCAATCGCGTGGGAGAGCGCGATGCGGAAGCGGGGGTCGGCGAAGACCTCGCGCAGCACCGCGTCGGTCTTCTGGTTCAGGTTGGGCGCGAGCTGGATGACGCTGCCGCCGGCGTTGATCCAGTGGAGGACGCGGTAGCGGCCCTTCCTGCGGTTTTCCATGAAGAGGGGGTAGTTGGCGAAGTCCATGTGGCGGCTTTGCATGCCGGTCTCGCCGTTGATGGCCTTGAGGTTGATGGTCTCGATGTCGAAGATGCCGAAGGTCACGCGGTCGAGGTAGGGGAGCTGGCGCCCGTCGGGGTCAACCTTCCAGTAGAAGGGGTTGCGCTCGAAGACGATGGGGAGTGCGTCGGGCTTGTGCATGAGCCAGGCCCAGAGGCGCGGGCACTCGGGGTTCCGCCAGTCGCGCCGCTCGCCGAAGCGCTGATACCAGTAGTGGAAGCCCTTGGCCTTCGCTGCGGCCTCCAGCTTCGCCTTCGGCACGTAGCTCGGGTGGAACTGCTTGAGGTAGTGGGCTGGGTAGCCGAGGATGGCGTAGCTTAGGCCGGAGGCCATCATCTGGAGGAAGAGGCCGTGGGGCTCCTTGAAGCGGAAGCGGAGCGTGAAGTCGTCGAGTTTCTCGAGCCGCACGAGCTCGCCGCCGCGGCGGAAGTCCACGGGCGCCACGGGCGTGAGTTCGGGGTTCTGAAGCACGTCGTTGTACCAGAAGAGAAGGTCGTCGGCGGAGAAGGGCGCGCCGTCGGACCATCTGACGCCGCGTCGGAGCCAGAAGGTGTAGGTGCGACCGCCATCGGCCACCTCCCAGCGGGTCGCCAGGTTCGGCAGGATGCGTCGCCCCATAGGGTCCCAGCGGACCAGGCCATCGTAGGAGAGGCGGGCCTCGTAGACGCCTGCGTCGCCTGTGTCGGTTGCGAAGCGCGCCCAGGTGCCGCCGTAGGGGCCATTCTGCTCTGGCGGCACGACGACCAGGGGGTTCTCCGGGAGCCGTTCGGCCACGGGCGGCAGCGAGCCGGCCCTCACCCGTTCGGCCAGCGTCGGGGCCTCATGGAAGCTTCGCCCGCGCTCTGCCGGCCATTCGGCCACGGCGTGGACCGCCCGCGGCTCGCGCGGGCTCCGCTCCGGCACCGCGATGCCTTCGAGCGAGCTCAGCGGCGTCCGCCCCGCGCCCGAGAGTGCCCAGGTGGCGCGCGCCAGCAGCGCCACGAGCACGGCCAGCCCGAGCGGCACGGCCAGGAGGCAGCCCACGACAATCAGCGTTCGCCTCATTCCATTGCCTTACCGGGCTGCTCTTGCGGGAAGTCGTAGGGACAAACAGCTCGCCCGTCCCCGCAAACTGAAGAGGACAAGAGACAGGAACTACTTCCAGTGCTTGATCTTGTCCATGTACTCGTTCCGCTCGTAGCGCTCGGTGGCGCCGGGTTCGAGGCATGGTCGGGCGGCGGTGTGGCAGCGGATGCAGTTTTCGAGGGAGGGCTTTGGCCGCAGGAAGGGGGTCCTGGCGGTGGCGAAGCGGTCGCGGATGGCGATGCCCCAGTGTCGGCGGGCGCCGCCGTGGCAGGCCTCGCAGCCGACGCCCTTGAGGGGATGGTCCTTTCCGGGGCCTTTGACGGCCAGGGGCGCCTCCTTGCCGGCGACGGGCGGCGGGGTGGCGGCCCTGACCGGGTCGTAGCCGCCGGGCTGGCCGTAGCCGGTCACGTGGCAGGCCAGGCAGGCGGGGTCCTTCTGCTTCCCCTTGTCGAGCAGGGTGACGTAGGCCCCGGCGTGCCGGGTGGCCTGCCACTTGACGTATTCGTCCCTGTGGCACAACTGGCAGGCGACCGAGCCGGTGTAGGAGCTGGTGCAGGGCATCTTGGGGTCCTGGCCCGCCCCCGGGAGCGGCTTGCCGCTGAGCGCGGCGGTGAACTCCGAGATGAGGCCCGCGAAGGCGGGGTCGGCGGGCACCGAGCTGTCGAGGAGGCTGGTCTGGCTCGCGGCCGCGGGCGGCCGCCCCTTGGGGAACGAGGCGTCGAGCATCGTCACGGTGCAGCCCTGGTCGCCGAGGTAGGAGACCAGGCTGGCGGGGTTGACGCGCGGCCCGGCGATCTCGTAGGGCGCCGAGCTGGCCGGCGCGAGGCCGCCGAGGAAGACGTTGACCTCTGGGTGGCTCCACGCGAGGGCGTAGATTTCCTCCGGGGGCAGGAAGGCGAGGACCACGATGATGTCGGCCTTCCCCTTCACCAGGTTGAGGGCGCCGCGGAGCGCGTCGGCTGGGCCGATGAGGCGCACCCCCTTGCCCGTGTGCTTCGGCAGGATGTCCTCGCGCAGCAGGCCGATGAAGGCCACGTTGTAGCCCCGCCGCCGCATGATGTGATGGGTCGGGAACACCGGCGCGCGCGTGTCGGCTCGCACCAGGTTCGCCGAGATGATCTTGAACTTGCGGTCCTTCGAGAACTTCCGCAGCTCCTCAAGGGACAGCGTGGCCTCGTTGTCCCCGCAGTTCACCACGTCGTAGCCGAGCCGCTCGAGGGCGTTCCAGGCGAACGTGTTGATCGTGTCGGCGGCCGGGTGGCCGCTCAGCGTGCTGTTGCCGGCGTCAACGGTTATCCTGTAGGGCTGGTCCTTGGCCCAGGCCGAGAAGACGGAGGCCATTCGGGCGACGCCGCCGAGCGCGCCCTCCTCGCAGACGTAGGGCGCCAGCCGCCCCTCGAGCCCGCAACTGTAGAAGAGCGCCACCCTGGGGGCCTCCTCCTGCGCCCGGTCGCGGCCGCGGTCGCGCGAGGAGATGATCCCGAGCGACCTCGGCCCCACCACCCACCAGAGGACGGCGACGACGCCGCCCACCACCGCGAGGAGAATGCCCCACGCAATGGCCATGCGGACGACCGGGTGCTTCGGCTTCTTGGAGATCTTGGAGGTCGGATTCTTAGCCATCTCTGTTACCTCGCAGGCGGGCCATCGGGTTCACGGGCGCGCTCCCTGGCGGACGGGCCTGAATGCCTTGCGGTCGAGGCCGAACTTCTTGAGCTTGTCGTAGACGCCGCGCTCGGAGAGTCCGGCGTGGCGCGCCGTCTTGCGGATGCTGCCGCCGTGGAGGCGGAGGACCCGTTCGAGGTAGGCGCGCTCGAGCCTCGCGACGAGCTCGGAGCGGAGCTCGTCGAGCGGGAGCTGCTCGTTGAACTTCAGCTCCTGGCCGCCCGCGGCCTCCTCCGCCTCGCCGAGGGGCAGGTGCTCGGGCAGCAGCGTGTCGCCGTCGGCCAGGATGAGCGCGCGCTGGATGGCGTGTTCGAGCTGTCGGACGTTTCCTGGCCAGGGGTATCGGAGGAGCTTGCGCATGGCGGGGAGCGCGATGTCCCGCACGGCGGGGTTGATGCGCGGCCCGTGGCGGCGGATGAAGTGCTCGACGAGGAGCGGCACGTCCCCCACCCGGTCGCGCAGGGGCGGCAGCAGGATGGGCACGACGTTGATGCGGTAGAGGAGGTCGCGGCGGAAGCCGCCGGCGTCCGCCGCTGCCTCCAGGTCCACGTTCGACGCCGCCAGGATGCGGACGTCGCACCGCAGGGTCTCGACCCCGCCGAGGCGCTTGAACTCGCCCGCCTCGAGGACGCGGAGGAGCTTGACCTGCATGGGGTGCGGGATGTTGCCGATCTCGTCGAGGAGCAGGGCGCCGCCGTCGGCGACCTCGAAGATGCCGGGCTTGGTGGCCACGGCGCCGGTGAAGGCGCCCTGCTCGTGGCCGAACAGCTCGCTCTCGAGGAGCGTTTCGGGAAAAGCCCCGCAGTTGATGGCCATGAACGGCCTCTCGCGGCGCCGCGAGTTGTAGTGGATGGCGCGGGCGACGAGCTCCTTGCCCGTGCCTGTCTCGCCCGTGATGAGCACCGTGGTGTCCGTGGCGGCCACGCGCGCGATGGTGGCGAAGATGGCGCGCATCTTGGGGTCCTGGCTGATCATGTTCTCGAAGTGGTAGCGGCCGGCCAGCTCGAGCCGGAGCTGGGCGATCTGGTCGAGCAGCCGCCGCTGGTCGAACACCTTGTCCACCACCAGGCGCAGCTCTTCGCCGCGCAGGGGCTTGATCAGGTAGTCGCTCGCCCCGAGCTTCATCGCCTCGATCGCCGTCTCCACCGAGCCGAAGCCTGTGACCACGATGACCGAGGTCTGCGGGGCGAGCTGGCGGGCCTCGCGCAGGAGGTCCATCCCGCTCATGTCGGGCAGGCGCAGGTCGGCCACGAGGAGCGAGTAGCGGGTGCGCCGCAGCGCGTCGAGCGCCTCATGGCCCGAGTGGCAGCAGGCCGCCTCGCAGCCCTGCTCGCGCAGCGCCCGCTGGAGGTACTTGCAGGTCACGTCCTCGTCGTCCACCACCAGCACGCTGCGGCTGCCCCACGGGGGCAGCGCCAGCTCGCCCGCTGCCGGCTCTTTCCGGGGATCATCGCTCATCGTCGCCGCCGAGGCTCGCACCTGAAGGGAATGCCCGCATCCCAACATACTCTCTGCAATCTACCAGTTTCCACGCGAAATGTCAAAGATGCCACTTGACGGGAGTATGGCCCCCAGTTCTGGTGAACTGTTCCGGAGCCCCGTCAGGGGCGTACTATAGCGGCCCAGGGCGAAGCCCTGGGAAGGGGCGGCCGGTAAGGTCAGCCCTGACAGGGCGTACTATGTGCCCCCCCGGCGCCACATCCTGCCCAGGGGCGCCAGTACGCCCCTACAGGGCTGACCCGCGTATCACCGCCTTTCCCAGGGCTTCGCCCTGAT
>VGYW01000508.1 GCA_016872875.1 Planctomycetota bacterium | reverse complement strand
GCGGCCATTTTCCTGTTGGGGTGCCGGCGGCCCGAAAGCGGAAAATCCTGGGGGTTCGGGGGCAAAGCCCCCGACGCACCGGCCGCAGGCACACCCACGATCTCAAGGACTTGGGACGCTGTCAATACGTTGGAGGGAGAAGGAGGCCTGCGCATGGCTCAAGCAACTTACAATGGGACGGTGCATGGACGCACAGTGGTGCTGGAGGGCGACGTTGACTTGCCCGATGGCACAGGGGTGGTGGTGAGGCCGGTGGAGCCGGTGAAAGGGTCAAGGGAGGCCGTCATGGCGGCGGTCAATGCGCCGCCACACCTCAAGCCGGGCGATGTAGCAGAACTCATGCGACTCATCGAAGAGGGGAAACGCCCGGTGCGGTTCGATAACCCGCTCACCCGGAGCCGACGGAACAGGAGGCGCTAGGTGGCCATCTATGTGCTCGACACCAATGCGTTCAGTGCCCTGATGGATGAGGATGCTCGGGCGGTTGCGCGTGCAGAATCGATCGAACCAACGGACCGTGTGGTCATCAACACCATCGCCAGGGGTGAGATCCTCTTCGGGCTCGCCCGCATGCCACACGGGCGCCGCCGGCGCGAAGTGGAGGCCAAAGCCGCAAAGTACTTCGAGCTCATTCCGTGCGAGGCCCTCCCCGAAGGCGCGGCAGACATCTACGCGCGGATCAAGTTGGAGTGCGAGTTGAATGGCACGCCCCTCGATGAGAACGACCTCTGGATTGCCGCTGCTGCGTTGGAGCGCGGAGCCATCTTGGTGACATCGGACGCTGATTTCCAGAGGGTGAGGGGCCTGAGGACCAAAGACTGGACGGCGTGACGCGAGCCGCAAGGCCATTTGCGCTTGACTCGGCGGGCTAGGGGAGTACAATAAAAGGGACAACACGGCGCGGGGCCGCCGCGGCCCCGCCTGAGCGAGCGGGCGTAGCTCAGTGGTAGAGCGCAACGTTGCCAACGTTGATGTCGTGGGTTCAAGTCCCATCGCCCGCTCCATTTTCATTTCCACGGGCATCTACCGGGCAACAGGGACGGAGGCAATCGTCTGGCATGGCAGAGCAGGAAGCGGGCAGCGTGGGGCAGGGCACAGCGGCAAGTCCCCCAGAAACTCAGGCGACTCCCGAGGAGCCGAGGCCTCGGCCCAGGGCGGTGGCGACGGTGACTGAGGCGGGGCCGTGCCTGCGCCTCCTCAAGATCGAGGTGCCGCAGGAGCGCGTCGTCGTGGAGGTGGAGAGGAGCTACGGCGAGCTGCGCAAGACGGTGTTCCTCAAGGGCTTCCGCCCAGGCCACATCCCACGCCACGTCCTCGAGCGCCGCTTCGGGGAACAGGTGGGCGACTCCGTGAAGCAGACGCTCGTGGATGAGGGCCTCAAGGAGGCGCTGGAGGACCACAAGCTGCGGCTGGCCATCCCCACTGCGGCAGACTATAAGGCGATCTCTCTGGACCCCAAGGCGGCGCTCACCTACGAGCTCAAGGTCGAGATCGTGCCGGACTTCAAGCTCGAGGGCTACAAGGGCATCGCCGTCGAGCGGCCGGCGGTGAGGGTGACTGATGAGGACGTGAAGGCGGCACTCGAGAACCTCCGCCGCCGACAGGGCAAGTTCGAGAAGCTCGAAGAGGGCGAGGTCCAGGAGACCGACGTCCCCGTCTGCCACGCGATTGCGCTCAGTGACGGGCAGGAGGTCTGGCGCGCGGCCGAACTGGGCGCCTTCCTCACCAATGAGACTATCGCGGGCATCCCCGTGCCCGGCCTCCGGGCCGCCATGCTCGGGGCGAAGCTGGGCGACACGCGGACTTTCAAGGCCACGCTCCCCGACAATTTCCCCGCCGAGCAGCACCGCGGGAAGGCGGTGGACCTGGAGGTCACCGTGGATGAAATCCGACGCATGGTCCTGCCCGAGGCCACAGATGAGTGGGCCAAGTCGCTGCGCTTCGACGACCTCGAGGACCTCGAGGACGAGCTGCACGACGAACTGCGGCGCTCGCGCGACCACGAGGCGGACGAGCTGGTGCACGCGCGCATCGGCGAACGCCTCCTGGGCCTGACGGAGTTCGACGTGCCCGAGGGCCTCGTCGAACGCCTTGTGGAGCAGGCGCGCGAGCGGCAGCGCCTCGCTCTCCTCTACCGCGGCGAGCCGCAGGATGAGATTGACAAGCTCCTCGCCGGCGTGGCGTCCCAGACGCGCGACGCCAGCGTCCGACAGTGCAAGCTCTACTTCATCTACGAGCGCATCGCCGACCAAGAGAAAATCTACGTGACCGAGGACGAGGTGAACCAGCGCATCCAGGCCATCGCGCTGAACTACCGCCGCCGGCCCGAGGACGTGGCGAGCGAGCTCGAGCGCGAGGGCCGCCTCAGCTCTCTCCGCCACGAAATGCGCGAGGAGAAGGTGCGCGACTTCCTCGTCCAGAACGCAGCCGTCACCCAGGCCCCGGCTCAGCCGCCCAGCGAACCGCAGGCCGCGCCGGCAGCTCCCGAGGCCTGACCCGTAACACTTCAGCCGAATGAAGTGGGAGCTTGTAGTGCGGCCTTCAGGCCGTCTCTTGATGGCGAGATACGGGCTAAAGCCCGCACTACGAACTCCTTAGCCCGAAACCCTCAGGAAAGAGCCTCATGCCCTCTCTCGTGCCCATCGTCGTCGAGAAGGAAGGCCACATCGAGCGGGCCTACGACATCTTCTCGCGCCTGCTCAAGGACCGCATCATCTTCATCGGCACCCCGATAGACGACTACGTGGCCAGCCTGGTCATCGCCCAGATGCTCTTCCTGGCCAACGAGAAGAAGGGCCAGGACATCAAGCTCTACATCAACTCCCCCGGCGGCTACGTCCACTCCGGGCTTGCGATCCTGGACACGATGGACTTCGTGCCGTGCGAGGTGGAGACCTGTTGCATCGGGATGGCGGCCTCGATGGCCGCCGTGCTGCTCACCTGCGGCACGAAGGGCAAGCGCTTCATCCTGCCCAACGCGCGCATCATGCTCCACCAGCCCGCCGGCGGCCTCCAGGGCTCGGCCACGGACATCAAGATCCACGCCGAGGAAATCCTCAAGATGAAGTCCCTCATCAACCGACTCGTCGCCCTCCGCACCGGCCAGCCCATCGAGCGGGTGGAGCGCGACACCGACCGCGACTTCTTCATGTCCGCCGACGAGGCCCTCGAATACGGCCTCGTGGACGAAGTGCTCTTGAGCGCGAAGACCAAGGCCCCTTGACCCGGCCCCAGGGCAAAACCGAAGGGGATGGTTGGATGAATGGATGATTGGATGATTGTCTGACACCCATCCACCCATCCATTCATCCACTCATCCCCTCAGATCATACCCAAAGGTCCTAGAGCCGCCAAAATGTCCAAGCAACGCAACCCCTCCCAGCCCGCCCAGGTCTGCACCCTCTGCGAGAAGTCGTCGGACATCGTGGACATCATGATCCCCGGCCCCCACGGCATCTTCATCTGCGAAGATTGCGTGGAGATCTGCAACGCCCTCGTCCGCTTCGAGCGGCAGCGCAAGCGCGGCGAGGAACGCCGCCTCCCCAACCTCCTCCCACCCACCGAGATAAAGCGGCAGCTCGACCAGTACGTCATTGGCCAGGAGCACGCCAAGAGAATCCTCTCCGTCGCCGTCTACAACCACTACAAGCGCCTCGCACTCGGCGGCAAGGACAAGGACGAGGATGTGGAAGTTGACAAGTCCAACATTCTACTAATCGGCCCCACAGGCTCAGGCAAGACCCTTCTCGCCCGAACCCTCGCACGCATCCTTGACGTGCCCTTCGCAATCGGCGACGCAACCTCTTTGACAGAGGCAGGTTACGTCGGCGAGGACGTCGAGAACCTCCTCCTCCGCCTCCTTCAGGTCGCCGACTTCAACGTCGAGCGCGCCCAGCAGGGCATCCTCTTCATTGACGAGATAGACAAAATCCACAAGACCTCCGAAAACGTCTCAATCACCCGCGACGTCTCCGGCGAAGGCGTCCAGCAGGCCCTCCTCAAGATGCTCGAGGGCACGATGTCGAACGTGCCGCCCGGCGGCGGTCGCAAGCACCCGGAACAACACTACATCCCGGTTGACACAACCAATATACTATTCATCTGCGGTGGCACGTTCACGGGTCTTGAGAACATCATCGGCAAGCGGATCGGCCGCTCCCTCATCGGCTACTCCAAGACCATGGCCGAGCACGCCGACAGCGGCGAGAAGCTCCGAGGCCGCCTCCTCGCCAAGGTGGAGCCCGAGGACCTCGTCGGCTACGGCATGATCCCCGAGTTCGTCGGACGCCTCCCAGTCGTCTCAGCACTCATGCCCTTGGACGAACAGGACTTGCTGCGCGTCATGACCGAGCCGCGCAACGCCCTCGTCAAGCAGTATCAGAAGCTCTTCGACCTCGAGGGCCGCAAGCTCAGCTTCACCCCCGAGGCCTTGCGGGAGATCGCCCGCAAGGCCCTCGACCGCGGCACCGGCGCCCGCGCACTCCGCAGCCTCTTCGAGGACATCATGCTCGACCTCATGTTCGAGCTCCCCAGCCGCCCGGAGGTCCGCGACTTCATCATCACCCCCGAGATAGTTCGCCATCAGGTCGAGCACCTCACCGACACCCGCACCCAGCGCGAGCCGATCATCCCCCCCGCCCAACGCGAAACCGCCTGACCCGCCCCGCCAGGCCCGCCTCCACAGATTCACACAGATTCGCACAGATGAAAGAGGCCATCTGGGTTCGGAACCCGATCGCGGCCCTCCTTCCTTCTGTGGAAATCTGTGCTAATCTGTGGACCCTTCTTCCTGCCCGCGAAACACGCGAAAGGACGCGAAACCCGAAACGCGAAACGGAGGTTCTCACGCAGAGAAGGATGAGGCAGCAGAGAAGACCGGCTTGGTTCGCACCCGAACACCGATGACCGATAACCGAGTTCGGACCGCGGATTACGCGGATGGGCGCGGATAGGACGTTGGTTCAGAATGTGGCGGGCTATCCTGCACCCCGCGACTGGTGCGCAGAGTGACGCCATTCCTCAACGACGAGCCCGGGGACTCTCCGGAACTCGCGCACGTTGGCAGTTGGTGTTCTCGCCCGACGGTGAGGGACCGGATGTCGAGCTTGTGCCGCTCGTGCTCGATGAATACACTCGAATCGATCACGATTCCCACGGGTCCCTTACCCCTAGCTTGTCCAGCCGCTCCCTAGCTTCGTTGATGTCCTTCTCAAGAGAGTCTACCTCTTCGGGCGACAGCCGCGGCAATGCGTCAAAGAGAGCCGGCAGTTCCGCCAGGGTGCGCTGCCTGCGTACCGGCCGCAACTCAGCGATCACGTCGGCGCCCCGCTTGAGGAACACGTGCTCGCCTCGGTCCGCCACATCGGCGATATAGCCCGGCAGGCCCCGAGCCAGTTCGTCTTCAGTGACCGTCTTCCTCATGTAACGTCTCCATCCCAGCCCACCTGCATTATACACCCTCCTGCCGGCATGTCGAACAGGTAGGGCGTGCAGGGTCCAATAACGCATTTGTCCGCACCAGCGCACACGGTCGCTCGCCCCTTTGGGACGAGCCCCCTGGTGGCGGCGTTGCGGACCCCCGCGGGCCCGTCCAAGCCAGTCATTGCACCCTCTACACCGTGGCCACTTGACATTGGCCGTGGGT
>VGYW01000507.1 GCA_016872875.1 Planctomycetota bacterium | reverse complement strand
GCCCTCTCCCCGAGGGAGAGGGGAAGGCACCCTCACCCTGCCCTCTCCCCGAGGGAGAGGGGAAGGCACCCTCACCCTGCCCTCTCCCCGAGGGAGAGGGGAAGGCACCCTCACCCTGCCCTCTCCCCGAGGGAGAGGGGAAGGCACCCTCACCCTGCCCTCTCCCAGAGGGAGAGGGAAGGAGGCGGCGGATCATCGCTTTGTCGGAGCCGAACGGGTCGGCGCCGATCAGCTCGTGGAAGGCGTTGAGCGGCTTCATCGCCTTCTCGTAGTCCTTCATCGTTTTGATGGCGGCCACGCGCTGGCGGCGGATGCGATAGTAGCGGTCGTAGACGCCCGAGGCGCCCGTGAGGAGCACGGCCCCGCCGCCGCGGACGAATGCCACGATCTTGTCCCGCACCTCGTCGGCCATCACCTCCGCGCCCGCGACGACGAGCAGGCTGTAGCGGGGCGCAAGCGAGTCGAGCTGGCCGTTGTGGACGATGTCGAAGGGGATGCGCCGCTCGATGAGGTACTGCTCGATGCCGAGCATTTCCTCCCAGGGAGTCCATCTGTTGTAGGCCAAGCTGTTCCGCTCGTGGAGCACGGCCACGCGCGCCCGCGAGGCCGCCCGCAACTGGTAGTCCTTGTGCTTCCTCCAAAACGGCAGCGGGGCGGAGGAGAGGGCGAGGTCCTCGCAGAAGTCGGCGATGTGGCCCTTCGCCCAATGGGCGCAGCCGAATGCGCGGCACCACTTCTTGCTGCGATAGGGGCCGATGATGGCGCCCCTGGCGTTCAGCCCTGGGGCCGGGCTCCGCTCGTCGCACACCAGCTCCAGCTTCGGGAGCAGTTGATCGTAGTCAATGCCGCGCCAGAAGGCGCTGGCGAACCCGTCCCCCTCGTAGGCATTCATCTCCACGAAGCAGTCGGGATTCCGCTTGTGGACGAAATCAGTGAGGCGCTGGCCCGCGCGGGCCAGCGTGTGGCACTTGAAGTCGATCCACGCCCAGTGGTGCGGCCCCATCGCCCGCCAGAAGTTGTTGGCCGGGTTGTGCTGGTTGAACCAGGGGACCGTGGCGTGTGAGAAATCGCGCAGGCCGAAGATCTCTTCGCCGAGTGCGCCGCCGAAGCGCTCCTGGAGGTATTCGCGGAAGAGGCGGGTGCACCTCTCGCAGTGGCAGGCCTCAGGCTCCGACTGCATCCCGATGTTGTCGAAGTGGACGCCGTCGGCCCCCGCGTCAATCGCGCGGGCCAGCACACGCTCCATGTAGGCCAGATAGCCCTCGGAGGAGAAGCAGGGGCGGTAGCGGAAGCACTGGTAAGTGACCTGGCAACTGGTGGGCTGGCCGCTCTGCGTCCGGGCGCTCCAGTTCACCGCGTCGGGCTCTTCCGCCAGCAGCGTGTCGAAGGTCAGCGAGCCGAACGAGTGGTAGCAGACGGCCCGCAGGCCCAGCTCTCGGCACACGGGGAAGAGGCGTGCGGCCTGGTCCTGGCACTCACGCTCGTGCTCCAGGCCGTAGCCCTTCCACCAGTTGAACCACACCTGGTTGCAGCCCTGGCGGGCGAGGTATTCGAGGAACGTGCGGGTCCGCTTGAAGTCATAGAGGAGCTTCTGGTTGTCGCCCACGTTGCCCCGCATCCGCTCGAAGTAGAGCGGCTCCCACATCCCGAACACGCGGATGCCTTCCTGGAACACCCACTTTGCGCTCTTCTCGGGCATTGCCATGCTGGTTCTCCTCTCGCCGCCATTCTAGCGCAAGCGAGACGGGCTGCAAGCGGCGTGGCGGGCCTGTGACTTGAACTTGCGCCCCCCCCAAGAGGGCGCAAGTTCGCCGGATCGCCCAATAGCCCGCGTAGACGTGCGAGAAAGCGAACTTGCGCCCCACGCACACACTACAGGACAAAAAGCGTGCCAATCCGTAAACGCAAGATTTCCAAAGAGATAGGCCATTCCGGCCAGGCAACTTCCTCCCCGATTCGCCGCAGGGGGGCGCAAGTTCGGCCATCTCGTGCCCTGGCCCCTGGCGTACACCATATGTTGGGGCACACCCGCGGACTGCCAGCCCCGACCCCGTGCCCGCCTGGCCTGCGCGACCCGCACCCCGCACCTCAAAGAGACGTGCCGGCTTCTTCGGGAAGCCGAACTTGCGCTCAGGAACGAGGTGACCTAAGATGAGCCCCCGGGCCGCCGTTTGCATTTCAACGCAGTCCGGGACATCGCCCGCCGGTGCCTGGCACCTGATACCTGAGACCCAGCCCGGGAAGGAGTCACGCGATGCGCATCGGGACCATCTGCCTGGCAGTCCTGCTCTCCGCGGCGAGCGCCGGTGGCGGCGAAGCTGCGACCGGCAGCGCCGGGGCCCCTGACCCGTCCTGGCCCAAGTGGCGCAGGGTCATGGCCGAGCCGAACACTGTCTACAACATCAGCGACAACGCTCTGGTGAGCATCAGGTTCACTTTCCTTGGCGGGAAGATTCCCACGCAGTTCAGCAATTCCGACGGCGAGGCCGGCACCGGCGGCACCATCTTCGGCTATGGCGGGGGGGCGCTCTTCAGCGGCGTCGGCAAGTACGGCGTTCTGGTCTTCGGCTCGGGCGGCGAGAACTTCTCCGGCAACATGACCGGCGCGCTCCGGCTCGACGGTGATGCGGCCCACTACGAGGTTTGGCAGGAACCCATCTACCGCACCAAGGCCGAGCCAGGGGCGGAGTTCTACTGGAACCCGGCCGAGGCCGAGGCGCTCCCTGAGAGCCGCCGGATCCCGCACCTCAAGTTCGACAAGGCGAACTGGGACGGCCAGTTCCCCATGGCCATCGGCGGCTGGGTCTACCCGGCGCCGGTGAAGTACCTGGAACTCGCCGAGGGGGTGCCGCTGGGTCAGTACCGCTACGACCAGCACTGCTTCGTCCCGGCCGAGCACACCGGCCTAGGGGCGGGCGTGTGGTTCATCCCCAGCGTGTGCTTCACCGCCCCGGGGTTCTACTACGGCCCCGACAAGAAGGTGTTGGCCGACTTCTGGCCCTCGGGGAAGAAGAAGTGGTACTCGCACTACCAGCGCGAGGACAACAAGGCCTGGGCCCGCCTGCCCGTGCCGGTGCCTGAGACCGTGGGCCCGGGGAGCTTCAGCAGCCAGGTGGTGGGCTTCAGCGCCAAACACAAGAAGGTGATCGTGCCTTACCAGGGGACCAACGGTGACACAGGCATCTTCGACGTCTCCGAGGGCGTGCCCAGGGGCACCTGGTCGGTGAAACCGGGCGTGAGGAAGGGCAACGGCACGCACGGGCTGCGCTGCGGGCAGAAGTCGGCCATGTCCAACGGCCACCCGCGGAACCGGGCATTCTTCGTCTGGTACGGCGGCGGCCCGTACGGTGGCGCGCCGACCAGCCTCTGCGTCATGGACCTCGACGATCCGGCCTGCCCGACCTACGCCGTCAAGCTGCCGCTCAAGGGCAGCGGCGAACGCATCGGGCTGCACTACATCCCCTCGATGGACAAGTTCATCTCGTTCGGGGTCTGGGGCAACCCGGCCCAGGCCCGCTGCCAGAAGATCACCATCCCCGACAAGCTGGACGACTTCGACGCCTACAGGGTCGAGGACCTGCCGCTGACCGCGGCCGCGGGCGTGGACCTGGCCTCCTCTTACACGAACTCCGGGATGGTCCAATACGTCGAGAAGCTCGACTGCGTAGTCTTCCTGGCCACCAACAAGCCGGCCAAGGCGTTCTTCATCAAGTGACCGCACCAGGAAGTTGGGGGCAGATCTACATTCTACACTTTGGCCTCAGGGTGTGAGGGCGAGGGGAACGCGAGCGGGCCTTCGCGCCAGGGCTGGAGGATCTGGTTGCGGACTCCCAGGTAGAACTCGTGGCCGTGGGCGCGGGGGCAATACCAGAGGCGGCAGACGATCTCGCCGTTTGCGCGCATCTCGTCCAGCGTGGCAAGGCGGGTGTTGTCGAGCGTCAGATATGCGTGGCCGAGCATGCCGTCGAGGACAACGCGGCCGAGGGGGGTCTCGACGAGGGTGGAGAGGTGCCCGCGGAGGCCGAGGGTGTAGCCGCGGAGCGGCAGGCCGAGGCGTTCGCCGACCTTCTCGGCCAGCGCCGCAACCAGACGGGCGACGTCGCCGCAGAAGCAGCCGTTGACCCGGGGGATCGTGCCGACCGCGGCTTGGCTGGCGACGACTGACCAGGACGATGAGTGGCGGGTGATGGAGGGGTGGTAGGCCCAGAGTGCGGCGGCGGCCAGGGCGTCCTGCCAGTCGGGGAACCGCCGGGCGAGCATGGCCGCGGCCTGGTCGAGCGCGTCGGCCGCCATCAGGTCGAGGTGTTCCCCGCCTCGTGCGTCCTCCAGGAAGAAGTCGCTCGGCTCCCCCTCGCGGGTGGTGCGGCGGCGGTAGTCGGGCAGGCGCGAGAGGATGTAGGCGCGGTGGCGGTCGAGGAAGTCGGGGGCCGATGGCGCCGGCCGTGGGCACATTTCGGATTTCGGATTTCGGATTTCGGATTTCAATCCGCAATCGCTGACGCGCGCGCCGTAGCGCTCGCGCACGATGATGCCGCAGTCGAAGCCGAAGGGGTATTCTGCGGCCCAGAGCGTCTGCCCGCCGCCATCGCGGATGGTCAGGCGGAGCCGGGCGGTGAGGCGCACGTCGCTCGCCCACTTGGCCCGGTGAGGAAAGACGACGGGCAGGGCGACCTCGGCGATGCCCGATGGCCCGGCCCGCCACGCCACGGGCGGCTGGGCCTGTTCGGAGTCTTCAGGGAGGATGGTCACGACCTCCGCGAGTCCCTCCTGCGGCCCGCCGGGCGCCACGGCCATGCGCATCACCACCAGGCTCGGCTCGCCGCCCCAGGCCGGCTCGCGGAACTCCAGCGATTTCACAACGACCAAGGGTTGGTGGCACAGGCATCCTGCCTGTGGCCCAACGAGGTCGCCGAAGGAGAGCGGCAGGTCGTCCATCCACGCGGGCTGCTGGGGCCAGACGAGGGGCCGGGGCACCACTTCCTCGTGGAAGCCCACCTTGATCTTCACGCCCAGCGGCTGGCTCGGGAGGGCGACGCTCCAGCGGAGCCGCGCCCAGAAGCGTCCGTCGCCGAGCCGGCGGAACTCGCCCTCGGCCGCGGGCGGCTCGGGGAGGGCGCGGCTCGGGTGGTCGCCAGGCTCCTCGCCGGGGGCGATCCAGGCGGCCTCGCGGACGACCGCTCCCGCGTCGTCCACGGCGTAGAGCCAGCGGGTCGCGTGGTCGTGCCCCGGGTTGAGGAAGACGACGAGATGGTCGCGGAAGTACCACTCGGGATAAGGGGGCCGGGGGAGGCCGGGGCGGCCCTCTGCGGTGGCCGTGAACTGGAGGCCAGCGTCGCTCGCCTCAATCGCCACGCTCGCACGGCGGCCGTCGGGGTCAGGGCCGAGCTGAAGCGGCTCAGGCGCTAGGGCTGACACGGATGGTGATTCGAGCACGATACTCCAGCGCATCGTCGTTCCCTTCAGGGGTGCCACCCTCAACGGCTTCCGTTGAGGGTGCGGACGGGGTGGCCCTCGAGCGCACCCTCAAGCGAGGACGCTTGTGCGTGTCTAGCGAGGAGCCAACCATCCCCCCTCTCCCTCGGGGAGAGGGTTGGGGTGAGGGTGCTTGGCTTGCCCCGGGCAACGGAGAAGGCACCCTCACCCGCCCGCCTCTGGCGGGCGGCCTCTC
>VGYW01000506.1 GCA_016872875.1 Planctomycetota bacterium | reverse complement strand
GGCTAAACCCCAGCCCCCAGAAGATGTGGGCAAAGATCAGGGCGAAGCCCTGGGAAGGGGGCGGTAGGTAGGCCAGCCCTGAAAGGGCGTACTATGCGGCTCCGGGCGCCACATCCTGCCCAGGGCGGGTAGTACGCCCCTACAGGGCTAAATCTGGCCGTTCGCCTGTCCCAGGGCTTCGCCCTGGGCTGCTATAGCACGCTCCGTTCGGAGCTTCGGCGCCGAAGGACCTTACCAGAATTGGGGGCCATACTCCCCGCTTGCGGCCCTCTTGAACAGGTGGCCGAAGTGTTGTAGAATCCCCTCCCATCGGGTGCAGAGGCCGGAGGAACTGAACGCGGCGCCTTTCGAGGAGCGACACGATGAACAGCTTGCGGGTGTTCGGGGCGGGCCTGATGGCCTTGATGGCGGGCGCGGCCCTCGCCGCGGAGAAGGAGAAGCCGCCTGAGAAGCCCCTCAAGGAGGTCCTCGACGCCCTCCTGCCGAGCATGGGCGCCGAAAATATCCCGGACCGCCAGAAGGGCCAACAAGACTGGCAGCGGCTCTGCTACGACGCCGGCGCGCCCGGCAACGACGCCCGCCGCACCGAGGCCTGCCAGGCGATGGCCGCCAAGCTCGGCCCCGACGTGGCCCCCGCCGCGCGCATCTGGCTCCTCAAGCAACTCCAGATCATCGGCCGCGCCGAGTGCGTCGAACCCGTCGCCAGGCTCGTGGGCGACCAGGACCCCCACCTCAGCGACGCCGCCATCCGCTGCCTGGCGAACAACTCCGATCCCAGCGCCACGGCGGCCCTCGCCGCCAAGCTCGCCGCCGCACAGGACCCCGCCCTGAAGGTCGCTCTCCTCAACGCCCTGGCCTATCGCGCCGACGCCGCGGCCACGGCCGCCATCGCCAAGGAGCTTGGGAACGCCAACGCCGCGGCCGCCGCCGCCCGGGCGCTCGGCAAGCTCGCCACCCCCGACGCCGCCAAGGCGCTCGCCGCCGCTCGCGGCGGCGCCAAGGGCGACGCACGCCTCCGCGTCTGCGACGCCCTCTGCGCCTGCGCCGACGCTTTCCTCAAGGCAGGCAAGCCCGACGAGGCGATGGCCATCTACAAGGACCTCTACAGCAAGGACGAGACCCGCGCCGTCCGCCTGAGCGCACTCCAGGGCATCCTGAATGCCTCGGGCGGCCAGGCGGCGGCGAAGGTCCTCGAATTGCTCGCGGGTGACGACCCCGACGCCCGCGCCGTCGCCGCGGGCCACGTGGCTGCGCTCTCAGGCGACCCGCTCAAGGCGCTCGTGGCCGGCCTCCCGAACGTGCCAACTGGCGGCCAGATTCTCCTCCTCGATGCCCTCGCCGCCAAGCGCGACAAGGCGGCTCTGCCCGCCGCACTGGAAGCCACAAAAAGCCAAGACGAAGAGCTCAAGCTCGCCGGCCTCCGCGCACTCGGCAGCCTCGGCGACGCCTCGGTCGTCCCCATGCTCATCGAGACAAGCTTCACCCCAGGAGCCGCCGGCGACACCGCCCGCCGAAGCCTCGCCGCCGTCCACGGCGACGGGGTCAACGAGAAGATTCTCGCCGCCATGCAGGCCGAGAAGGACGCCCGCAAGCGCGGCGAGCTCATCGCCCTCATCGAAGCCCGCGGCATGGCCGCCGCCGTGCCCGCACTCCTTGAGGAGGCTGCGGGCGCCGACCCCGCCCTCCGCAGCCGCGCTATGGCCGCACTCGGACGCCTCGCCGGGCCGAAGGACGTGCCCGCGATGGTCAAGGCCCTCCTCAAGGCCGACAAGGGCCGCGAGCGCGACGACGCCGAGAAGGCCATCGGCCGCGTCTGCCAGCAAGTCCCCGAAAAGGACAAGCAGGCCGAACCCGTCCTCTCAGCCATCGCGAATGCCGCCGACGCCGACAAGGCCGCCGTGCTCCCGCTCCTCGGCAGGCTCGGCGGCCCGAAGGCCATGGAGGCCGTCCAGGCCGCCCTCAAGAGCGCCAACGCCGACCTGGGCGACGCCGCGGTCCGCGCCCTCTTCAACTGGCCCGACGCCTCGGCTGCCGACCTGTTGCTCGACCTCTTCGAGAGCTCGAAGGAGCCCGCCCGGCGGATCGCGGCGCTCCAGGCACTCGTCCGCGTGGCCACCCCGCAGGACCGCGCGCGCGAGCCCAAGCTCCCCGTGCTCGACAAGGCCCTGCCGCTCGTCCGCACAGCGCTCGACGAGCAGGACAAGGCGCTCCGCGAGGCCGCCGTCCGCGCCCTGGTTGACTGGCCCGCCTCCGCCGCCGCGCCCGACCTCCTCGGTCTCGCCAAGGGCGCGCCCGAGCCCAACTTCCGCATCCTCGCACTCCGCGGCTACGTCCGCCTCGCCGGCCTCGTCGCCCCGCGCGCGCCCCAGGAAGCCATCGCCATGCACCAGGAGGCCATGAAGCTCGCCACGAGGCCCGACGAGCGCCGCCAGGCCCTCGCCGGCCTCGGCGAGGTCCGCGCCATCGAAGCCCTCAACATCGTCCTCCCCTGCCTCGACGACAAGGACGTCGCGGGCGAGGCCGCCGCCGCCGCCGTCGCCATCGCCGACAGGCTCCGCGACACCCATCCCAAGGACGTCAAGGCCGCGCTCGAAAAGGTCCTCCAGACCTCCAACGACCGCCGCCTCATCCGCCGCGCCGAGGAAATCCACAAACACGTCTCCGCCAAGCTCGCCAAGTAGCCATTCAGGTGGATGCTATCAGCCGCAGAAGTAGCGGCGGGTGCGCTCGTCGTGCCGAAGGGTTTGTAAGGCGTTGTGGAGCCTGGACTTGACGGTGCCGACGGGGATGGCGAGGGCCTCGGCGATCTCGGCAAGGGCCATGTCGTCCACGAAGCGCATCAGGACGACCTCACGCTGGGCCTCGGGCAGGGCGGCCATGACGGCGGCGAGCTCGGCGCGCGAGGCGGCGGGCTCCTGGGCTGGGGGCGCGGGGAGCTGGTCGAGGGGCTCATTGCCGCGCAGATTCGATTGATTCGATTGATTCGATTCACTCGATTCATTCGACGGATCCGACCGATCCGACCGATCGCGCCGATGCCGCCCCTTCGAGCGTGCGCCAAGCGCGAGGTGCTTGACGGCGGGATACAGGAAGGTGGTCATGCGGGCGGTGAGGCGGAAGCCGGGGAACTTGCCCAGAAGGTAGGTGAACGTCTCCTGGAGCACGTCGAGGGCGTCGGCCTCGTTGCCCGTGAAGCGGCGGGCGAGGCGGGCCACCCAGTCGCGGTAGCGATAGTAGAGCGCCTCGAAGGCCGCGGCGTCGCCGCGGTTGATGGCGTCCACCAGGCTTGCGTCGTCACGAGGGTCATCCCTGGGCACGGACAAGCCCCCCTGGCTCGCGAGCCGCGAGCCGCGAGCCGCGAGCCACGAGCTTCAAGCTTCGGGATTCCGAGGCTCGCGGCTCGAAGCTCGCCGCTCGCAGCTTTCCTTCACGACTTCTTCACGATCAGCTCGGCCACGGCGCGGCGCAGGGCAGCGAGCTGCCAGGCCTTGACCGAGCCGAAGATGAGGGCGTCGGCGTTGTCGGCCCCCGCGCCGGCCACGCGGCCGGTCTCGATGGCGATGGCGCCGTGGACCATGGCCTTGAGCTGCTCGCGGTTGAGCTTGTAGCGCTTGCCCAGTTCGACGAGGTATTCGACGAGCTGCTGGCCGTCGCGGAAGGCCTTGACCCGCATGTCGGCCACGACGGTCTGGTTGAGGCGCTTGGCGGGGACGAGTAGTGCGTTTCCGCCGCCCGCGCCCTTGTCGTTGGTGTCGAGGGCGGATTCGTCGCCGAGGGTCTGCCAGGGGAGGTGGGCGTTGGCGCCGTTCGTCCACATGCTCAGGAGCATGACCACCGAGGCGGTGTTGCTCTCGGTGTCGCGGCTGGCGCCGCCGTAGGCGCGGATGTCAACGCCCGTGTCCTCGGCCAGGATGCGGCAGCGGCGAGGGGCGTTCGCGTCGTTGAACCCGCCGATATACACGCAGTCGAGGATGCGGTCCATGACGCGCCCCTGCCACATGGGGCGCGAGATGTCGCCGCGAGAGGCCCAGACGCTCCGGGGGGCGTCGCCGCGGCCCTGGGTCCAGAGGCGGCAGAAGAACTGGAGCGCCAGCCAGTCGTCCCAGTGGTAAGGCTCGTCGGTGGTCCACCACATATTCGAGCCGTATTGGGTGCGGTGGGTGTTCTTGCCGCCGTAGAAGCACTGCATCTCCGTCTTGTCCCAGCCGCGTTCCTTGAAGTGCTCGATGAACTGGCGCTGGACGGCGAGGAAGGCGTCCTTGTAGTCCTGCGAGAGGGCGTCGCCGATATAGGGCGCCTTCATGTAGTGCTCGATGATCCACTTGTTGGGCTCGCCCTTGGTGGGCCAGTGGCCCTGATAGTTGTAGGTCTGCTTCGAGAGTGGGGTGGGCCAGCTATCGTCGTAGGGGAGGTACATGGCTTCGACGGGCGCGGCGGCGCGGCGGCAGTTCTCGAATGCCTCGCCGCTGATGAGCGGCCCCGCCTGGCGGTCGTAGTCGGCCCAGTCCACCTGGATGTCCTTCCCCGCGCCCGTGAGGCGGGGGCGATGGGTCCAGCAGTTGAGCACGCAGCGGTGCTCGTGGGCGAGGCGATAGAAGTCGTGGGCGTTGGGCGGAATCCGATAGGCGTTCAGCTCGGGCACGAAGCTCAGCCGGTCGGGCAGCACGAAATCGTAGACCGTCAGCTCCACGGGCAGCTTGAGCGGCGGCTCGACGCCATCCGCCTCGACCAGGAAGCCGCCTGCGTAGGCGCCGGGCGAGGCGTCCTTGGGCACGTAGATGTCCACGGTCACGGTCTGGTTCTGCTGGTTGGGCAGCTTCCTCACGGTGTCGGGGATGTCGAAGGGCGCGCCGGTGGGCAGCGGCACGCAGTAGGCGGGCTGCCACTGGCCCTTGCCATTCTTCGCATACCAATTCTTGAACAGCTCTATCATTTTGCCGCCAATCATTTTGCCTTCTTTGCTCTTCATCTCCTGCGGTATGATCTGCACGTGAGCCAGCGGCTCGGCCCCGCCGCTCTCGATGCAGATCTGGAACGAGACCGTTTCACCGCGGGCGCCGAAGAGGCAAACGGTCTTGCCGTCCCAGACGGCATTGTGGTCGGGGTAGAGCATGTCGTCGAACATGGCCTGGGCTTTTTCGGGGCCTATCTTCACAAGGGGAGGCGCGGCCCAGGCATGCATCCGCGCCTTGGGGCGCGGAGGAGGGGGGACGGCGACCGCCGGCGTCTGGAGCTTGCCGAGCGCGGGCGCGGCGGCCAGAGCGGGAGACGCGGCAGCCGAGAGCTTCTCGGCGGGCGAGGCCGCGCCGCCGGGGGAGAGGGCGACGACCTCGATGTCGCACTTCTCCGACGGCGGCAGGTCTTCGAGCACTATGGTCGTCGGGCCTTTCGGGTCGGGGTGCTTCACCCGCCAGCGCTCGACCGGCTTGCCGTTCAGCGTGATCCGCCAGCAGAAGACACCTTTCGACTCAGCAATCGTGAGGCGCAGCGCGCCGCTGGCGAGGTGAGCCTTGTCGGGCGCTGGCTCGGCCTTGACGGAAGGCGCCGCCGGCGCCTCCGTGAGCGGCCTGCCGAGCTCGACCTCGATGTAAGGCTCGCTGCCCCGCGACTGGACGCTGTGGATGAAGTTGTTGTGGTAGGCCAGGTTCCCGCCGTCCATCACGGCCAACCC
>VGYW01000505.1 GCA_016872875.1 Planctomycetota bacterium | reverse complement strand
CGTCCCGCGTGTTCCGCACGGCCGCCTCGTCCACGGTGGCGACCCAGGCGGCGACGGCGTTGCCGCCGATGACCGCGTAGCGGACGCCAGCGGTTTCCAGCGCCTTCGAGGCGCGCAACAGGCGCTCGCGGACCTTCTCCACCGCGCGCGCCATCCTCTCCAAAACGTCCACGTTGGGGGGGGCTGCGCTCATGCTCTGCCTCTCGGTCACGTATCTTAGCAGAGGAGCCGAAGGAGGGCAAGCGCCACGGGGGCGCCATGCCTTCTTGACACACGCCGCCCCGCCGGGCATACTGAAAGGGGGAGACGGCTGGCAGGGCGAACAGTGGTGAACCGCACAATCTACCTGGATCACGCGGCGACGTCGTGGCCGAAGCCACCAGGGGTGGAAGCGGAGATGGTGCGGCTGCTGCGCGAGGTGACTGCGAATCCCGGCCGCAGCGGGCACCGCCCGGCCGTGGAGGCGGCGCGCCTTGTCTTCGACGCGCGCTGCCGCCTCGCCGCCCTCCTCGGCGTGGCCGACCCCGCGAACCTCGTGTTCACCCGCGGGGCGACCGAGGGGCTGAACCTCGTGCTCAAGGGCCTCCTGCGCCAGGGCGACCGCGTGGGGGTGTCGCCCCTCGAACACAACAGCGTCATGCGGCCGCTCGCGCGGCTGGCGCGCGAGCGGGGAGTCGTGGTGGAGACCCTCCCCGCCGACGCCCTGGGGCGGCTCGACCTCGAGGCCGTGGCGCGCCTCGCGGGGCGCTATCGCCTCGTGGCCGTGGCACACGCCTCGAACGTCACGGGCGTCGTGCAGGACATCAGGGCTCTCGCCCGCGCGCTCCCCGGCACCGCGCTCCTCAGCGACGCGGCCCAGACCGCCGGCGTGCTGCCCATCGCGGCGGAGGCCGACGGCGTGGCCTTCCTCGCCTGCTCCGCGCACAAGGGGTTGCTCGGCCCGACAGGCATCGGGGCCTGCTACATCAGCCCCGACTACGACGTGGCGCCCCTCCTCGAAGGCGGCACAGGCAGCCAGAGCGAGTCAACCGAGCACCCCGCCTTCCCCCCCGACCGCTACGAGGCGGGCACGCCCAACCTCCACGGCATCGCGGGCCTTCGCGGCGGCGTCGAGCACCTCGCGGCCCACGGCCTCCTCGGCGAGCACAAGGGGCGCCTCACCGCGCTGCTCCTGCGCGGCCTGCGCGAGATTCGCGGCGTGCGGCTCTACAGCCCCGACGACGGCACGGCGCTCCTCGCCAGCTTCAACGTCGCGGGCCTGCCGCCCGACCGCGTGGCCGCCGCACTCGAGGCCGAGCACGGCATCCTGTGCAGGCCCGGCCTCCACTGCGCCCCCAGCGCCCACCGCCACATAGGCTCATTCCCAGGCGGCACCGTCCGCCTGTCGCCCGGCTTCGGGAACTCCGAGGAGGAGATGGACCTCGCCATCCGCGCCGTCCACGCGGTCGGTGCCAGGAGGCCATGACCCCGCTCTTCGTCCCTCAGGCCCCTGTGGTCCCTGTAGTCCCTGTGGTCCCTAGGGCGAAGGGACCACAGGGACCACAGGGACCACAGGGACAAAAGGGACGTGAGGCACGGACAACAACTGAGGAGCAAGAGCCAATGGAAACGCTCGACCTTCGGCACCTCGCCTGCCCCGAGCCGGTGCTCCGCGCCAAGAAGGCAATCGCGGAGAACCCGGACTCCGTCATCGAGCTGCGCCTCAGCGGCGCCGCCTCACTGGCAAACGTCACCCGCATGGCCAGGACGCTCGGAGCCGAGGTCGAGGCCCGCGAGCTCCCCGGCGGCGAGTACACCCTCACGGTCCGGACTGGGCAGCCCGAGCCCGCGCTCGAGCCCGCCCCCTGCGAGCCCGAAGCCCAACCCGGCCGGGCCACCGTGCTCCTCGGCAACAACCTCCTCGGCGTGGGCGACGAACGCCTCGGCCGCATCCTGATGAAGGCATTCCTCAAGACCCTCAAGAGCGTCCAGCCCCTCCCCCGCGAGATCATCTTCATCAACAACGGCGTCCAACTCACCACCGAGGGCTCCGAAGAGATTCCCACCCTCTTGGAGCTGGCCGAGCTGGGCGTGGACGTCATCTCCTGCGGCACGTGCCTCGACTTCTACGGCAAGCTCGACAAGGTGCGCGTGGGCATCGTGGGGAACATGTTCGACATCGTGGTCCGGCTCAACCGCGCCGCCAAGATCATCGCCCCATGAGCCGCGCCGCCAGGCTCCTCCTCATCTTCGAGTCCATCCACCAGGTCCTGGCCGCCGAGAAGGCCCTCATCGAGGCGGGGCTCTCGCCCGACCTCGTGCCGGTGCCGAGAGAGGTCAACCCGAACTGTGGGATGGCCATCACGCTGGCCCCGGCCGAGCGTGGCCGCGCCCTGCTCGCCCTGGCGCGAACCCCGCCCGCGCGCACCATCGAGCCCTGGCGGGCCTGAGCAGCCCCCTGGGAGAGGATTTCACACTTGTACAAGTGTGAAATCACCTGGCGAGCCCCCTTCCCCTCAGCTCGACTGGTGGCGATGCTCGGGTGGCACAGGATTCCAGCCTGTGGCTCACCGGGCCTTGGAGCAGGGGAGGCAGAGGGGGCGGACGTCGTCGTCGGTGAAGACGACGGAGAAGGTGCTCCCCCCGCAGGCGTCGCAGGCGATGGGCTCGAGCTCCTTGGGGATGGGGTTCCAGTAGAGGGTGTGGGGCCGCCGGGCCTGCTTGCGGAAGACTTCGCAGTGGACGGCGAGGGCCTGGACCTCGAGGCGGATGAGAGCGATGGGGAGGAGCTCGCCCTTGAGGGCGTAGGTTTCGTCGAGCTCGGCGAGCTTGCGCTGGAGCTCGAGCTCGACGGCGCGGCGGCGGGCCTCGAGCTTGTCCTTGACCTCGTGGGTCCAGAGGGTGTGGCGCTTGGCGGCTTCCTCGCGGAGGAGTGCGCCGTAGTAGTCGCGGAGGCGCCGGCGGTCGCGCTCCAGCCTCGCGGCGAGGCGCTCGGCGAACGGTGCGGCACGCTCTTCCACCCGGGCGACCGCGCGGCGGAGGGCCTGCCGATAGGTGGACGCGGGGGAGCCCGGGGGGCTGGCGCTCGGCTGGAGGTCGAGGTCGCGCAACGGGTCGGGCAGAGGGACGGCGGCGCCCGACGCGGCGTTGACTGCGACGGAGAGGACGTCTTCCCAGCGGTCCTCTGAGACGATTGAGGCGAGGAAGAACCAGGCGTGGTAGCCGACGCGCGCGGGCTCGGCCTTCTGCACGACGACTTTGGCGTTGTGCCAGGTGAAGGTGCGTGCGATGGCTTCGGCCATGTCGCCCTTCTTCAGGTAGCGGTCGGGGGCCTGGAAGGAGCCGATGCGCGGCTCGGCGTCGAGGAGCGGCACCACGCGGTCGAGGAAGTCGGTCGCCAGGTTGGCGCAGAGTCCCTCGCCGCCCGGGGCGAAGGCGATGCGGACGGTTTCGGCGTCGGGGGTGCCGAGCCTTGCGGCGGCCTCGGGCGGGAGGAGCGCCAGGCCCTCTTCGGCTGAGGGGGGCCACTCGACGAGCGCCCCCGCCCGGCCGAGGAGCGCCTCGGTGAACTCGCGCAGGCGGGCCTGGACCGGCTGCATCACTGGTAGTCCTCCCCGAAGAGCGCGTCGTCGAGCTTCTTGGCCTGGAGGTATTCCTCCTGGGCGGCGAGGAGGGAGTCGCCGAGGCGCTCGAAGGCCGCGTCGAGCTCGGCGGAGGTCTGCGAGCGGAGCCAGAGGTCGAGGACGAGGGCCTCGAACTCCTCGCCGCCTTCGAGGTTTCCGAGGATGGAGCCTACCTCGCCGACGACGAGCTCGAACATGCGAATCTTCTCGTCGAGGAGCCGCAGGATGCGCTCCTCGAGGGAGCCCGCGGTGCAGAGGTTGAAGATGAAGACCTCGCGGGTCTGGCCGATGCGGTGGATACGGCCCACCCGCTGCTCGATCCGCATCGGGTTCCAGGGCAGGTCGAAGTTGATGAGGGTGTTTGCGAACTGGAGGTTTCGCCCCTCGCCGCCGGATTCGGAGCAGAGCATGACGGGGACGGAGGCGCGGAGGCGCTCGACGGCTTCGTCCTTCTGGCGGGCGGTCTCGGTGCCGGCGAAGAGGGAGAAGGGGATTGCGGCGTCGGTGAGGAGCTTGGCGAGCCGCTCGAGGGTCACGCGGAAGTTGGCGAAGACGAGGGCCTTGTTCTGGCGGTTCTGGCGGAGGAGTTCGAGGAGCTTTTCTTCTTTGGTCGAGACGCTGATGCGTCGGGCGTGGTCGGCGAGTGCGAGCGCCCGCGAGTCCTCCTGCCCCATCCGCTCTAGCATTGGCACAAGGGCCGCCGGGTGGCTGCCCGCGGCGAGGAGCATGGTGTTCATCTGCATGCGGTTCGCCGGGGGGAGGGTGGCCGCGCCGCCCGCGGCCATCAGCCCCTGGGTGCGCCAGCGGAGGCAGGTGTCGAGGAGGCGTGCGAACTCGGCCTCCTGGGCGCTTGGCTGGACGACGAAGGTCTGGGCGTAGCGGGGCGGCAGGTTCAGGGTCACGAGGCTGCGGGTGTTGCGGACCATGACCTGTGCGAGGAGGGAGCGGAGGCGCTCGCGGTTCCGCGGGTCGCGCGGGTTGCCGCGCGTCACGTAGGTCCGCTTGAAGCTCTTCTCCGTCGCAAGGTGCCCGGGCTCGAGAAGCGTGAGGAGGTTGTAGAGCTCGACCAGGTTGTTCTGGACTGGTGTGGCGGTGAGCATGAAGAGGTAGCGGCGCTTGAGGGCGTTGACGAGCTGCCAGTTGCGGGTCGAGTGGTTCTTGCAGTGGTGCGCCTCGTCCACGATCACGAGGTCCCACGGCGCCGCGGCCACGGCGTCGAAGTGCCGCGCGCTCTTGGCGAGCGACATCGAGGCCAGCACCCGCTCCGTCCCGCCCCAGTACTCCGGCGTCGCCGTCCCGCCGTCCGCAACCGAGAAGTCCAGGCCGAACTTCGACTCCAGCTCCTCGTTCCACTGCGAGACGAGTGGGGCGGGGACGAGGATGAGGATTCGGCGGACGAGTCCGCGGAGGAGGTATTCGCGGAGGAGGAGGCAGGCCTCGATGGTCTTGCCCAGGCCCACCTCGTCGGCGAGGAGCACGCGGCCTCGGAAGTGGCGGAGCACCCGCCGCACGGTCTCGATCTGGTGTGGCAACTGCTCGACGCCGCGGAGGCCGTCGAGGCAGAGGAGCTCCTCGAAGCCGCGCAGGAGCCGCAGGCGCGCGTGCTCGACGTGGAGGCGCAGGCCGCCGGGGTCGAACGTCGCCTGGCCCCCGAGCGGCGCGGCGTAGCGGAAGAAGACTGGGATGCCCCCAGGCGTCTTACCCCGCAGTTCGCCCGCCTCCTTCACCTCCTTCGGGAGTGCCGCCTCGCACCACATCGCCACTTGGCCCTTCCGTCAATCTGGCCGTCCCGCCCTTCGGCCCCATGCTATCGCGTGAAAACACCCTGTCAAGTGGAAGTCCCCCTGAGGGTGCGTGTAATCTCCTACGGACCAGTTTCCGCTTTTCTTCTTTGGCCGTATGTGATATAAGTGTATACGCTTATGTTATACGGAGTCCGACGTGGAAGACTCGGCCCAACGTAGCCTGGAACGCACGCGGAAGGCCCTCATGGGGAAACTCGCCTCTTGGGGGAGCTTCGTGCGAGGGTCTGTGGTGCTCATGAAGCGGCGATGCATGTATCCGCGTTGCCGCAAGTGCGCCGCGGGG
>VGYW01000504.1 GCA_016872875.1 Planctomycetota bacterium | reverse complement strand
CTGGGCTACGGCTCAAACGCCCCCATTCGGGGGCTAAACCCCAGCCCCCAGAAGATGTGGGCAAAGATCAGGGCGAAGCCCTGGGAAGGGGGCGGTAGGTAGGCCAGCCCTGAAAGGGCGTACTATGCGGTTCCGGGCGCCACATCCTGCCCAGGGCGGGTAGTACGCCCCTACAGGGCTGAACCTGGCCCCTCCCCTTTCCCAGGGCTTCGCCCTGGGCTGCTATAGTACGCCCCTGTCGGGGCTGCGGAGTAGTTCACCAGAATTGGGGGCCATACTCCCATCGGGACGCCGAGCTTTGACTCGCTGGCCCGAAGTTGTAGAATGAGTGGAACAAGCAAAGCGGAGCGCCACTGCTGAGGATATGACGATCATGCGGACATATCGGGGTTGGGACCGGGGGCTCGCCTTGTGCGTTGCCGCGGCGCTGTGCGCCGCGTCGGCGGCGGCCGCCACGCCGGCAGCACCGGCCAAGGAGACCGCCGCGTCGCCCCCAACGGGCAGCCAGGACATCCAGGTCGCCGATGGCGACGACGACGCCGAGGAGGCGAGCGACGGCGACGTCATGGCCTCCAGCTCTGACCTTGAGCTGGCCTACGACGACGAGCACGGCTCGCACGGGAGCCAGACGGTGGGCATCCGCTTCGCGGGCCTCAAGGCGCCGCGCGGGGCACTGGTTCGCAACGCCTTCATCCAGTTCACCTGCAAGGACTCTTCGGACGAGCCGTGCCGCCTGACGATTCGCGGGCAGGCCGCGCCCAACGCCGCGGCGTTCAAGGAGAAGCGGCGGGACGTCTCGTCGCGGCCCACGACCCGGGCCGAAGTCCGCTGGGAGCCTCCCGCCTGGCACGAAGGGGCGGCCGGGGCCGCCCGGCGCACGGGCGACCTGGCGGCAATCGTCCAGGAAATCATCGGCTCCGAGGGCTGGGCGCCGGGCAACTCGCTCGTCTTCATCGTCACCGGCCAGGGGCGCGCCCTGCGCCGCGCCTGGTCGTGCGACGGCCAGGGCTCCCAGGCCCCCCGCCTGCACGTCGAGTGGGGGCAGGGCGGCAGCGCGTCGCCCCCGGCGGCGCAGCCCGGGCAGGACGCCGCCGCGAGCGCCAGCCTCCCGTCCGTGCGCGGCCAGGAAACCAGGGTGGCCCGCGATGAGGACGACGCCGAGGAGCGCGCCGGCGGCTCCGTCTCCCTCTCCAGCTCGGACATCGAGCTGGTCTTCGACGAGGCGCGAGACGAGGGGAGCCAGACCGTCGGGGTCCGCTTCACGGGCATCAGCGTCCCCGCGCGGGCCACGGTCGCCAGGGCCTGGGTTCAGTTCACCGCCTGCGAGTCCTCCCGCGGGGCCTGCCAACTGGTCGTCCGGGGTGAGGCGGCGGGGAGTGCGGCGCCCTTCGAGGAGGAGCGGCGAAACGTCTCGGCCCGCCCCCGCACCAAGGCGGAGGTCCGCTGGGAGCCTCCGCCCTGGAAGGCGGATGCGGCGGAGGCGGCGCAACGCACCCCAGACCTCGCCCCCATCGTGCGGGAGATCGTCGCCCGACCGGACTGGTCGCCGGGCAATCCCCTGGCGTTCATCATCACGGGCGAGGGCACGCGGCGGGCCTACTCGCACGACAGCAGCCCCGAGCGCGCCGCCCGGCTCCACGTCGAATGGCAGACAGGCCGTGTGGCACAGCCGCCCTCGGCTGTGGGCGCACAGGCGGGGGCGCCTGTGCCACACACTGCCTCGCAGCCCGGGGCGCCGCCCGAGCCGGCCGGGGAGCCCGGCCGGTCCCTCTCTGAGGCGGCGAATGAGCTCATTGACGACCTGCTGGCCACGGGCAGCCGGCTCATCGAGCTTCCGCTGGTCATGGTGTTGGTGGGGGTGGCCGCGGGCGTGGGCGGCCTGGCCGTCGTGGCGCGCTACACCTTCTGCCGCCAGGGCAAGCGGCGGTGGGTCTACCGCGGCCTGCTGGGGGGATTCGCCCTGCTCGTCGTCCTCGCCGCCGCCTTCAGCGTGGACCGGCGCATCGCGCGCGTGCAGGACCAGGTGCGGCAACTGGGCACCCGAATGGTCTTCGACGCCCCCGCGCCCCCGCCGGGCGCGGCTCAGCCCGGCGCCCCGTCAGGCGCCGCCCGCAGGCCCTACGCCCCGCGGAAGGCGTCCCTCGTCGAGGCAGCGGCGGCACAGGAGGCCATGGAGAAGCAGTTCGGCAAGGTCAAGATGCAGGTCTCGCCCTACGACGACGCGATGGACCTCGTGCGACTCCGCCTGGTGGAGACCGTGGCGGAGGTCTTGCTGGTGGTCGTGGACCTTGAGCACCCGGGGCTGGAGGTCCGCGTGGACCCGGCGATCACGCGGAAATGGCTCACCTCGGAGTTCGCCCGCGAGAACAGTTGCACCGTGGCCATCAACGGCACGACCGGCAGGTCCTCCTCCCGCAACTCCGGCCTGGGGGAGTGGCGGGGCTTCCAGGTCTGCCGCGGCCAAGTGGTCTCCGAGGAGGAGAAGGACACCCCCCGCCCCTGCCTGGCCTTCGACCAGCAGAACCGCGCCACATACCTCCCCATGGCCGCGGCCGAGCGAAAGCTCCCCCCCGGCACCTACAACGCCATCTCGGGCCACTTCGACGCCCTCCTGGCCGGCGTGGAGCCGAAGAAGGA
This sequence comes from Planctomycetota bacterium, assembly GCA_016872875.1. The sequence goes on along the minus strand of VGYW01000504.1, from coordinate 3,054 downwards.
CGAGACCCGCCACCCCTACACGGCCATGGGCATCAACGAGAAGGGCACCGTGCTCTACCTCCTCGTGGTGGACGGCCGGCAGCCCAGGCAGAGCATGGGCCTCTCGCGGCGCGACATCGCCCGCGTGCTCAAGGGCTTCGGCGCCCACAACGCCATGCTCTGCGACGGCGGCGGCTCCACCTGCGTCTACCTCAAGAAGCTCGGCGGCATCGCCAACCAGCCCTCCGACGGCGAGGAGCGGCCCACCTACACCCACTTCGGCCTCGCCCTCCCCGGCGGCGAGTGAGCCCCCCAATCGTCACGCGAAACGGGGAATCTCACCACAGAGAACACTGAGGGCGCAGAGGAAGACACAGAGAAGAGATTGCCCGCGAAACCGGCATTTCCGAACTGCGGGCCACAACCTAGACTTAGCTATCGCGCTGCTTACCAATGAGTGTCGCAGACGACCCACCACGGCTCCCTATAGGATCGGGGTTCCTTATGTCACCTTCGGACGGCCCCCGGGACAGCGAGCGGCGGACGGTGCTCGTCTTGGGAGCCGGGGCCAGTGCGCCCTATGGTTTTCCCGTTGGCAACGTCCTTGGGGTCAAATCTTCACTTGTCATTTGGCAAGGGGGCCAGAGACTCGGCAAGCCCTTGACAAGGCTGGTTCCGGGGGGTAGGATAAGCCACATGATTCGCATGGACACCAGGCCGACCGGGGCCGTGGTGGCTCGCTACGCTGTCCATGTGCTGGTGGTAGAGAGAGGCAAGCGGTTCGTTGGCACGGCAGGTGAACGTAGTGAGTCGCTTGACGGGGGAAGTGGAGGACGATTCAGAATTCCTGGGGGAGGCGGGTGAGCTCGTCGCAGCGGAAGACCGGGCCGTCCTTGCAGACGTATCTTCCGCCGACGTTGCAGCGGCCGCACTTGCCGATGCCGCACTTCATGCGGTTCTCGAGGGTGGTGTAGACGGCGTGGGTGGGGAAGCCGAGCTGGGCGAGGCTGACGAGGACGAACTTGATCATGATGGGCGGACCGCAGGTGATGACGATGGTGCCCTCGGGGAAGGGCTTCATCTCGGTGAGGACGTTGGGGACGAAGCCCACCTTGCCGTCCCACTCCGGCGTCTGGCCGCCGGGGTCCACGGTGTAGACGGTGTGGACGTCCTGGCGCTCGCGCCAGGCTTTCAGTTCGCTCTTGTAGACGAGGTCGGCGACGGTGCGCGCGCCGTAGAGGATGGTGATTTCGCGGAACTGGTCGCGGAGGTCGAGGCAGTTCCAGATGAGGCTGCGGAGGGGTGCGAGGCCGATGCCGCCGCCGATGAAGAGGAGGTTCTTGCCCCGCATGGAGTCGAGTGGGAACGAGTTGCCGTAGGGTCCGCGGAAGCCCACGATGTCGCCCTCGTCGCTGTCGTGGAGGTCGGAGGTCACTTTTCCGGCCCGCTTGACACTGCACTCGATGTAGCCCTTGCGTGTGGGCGAGGAGGCGATGCAGAAGGTGGCCTCGCCCGCGCCGAAGACGGAGTAGAGGCCGAACTGTCCGGCCCGGAAGGAGAAGCCTTCGCCCTCGGCCTCGTCCACGAAGTGGAGGCGGAAGGTCTTCACGTCGCCCGTCTCCTGCGTGATGGCGGCGATGCGCATCAGCATGGGGCGGTAGTCCATCGGGACGAGGACGGGAGGGGCGGGGGGCGCGAGGACGGCTTGGTCGGTGGCCATTGGTAGGCCCTTACATTGGTATGGTTGATTCTCTTCAACAATCCGTAATCCGTGATTCGTAATCCGTAACCAGAGAAGACTGGAAGCGCCGCAATGGGGGTCTTCGCTTTTCTGGTTACGGATTACGAATCACGGATTACGGAATTCCACTACCCTTCGCTTCGATGGCGCCCAGGACGTTCAGGAGGCTCTGTCCGGCTCCGCAGGTTCGGACGCATCTGCCGCAGCCGACGCAGGCGAGGCGGCCGAAGCGGTCGGGGAAGTATTTGAACTTGTGCATGACGCGCTGGCGGTAGCGGGCGGCCTGGGTGGGACGCGGGTTGTGGCCCGAGGCGTGAAGGGTGAAGAGGGAGAAGGAGCAGGAGTCCCAGTTGCGCCGCCGTTCGCCGCGGTTCCAGGTCGCCTCGTCCACGATGTCGAAGCAGTGGCAGGTGGGGCAGAGGTAGCTGCACGCGCCGCAGCCGAGGCAGGCCAGCGTGGCCTCGGTCCAGAAGGGGTCCTCGAAGTGGGCGTCGAGCCAGGGCTTGACCCGCTCGACGTCGAACTTGGGCGCCACCGCGGGCGGCTCGGGTAGTGTGGTGCCGGCGGGAGCAGGCTCGACGATGCCGTCGAGGCGTTCGATGAGCTTGATGCCCTTGTCAGTGAGCGGCTTGATGAGGGCTCCGCCATCCTTCGTGGGGAAGGCGAGGGCGTCGCTGCCCGCCTCGCCGTGGGGCGAGCCGCCCACGGAGGTGCAGAAGCAGGCGGCGTCGGGCTCGGTGCAGGCGAAGGCCACCACGGTGGTCCGCCCGCGGTGGCGGCGGTAGCGCACGTCGTCGTAGTCCCACTCGAACACCTGGTCGAGAGCCGCGAGGGCCGCGGCGTCGCAGGGGCGGCAGCCGAGGACGACGCGCTCCGTCGCCGGCGGCTCGGGGACACGGAGCGACAGGCCCTTCGCGGAGCCGTCGTCGAACTCGAGGATGACCTCGGTTTCGGGGAAGAAGAGGCGCTTGAGGGGGAGGGAAGCGATTTTCGATTCTTGATTTTCGATTTCGGATTCCAGCCCACAATCCACAACCTCGAGGGCAGCGGCGCGGAGCTTGTCGGCGGCGGCGGCGGGCCAGCCGGGAGGGGCTTGGAAGAGGCGCGTGGCGGGGGTCGTGGACATCAGAGGATGCCCTCCTCGGGGTCATTGGGGGCGAAGGTGGAGAAGGGGGCATTCTCGTCGGCGGCGCGCCCGGAGCGGAAGCCGTATTCGTCTTCGACGAGCTTCGCCATCTTCTGGTTCAGCGCGCTCAGGGGCAGGTGCATGGGGCACACGCGCTCGCACTCGCCGCAGCCCACGCAACGCCCCGTGAGGTGGAAGGCCCGCGCCG
>VGYW01000503.1 GCA_016872875.1 Planctomycetota bacterium | reverse complement strand
CCAGCACCAGCATCTTGCCGTGGCGGTGCCGGCGGCCCCAAAGCGGAAAATCCTGGGGGTTCGGGGGCAAAGCCCCTGAGAGTCTGGCTCCCGGCTTGGATGTACCTCAAGAGGTTGGGACGATCCTAAAGGCTTTGAGAGGGGGATCAAGGAACTGCTCCGCATCTGGGGGCTGGGCGAGCAGCCGAAGACGGGCATCCGCCACACCTCGTGAGTGCGCCCCTGTTTGAGTCGCTGCCGTTCCCGCGGTATACTTGAGTTGGTGGTGGCCTAGGTCAGGGGAAGAGGCCCATGCGGATCATCCTGTACGCAGGCAAGGGGGGCGTGGGGAAGACCACGATGTCGGCCGCGACGGGCGTGGAGTGCGCCCGGCGCGGTCGCCGCACCCTCGTGATGTCGCTCGACCCCGCCCACAGCCTGTCCGACTCCTTCGACCTGCCGAAGGCCCTGATGGACTTCGGCGGCGGAAAGCCCGTCCCCGTCTCCGACAACCTCTGGATTCAGGAGCTCGACCTCCAGCGCGAGCTCGAGGAGAACTGGGGCGAGGTCTTCGGCTACCTCTCCACCCTCCTGCGGACCACCGGCCTGCGCGACGTGCTCGCCGACGAGCTCGCCATCCTCCCCGGTATGGAGGAGGTCGCCTGCCTCCTCCACATCAACCGCTACAACCGCGAGAAGAGCTTCGACGTCGTGGTGCTCGACTGCGCGCCCACGGGCGAGGCGATGCGCTTCATCAGCCTCCCCACCAGCCTGGAGTGGTACATGCACAAGCTCTTCAGGCTCCAGCGCAACGTCCTGCGCGTCGTCCGCCCCGTGGCCAAGCGCCTCACCGACGTGCCGATCCCCGAGGACCGGTACTTCGCGGCCATCCAGCGCCTCTTCGTCAAGCTCGAAGGAGTCGAAGCCCTCCTCCAGGACCCCACAGTGACCACCGCCCGCCTCGTGACCAACCCCGAGAAGATGGTGCTCAAGGAGACGCAGCGCGCCTTCACATACTTCCACCTCTTCGACCTCACGGTGGACGCCATCGTGATGAACCGCGTGCTGCCGTCGAGCGTGCGGGACGAGTTCTTCGCGGGCTGGCGGGCGTCCCAGCAGGGCTACATCGAGGAGGCGGCCGAGTGCTTCGCCCCAGTGCCCATCTGGCACGTGGAGCTCGGGCGCCGCGAGATGCTGGGCCGCGCCGAGCTCGAACGCCTGGCCGACAAGCTGTTCAAGGACAAAGACCCCGCCGCCGTCTTCTTCTCCGACAAGGCATTCGAGTTCGCCAAGAAGGACGGCGCCTACGTCCTCTCCATCCACGCCCCGTTCCTCAAGAGCGGGGAGATTGGCCTCGTGAAGAACAACGACGAGTTGATCGTGCGGGTCGGCTCGTTCAAGCGCTTCGTCGCGCTGCCGCGTCGTGTGGCGGCGCTTGAGCCCTCGGCGGCCACGCTCGAGGGCGGACACGTAAGGATCGTCTTTGGAGGCAGCCAAGATGCCAAAGCAGCCAGGTGAGTGCCCGGAGTTCAAGTGCCCCTTCTACGACATCCTCGACCGCCTCTGCCCGGAGGTCAAGGGCGCCTCGGAGTTCGTCGGCCACCTCAAGAAGGCCAAGGTCGAGCTCCTCCTCGCACTCCGCAGCCTCATTGACCACAGGGTCGAGTCCCTCACCGCCGAGGGCAAGCCGAAGGGCCGCGCCCAGCGGATCAAGGTCACGGAGCAGGAGTAGGAGTAGGGGTTTCTGGTTGCTGATTCAAGCTCTCTGCCCTTGGCGGGAGGCGGGCCGGTGGCGTGGCCCGACTGCGAGCTGGCCATGGCGCGGCATGAGCAGTTGCGTTTGACTTGTCGCATGGGTCCGTGGTAGGCTGTGCTGCGGGGCGACTGTGTGTGTCACGACCGCAGTGGACCACGATGGCAATGAAGACAATACTCGTCGCGGATGATGAGGCGGACAGCGTAGCCGGCGTGGTGCTGGAGCTCAAGAAGCGGGGGTTCCAGATTGTGGAGACACGCACAAGATCGCAGGCCGCCGACGCTCTTATGAGGACAGTCTTCGACGCGGTGGTTCTCGATCTGCTGCTCCCTGAACGTGAGGCGGGGGACGCCAGGAAGGACCCTCCACTTGCAAAGAACGGCATAGCCCTGTTGGAGGGGATACGCCGTGGGGTGTGCGCGGCTCATGGCACAGGGGACTCTGTTCCTGTCTTCGTGATCACCGGGCTCGGGCTGGAGGTGAAGGAGGTCTTGGCGCGGGTCAAGGCCCTCTCCATCGAGGCGCTCTTCAGCAAACCCCTCCCCTGCATCCGTGTGGCTGAGAGTATCAGCCTCTGTCTCCAGGGAAAGCCATGATCCTCACAGAGCGCGCGAGGCAGCAAGTCGCGGAGGTCTTGAGGCAGAAGCCCTTTGAGTGTGACCGGGTCTTCTTCTTCACCATGGAGGGGGACCACATCGAACCAGCGGACGACGAGAGCCAGCGGTTACGCGCGACCTACTCGGCGATTCTGGACAGGCTGATCGACGGCGCGGTGCTGGAGCACTGGCCGGGAAATGTGGCAAGGGGTGCGACCGACGAGCACTTCGCGAACTTCTATGCGAGCTATCGGTACGGCGGCCTCCTCATCGTTGTCTCCAAGCGGGTGAGGGTGGACCCCGGCCAGCGGCAGGTGGAATCGCCGTTCAACGAGTACTACCTCCATGCGGTGGGCGCATGTATCGCGAAGCTGCTCGATGGCAGCCCGCAAGCGGAGAGAGCGGCACCCGCACAGGCTGATTCGGGCAAGGGTGTCTACGTGTTTGAGGAGTTGGATGCATGGCGGCAGTGCAAGGACCTGTGGCACGAGCACTACCCCGGGAAATGGCTGGCGGTGAAGGGCACCATTCTGGTGGCCATTGCTGATTCGTACGATGCGCTGGAGGACGTGGTGAGACAGAAGGGAATCCCGCCACCGGTGCTCTTCGTCCCGCCCAAGGGAGAGGAGATGGTCTCGCGCGTTCTCTCTGGCCACAGGAGCCCGGTTGGGGGAGGCGGCGTACGATGAACTGGAGAGGGCAGTACACGACGGATGAAGCCCTGAGCAAGTGGCCTCGGGAAGGCCCCCTCGAAGCCGGTGATCTCCCGGCTGTGCATGCGGAGTTCAGGTTTGGGCTCCTCGATGGCAGTGTCGAGGCAGTTCCAATGTGGGCTCATGTGGACACCGGCGCGGAAGGCATTCTAGTGCCGGGAATCATCGTAGGCATCAGGGAGATCGCCGCAGGGAAACCGGTGTACATAGATGGTTCCATTGCTGCGCGCAGCACCCCGGTGTCATACGAGTGCCGCGGGATCGGTGGCAGCTCTGTCGGTGTCCTTCTCCGCGCACGCATCTCGCTCGACGGCCAGGAGCTTCCCGGCGTTTTCTACGTAGGCACATGCAATGACATTGAGTACCCGGTTATCGGTCTTCCCGTCCTGAAGCAGTTCACCGGGCTGCTGAACGGACCCGACAGGGAGCTTTGCTTCTCGAACAGCCGCCTGGCGAGAAAGCTTGCGCGCCTTTGCACGAGGCTTGGTGTCTAAGGGCCTTCCCATGCCACTTCCCACAATCGAATGGCTTGGCGGCGTGGACGGCTGCGCGCGGCTGATTGACCAGACGCTCCTCCCCACCGAGTTCAAGCAGATCAAGTGCCTGACCATCGAGCAGATGTGGGAGGCGATTCGCGTGCTCCGCGTGCGGGGCGCGCCCGCCATCGGCATCGCCGCCGCACTCGGAACCGTCCTGGGCGTCCAGAAATCAGCCGCCGTCACTTTCGACGCCTTCCGCCAGGAACTCCAGAAGGCCACCGGCTACCTGACCACCGCCCGCCCCACCGCCGTCAACCTCTTCTGGGCGCTGGAGAGGATGAAGCGCGCCGCCGACGGGAGCCGCGGGCTGTCCATCCCGGACCTGAAGGAGCGGCTGCTGCGGGAGGCCCGCGCCATCCTCGAGGAGGACAGGGCGGTCTGCCGCGCCATCGGGCGCCACGGCGCGCCGCTGGTCCCCGACGGCGGCGGCGTGCTCACCCACTGCAACGCGGGGGGCCTCGCCACTGCTGACTACGGCACCGCACTCGGCGTCCTCTTCGCCGCCCACGAGCAGGGCAAACGCTTCCGCGTCTTCGCCGACGAGACCCGCCCCCTCCTCCAGGGGGCACGCCTGACCGCCTGGGAACTCCTCCACGCCGGCATTGACGTGACGCTCATCTGCGACAACATGGCCGCCGTGGTCATGCGCCAGGGCAAGGTCGGCCTCGCAATCGTGGGGGCCGACCGCATCGCCGCCAACGGCGACACCGCGAACAAGATCGGCACCTACGGCGTCGCAGTCCTCGCCCGCGAGCACGGCGTCCCGTTCTACGTCGCCGCTCCTGCCAGCACCTTCGACCTCTCGCTGCCCAGCGGAGAGGCCATCCCCATCGAGGAGCGGCGGCCCGAAGAGGTCACTTGCGGCTTCGGCCGCCCAACCGCTCCCGATGGCGTGGGCGTCTACAACCCCGCCTTCGACGTCACCCCCGCCCGCCTCATCGCCGGCATCGTCACCGAGCGCGGCGTCATCTCCCCCGTCACCGAAGCCAACATCCGCTCCGCCCTCTCGCCCGCCGACGCCTGATGTTTGGCCCACTATGGGCGCTTTGGCGATCCGGACGCATCCCTGGCGGTCCCACCATAGTGGGTCAACCTCAAACTTCACCCACTATGAGATTCTGGCGATCCGGAAGCATCCGGGGCCGTTTCTCCCATAGTGGGTCAGGCATCACGGTGTCAGGCACCGTAGCCCGTAGGCCGCGTCGCCGTGCAGCCAAACGGCTTGCCGGGCCAGCACACGGGTGAAGCGACGGCTCGGCTCAAGGGCCTCCCATTCCGCGCGGGTGTAGACGAGGACATCGGCGGGAACAGGGAGAGCCGTGGTGTCCCATTGGGCGGAACGCTGCTCGAAGGGGACATCGGATGCCTCGACTACGATGATGAGGTCGAGGTCGCTGCCCACGCCCCAATCGCCGCGGGCATAGGAGCCGAAGTAGCCGATCAGAAGGGTGCCGGGGTGTTGGCGCACGGCTTCCTTGACCCAGCGTCGAAGGGCGTGGCGCACGGTGATCAGATCAGGCCATTTGAGGACGGACGAATCCAACGATCTCACGGGCATAACGAATCGCCCCATCGCTGTGAAGAGGACCATAGTGCTCGAAGGGAGCACCCGACGGGTGGCCGTTCGGGTAGCGCGGAGGGATGTAGTAGCCGTCCAGCACCTGGGCCTTCTGGATCAGGTCCTCGCTCGCCCCGGCAGCCGGCGGCAATTCCCTCAGCAGCTTGGCAACCACGTGTCCCCAGGCTTCCTGGCCCAGACGAAGGTGCAGCGCTTTGACGGCCATTTCCGCCGCCTGCTGCGCGGCGAAGCAGGCCCAGTCGTGCGCACCCTCGCCCTGCGACCGCTCGGCATGGCGGAGGTCGCTCTCTGCCTGTTTGAACCAGTCCTGTGAGCGGTTGGCCACCAGTGGGTCCTCCGGCCCTACGCTTCCCTGCGTAGTATACTCTTGAGATGGGGTCAACTGCAAGTAGGCTGCGTTGGCTCAGCCGCCGGCAACACCCTGGCGGCGGCGGAGCAAGCGGAGCTTGCCAGCATCACGGTGTCAGGCACCGTCACCGCTCACTCGTTGGCCCACTATGAGCGCTCCGGGCTCATTCCCCTCCCACCCGTTGAAGCATACCCCGAGCGCC
>VGYW01000502.1 GCA_016872875.1 Planctomycetota bacterium | reverse complement strand
CGTGTGGGGGAAAGGGGGTGGTGTCACTGCCCCGGCACGCCAAGCATCTCTGACGCCCCCTGGAACCCGGGTCCACCACAAATCCCGCCGTCAGCCGGCACCCGGGGGGAGTGGTGAGAAATGCGGGCTAAACAGCACTCTCCTGTGGCCCCAACCCTACCCCTTGCACCTGACCGCACATACCGCCTCTCCCGATTCCGCAGCCCTGCCGGAAGTCTTGTTCGTTTGACAGGGTTCGTGGGCTTTGCTAGAATCAGCGTGATTTGTGCCTGGGTTCAGGGCCGAAGAGCGCACTAGAGCACCCATGGGCAAGGAAGATTCGCGTGGCGTCCGCAGCCGCGCCGCCGACGTTCTGGACCTGGCGGCGTCGGTGCGGATCGACACGACGGACCAGTACACGATACCCGTCTCGGACCGCCTTCTCCGCCTGCCGCCCTATCTGTTCGGCCGGCTCAACGCGCTGAAGTACCAGCTTCGCCGCGCGGGGGCGGACATCATTGACCTGGGGATGGGCAACCCGAGCGACCCGCCGTCCCCCGCGGTGATCGAGAAGCTTTGCGAGGCGGCGCGCAACCCCCGAAACCACCGCTACTCGGTCTCGACCGGCGTCTACAACCTGCGCCGCGAGGCGGCGCTCCACTACGAGAAGCTCTGGGGCGTGAGCCTGGACCCCGAGAAGGAGGTCATCGCCACCATCGGCTCGAAGGAGGGCTTCTCGCACCTGTGCCTCGCGCTCCTCGGCCCGGGCGACACGGCGTTGGTGCCCAGCCCGGCCTACCCCATCCACATCTACGCCGTGGCGCTTGCCGGGGCAAACGTCGTGAGCATCCCGCAGAACGAGGACCAGGCCGAGTTCCTCCGCCAGATGGTCTGGGCGCTGGAACACCTCTACCCGCGCCCGAAGGTGCTCGTGCTCAACTTCCCGAACAACCCCTCGACGATGTGCGTGGAGCTCGGCTTCTACGAGGAGGCGGTGCGGATCGCCAGGCGGTTCGGGGTGCTGCTCATCAGCGACCTGGCCTACGCGGAGACGACCTTCGACGGCTACAAGGCGCCCAGCCTCCTCCAGGTGCCAGGGGCCAAGGACGTCGCCTGCGAGTTCACCACCATGTCCAAGCAGTTCTCGATGGCCGGCTGGCGGGTGGGCTTCTGCGCCGGGCATCCCGAGATGGTGCGCGCCCTGGCGAAGATCAAGAGCTACTACGACTACGGGATGTTCCAGGCCATCCAGATCGCGGCGATCATCGCGTTCAGGCAGGGCGACGCCTTCGCCCGCGAGCAGGCCCTTGTCTACCAGCGGCGGCGCGACTGCCTGTGCGACGGGCTGAACCGGAGCGGCTGGGCGATCAGGCCGCCGAGGGCCACGATGTTCGTCTGGGCGCCCATCCCCGAGGCGTATCGGGAGATGGGCTCGGTGGAGTTCGCGCTCAAGCTGATGCGCGACGCGGAGGTGGCGGTGGCCCCCGGCCGCGGCTTCGGCGAGGCGGGCGAGGGCTTCCTGCGCATCGCACTCGTCGAAAACGAAAACCGCATCCGCCAGGCGGTCCGCCAAATCCGCCGCGCGCTCCGCTGAACCGATGAACGAACTGGATGAATGGATGGGTGGATGGTTGGATGAATGAAAGAGAAGAGCGCTGATGATTCTCGCATTCATCCAATCATCCAGCCATCCAATCATCCCCTCTGGTTGCGGCGGAGGGCCGCGTTAGGACAGGATGAGCAATGAAGACGTTCCCCCGCGGGATTCACCCGCACGAGTTCAAGGAGCTGTCGAAGGACAGGGCGATCCAGGCGCTCCCCCCGCCGCCCGAGGTGGTGCTGCCGATGAGCCAGCACCTGGGCGTGCCGTGCGCGCCCACGGTGAAGAAGGGCGACGCCGTGCGCAAGGGGCAGGTGGTGGGGGAGCCGGACCCCGCGAACCCGCGGCGCTTCGTCTCGGCGCCCGTCCACGCCTCCGTCTCGGGCAAGGTGGTCGCCGTCGAGCCGCGCCGCTCCCCGCTCGCGCCCTCCGCGCTCTCCGTGGTGATCGAGAACGACGGGCAGGAGGCCTGGGCCGACGGCGTGCCCGCCGAGACTGAGCCCGCGACGCTCGACGCCGTGGGGATCAAGACGCGGATACAGGCGGCGGGCATCGTGGGCATGGGCGGCGCCGGCTTCCCGACACACGTCAAGATCAGCCCGCCGCCCGAGAAGCCGATTGACACCCTCATCCTCAACGCCGCCGAGTGCGAGCCGTACCTCACCTGCGACTACCGCCTGATGCTCGAACACCCCGCCGAGCTGGTGGAGGGGCTGCTGCTCCTGGCCAAGGCCCTCGGCGTGAAGGAGACCCTGATCGGCATCGAGGCCAACAAGCTCGACGCCTACGAACTCCTCCGCACGGCGTCCGAGGGGAAGGGCATCCGCGTGGAGGTGTGCAGGGTCAAGTACCCCCAGGGGGCGGAGAAGCAGCTCATCTACGCCCTCACGCGGCGCAAGGTGCCCGCCGGCGGCCTGCCCCTCGACGTCGGCATCGTCGTCCAGAACGTCGCCACCGCCTTCGCCGTCCGCGAGGCGGTGCGCGCCGGCAAGCCGCTGATCGAGCGCGTGGCCACGGTGACGGGCGACGGCGTGGCGCGCCCCGCGAACTTCCTGGTGCGGCTGGGCACGCCGTTCCGCGCGCTCCTCGACGCCTCCGGGGTGCTCGACGGGGCGCGGAAGATCATCGCGGGCGGGCCAATGATGGGCATAGCGCAGGGGAGCGTGGACGTGCCGGTGGTGAAGGGCACGTCCGGCATCCTCGTGCTGCGCGAGGCCGCGGCGGCCGAGTGGCGCGCGTGCATCAGTTGCGGCCGATGCGTCGCATCGTGCCCGATGGGCCTCATGCCCAACGAAGTCAGCATCGCGTGCGAGGCCCAGAACCTCGACGTGATGGGCACGCTGAGCATCGCGGATTGTTGCGAATGCGGCTGTTGCGCCTACGCCTGCCCGGCCAAGCGCCCCATCGTGCACTGGATAAAGTGGGGCAAGGCCGCGCTCGCCAGGCGCAAGGCGCTCCAGCAGAAGCAGAAAGCAAGCTGAAACCATGCCAGACGAAGAAGCCAAGCCTGCTGCGGCCGAGCCCACGGAGGAGGCGGCGCCGGCCGCGCCGCCGCTCCTCGTCACAACCTCGCCGCACGTCCTCTCCGCCGAGAACATCCCGCGCATCATGTGGACCGTGAGCGCGACGCTCATGCCCGCGTTCGCGTGGGCGGTGTACGCCTTCGGCCCGCGCGCGCTCCTGACCACGGGCATCGCCGTCGCCAGCGCCGTCGCCACCGAGGCCATCTGGCAGAAGCTGAGGGGCAGACCCGTGACGGTGAGCGACGGCAGCGCGTTCCTCAGCGGCCTCCTCGTGGCCTTCGTGTTCCCCTCCCATGCCCCCTGGTACGTGCCGCTGACCGCCTCCATCTTCGCCATGGCCATCGTGAAGCAGCTCTTCGGGGGCCTGGGCTGCAACGTCTGGAACCCGGCCCTGATGGGCCGCGCCTTCGTGCTCGCCTGCGGGACCTGGGGCATGGCAGCCAACGCCTTCTGGCCAACCGCTTTCGGCTACCTCAAGCCGGCCAGGGACAAGGCGGCCGCCGCCACTGCCCAGGAGGTTGACGCCACGACGGGCGCCACGCCCCTGAGCAAGCTCAAGGACGGCTTGCGCGACTTCAAGGGGGAGGTGGCGAAGCAGGCCCGCGAGTTCAAGGACGGCCGCCGCAAGACCGTGCTCGCGCCCCACAACGCCCGCGAGGCCCGCGAGGCCCTGCGCGAGTTCCGCGAGGCCCACGGCACGCCGCTCGACGACCTCTACTTCGGGCGCACAGGCGGCTGCATCGGCGAGGTGAACGCCTGCTTCCTCTTCCTCGGCGGCATCGTCCTTGTCTTCCTCAATTACATCAAGTGGCAGGTGCCCGTCCTCTTCATCGGCACCGTGGCGCTCCTGAGCTGGATGCTGCCCGTCAACGTCCCAGGAGTCAACGCCGCGGGCGACGCCACGTCTTACGCCCTCTGGTTCGCGGGCGAGCCGCTCGCCGAGGTCTTCGCCGGCGGACTCTTCCTCGGCGCCTTCTACATGGCCACGGACATGGTCACATCGCCCGTGACCACGAAGGGCCAGGCCGTCTTCGCCATCGGCTGCGCACTCTTCACCGTCCTCATCCGCAGATACGGCGGCTACCCGGAGGGCGTCTGCTACGCGATCCTGCTGATGAACACCGCCACGCCGATCATCAACCGCTACACCAGAATGAAGGTCTTCGGGCAAAGGGAGAAGAAATGACGGACACCGCTCGCTACCCCCTCGTGCTCGGCCTCATATCGGTCTGTTCGGCCGCAGCGCTCGCGTTCACCTCCGCCCTCCCCCGCGACGAGATTCGCCGCCAGGCCGAGCTCGAACGCGACCGCGGCATCGCAAAGGTCTTCGGCATCACGCTCAAGGACGACGACCCCCGCCGCCCCTGGGACGTCCTCGGCGACCCCGCCCGGCCGGTCTACAAGGCCGCCGGGGCGGAGCCCCTCTACGCTGCCCAGGCGGGCAGCCGCGGCTACAGCGGCCCAGTCGAGGTCATCGTGGCCGTGGACCAGCGCATCGCCGAGAGGCCCGAGGCCGCCAGGATCAAGGGCGTCACCGTCGTCGGACAGCAGGAGACCCCCGGCCTGGGCGACAAGTGCAAGGCCGACGACTTCCAGAAGCAGTTCGCGAACCTCCTCGTGGACAAGCTCGAGCTGATGAAGAACCAGGCGTACCGCGACCCCCAGGAGCCTGGCAGCGAGGCCCTCGGCGTGGCCGCCATCACCGGCGCCACCATCACCTCCACCGCCGTAATCAACGCCGTCCGCGATGCGCTCGACCTCATCCGCGAACGCGCCGGGCCGGGGCCGAAGGGCAAAGAGCCAGCCCCGAAGCAATGATGGACGAGCCGGAGCTCAAACACGCCATCGAGGCGCTCCTCTTCGCCGCCGACGAGCCGCTCTCCGCGCGCCGCCTCCGCGAAATCCTCGGACTCGACGACGCACGAGTCGCACGCCGACTCGTCGAGGAGCTCCGCGACGAGTTCGCCGCCGCACGCCGCGGCGTCCAGGTCGAGGAGATCGCCGGCGGCTACCGCATGCTCTCCAACCGCGCCTACGCCGCCCAGGTGGAACAGCTCCACCGCGCCGAGCGCCGCGCGCGACTCTCACAGGCCGCTCTCGAAACCCTCGCCATCGTCGCCTACAAGCAGCCCATCCACAGGGCCGACATCGAGGCCATACGCGGCGTCCAGGTGGACGCCGTCCTCCACAACCTCCAGGAGCAGGGGCTGGTCCGCGTCGTAGGCCGCGCCGACATCCTCGGCAGGCCCTTCCTCTACGGCACCACCAGGCGCTTCCTCGAGCTCTTCGGCCTCGCCTCACTCGACGAACTCCCGAAGGCCGAAGAGCTCCAGATACCTTGACGAGCACCCCCGTGCTGACCGAGTATCCCGTCTTCTTGTCAGTTCTCCTCAACTCCGAAGCTCCGAACGGAGCGTACTATATCAGCCCAGGGCGTAGCCCTGGGACGAGGGAGCGACCGCATTCAGCCCTGTAGGGGCGTACTAGCCGCCGCGCCGCGGAACGCGTAGTACGCCCTTTCAGGGCTGGCCCCACCTATCTCCCCCTTTCCCAGGGCTTCGCCCTGATCTTTGCCCACATCTTCTGGGGGCTGGGGTTTAGCCCCCGAATGGGGGCGTTTGAGCCGTAGCCCAGGGCGACCGAAGGGAGCCCTGGGAAAAGGCCCCGCCAGCGTAGAGCCCCCGAAG
>VGYW01000501.1 GCA_016872875.1 Planctomycetota bacterium | reverse complement strand
GAATGGGGCGGCCGCGCCGTAGTAGCCCTCGAAGAAGTCCTTCAGCAGCGGGTCCGCGGGAAGGTCGGGGTTCCACAGCCACTTGGCGAGCAGCCAGGCCTTCAGCTCCGCGAAGTCGGCGTGGCGGCCCTGGTAGGCGCCCTGCTCGAAGAGCCCGACCACGCGGTTGTCCCGGAAGAAGCGCACGTTGTCCTGAAGCGCCAGGACGTTCGGGAAGGGGGCCGTGTAGTTGCGGAAGTTCGTCGTGTAGTCCCAGATGTAGAGCTTGTCGGTCATGGCGCTCCAGCCGCGGATTTCCTCGACGAACTTGCGGTTCTCCTCGAACGTGCTGCGGTCGAGGGGCAGGGCGAAGTCGCACTCGATGGTACACAGCCGCGGCACGACATTGCGGCGCGGGCGCACGGTCTTCGGCGGCTTGCGGGTGTACTGATAGGCGAGGGTTTCGATCCAGGCGTCGGGGAACTCCTTCTCGACGGCCTCGGCCACCTGGTTTACGAAGGCGATCATCGTGCCGGCGTGCGAGCCCTCGCGTTCGTCCACCGCCTTGCAGTTCGGGCACGTGCAGAAGTTGTGCCAGTCGTTCTGGCTCACGCTGTAGAGCCTGGCGGTCGGGTCCTTGCGGATGCGGGCCAGCAGGCGCTCCGTGACGATGCGCACCACGTTGGGATTGGTGAGGCAGAGCTGGGAGTGGTCTTTGACCCTTCGGCCGTTGATCTCGCTGAAGTACTCGGGATGGGCGGCGAAGAACTCCCCAGGCGGACAGAGGGCTTCGAAGGTGTGGACGAAGAGGCCGGCCCCGAAGCGGATTTTGCCGCCGTGCTTCTCCTCGAGCCGCATCGCGTTGCCGTTCGCCTTGTTGCGCGCCGCCAGGCCGCCGTCGAAGAAGTCGAACCAGAACGGCTCGCGCATGGCGAAGGCGGGCCTCTGCGTCTCGTCGAGCGCGGGCACGGCGAGGGCCTCGAGCCGTGGGACCACGCTGTGCCAGGAGGCGTACCATCGGCATCCGCCGAAGCGTTCGAGGACCTCGTAGACGCCGTAGAGCGTGCCGCGCACTGGGCCGCCGAGGATGAGGAGGTGTGGCGGGCGGGTGACGAGTCGGAAGCCGTCGTCGCCCAGGGCGGCGAGGTCGGGGGCCTTTCCGAGCACTGCCGCGGTGTGGCGGGTGGCGCCGAGCAGGATGGCGCGCTCGGGCAGCGGCGCATCATCCGCGGCGATTGGCAACCGCACGCCGGTCAGGCGCTCGATGAATGCCTGGAGTTCCTCGGCCGCGTGACGTTGGGAGGGCGAGCCGGCCGCGGGCGCCACGATGGTGTAGACCGCGGGCTGGCCCCGCGCGGCGAGGGTCAGGCCACCGCCCTGGGCGGCGCCGGCCAGAAATGCCCCGACGACCGTGAAAGCCGGCAAGCTGGCGTTCATCCTGGTCTCCTAGCGCGGAAGAGACACCAGAAGTCTATTCGTTCTGCAAACGCGCGCAAGACCCTGTCCTCCGCGATGCCACAGAAGCAGAGGCGCTGCGCGTCGCCGACCTCGACGACTACTATTGACGGCC
Organism: Planctomycetota bacterium; assembly: GCA_016872875.1. The sequence continues at coordinate 4,274 of VGYW01000501.1, read as the reverse complement.
GGGGCTCAGTCTGCGAAGGAGAAAGCGTACACCTTCGCCCGCATCATCTCGATCCTGAGACGCACGCCCTTGCCGGTGTGCGCGGCCATCACATCCTGAGGCAAGCTGACCGGCCGGTCGGTTACGTCGCCCGAGATCGGCTCGCTGGCCGCCAGCAGTTTGCCTTCGGCATCCAATAGGGCGATACGCACCGAGCCCCCAGTTGCATCAGCAGTGATATGCAGGGGCTTGCCCGGGTACGCCACCGGCCGGGTCACGATCGTGGCGGGGCTGGCCGGATCGACAGGCTCGTAGCCGGCAAAGCCATCGGGACGCAGTGTCGCCAGGCAGAAGAACCCGTCGCGCCAACCGGAGTGTTTGCCGTTGGAGCCGCCGTAGTAGAGGCGGATTTCCCCGTCACGCACGACGGGGACGGCAGCGGCGTAGACGCATCCCCAATCATACCCGCCCTCGGTATCAGCGTTTGGGATCAGAGCCTTGCCTGGCTCGATCCGCTCCCAGCGCTGCGTGTCGGCACTCCAGGCAAGCTCGCAATGCACGCGATCCTCCCCGCCACCACGGAGGATCATCACCAGGCCAAGATAGACATCCGCATAGCGGAACACGGGCATCGCGTAGGTCTGGCGCCGCGGGTCGCCGCGCAGCACTTCGACCGCCTGGGTCCATTTCACAAAATCCGTGCTCTCGGTGCGGCCGACTGTCCGCTGGCCGTCTCTGAGGCGGGTCATGCCGACGTACTTGTTCAGCTCCGGTGCCCAGAAGGCGTTGTTGTAGGTATCGCCGGGAGCATCAATTTCCCGGCAGGGCACCGTATCCGTCCAACGCAGGCCATCGGGGGAGAATCGAACGGCCATGCGGTAGAACATCTTGTATCGGCGATCGGGGTTCGTCTCGTGGGGGTCCTTGAAGACTCCTGCCCCGTGCGTCTTGCGAACCACCAGATTGTTCGCCTTGCTTCCCTCGAACTCCACCACTCCCAGTTCAGGCTTCTCCCACTTCAGCCCGTCCCGGGAGATGGCGTAACAGACCCCCATCTCGCGCTGCTCGTCGTGGTAACGGACCTCTGGGCGCCGTTCGCGTGGAGTCTTGCTCACCAGCGAATCGCGGATGAACGGGCTGTACCAGCACTTGTACAGCCTGTCCTCTTCCTCGTAGAGCACGTTGGCGTACAGGTTGTCGAACCTCGGCTCCCACGGCTTGTCCTCGCGGAACAGTGGATTGGCCGGATGCTTCTTGATGGTGCCGAGGGCGAGGCGAGCGTTGCCGAGCCGATCAATGAGTCGGCTGTCGAGCAACAGGTAGCGCGAGCGGCCGGGGACTGGCGGGGCACTTGTGGGAGTCGCTCCTCGGGCTTGTGCGCCGCCTTGGGCGATGAGCGAGAGCGCGGCAAGCACCGCGAGGCAGCGGGTGTGTCGGCTCATGGCAGGTCTCCCTCGTACGGCGACGTCACTCGCCTGGGAATTCGAACTCCGGGCAGTTCTCAGCATGCGCCCAGACGGAGGGCAAGACATGCATCACTTCACCGGTCGCGCAGTCTTGTTCCCTTCTCGCACCTCATAGTACGAACCCGCCTGCGCGACGGGGAACGCCACCTTGCCGTAGTCCGGCATGTTGACCTCCACTTCTTTCTCATCCCATCGGGGAGCGTGGCCTTAGGATAACCGATATCGCTGCCCCAACCGACAACGCCAGCGATGTCGCCACCAACTGAGACCACGTTTGACGATGCACGGTTACTCCTCCTGATGACCCGTTGCCGGCTGTGTCTCCTGGAACCAGCGTGCAAAGAGATTGACCACGACTGCTCTGTCCGTTTCCTCCGCGTTCTCTCATTCCATCGCGACCAGTCCCCATCCGTTGGGATGGAGGCGACACTCGGTCGGGATGTCGTTGTTGACGCCGAGCTCAGGGGTGCGGTCGGACCACATGGCGCGGGTGGCGTTGCGGTTGCCCCCTTCGTTGCCGTAGATCACGCCGGCATCAAGCAGGAACTTCGTGTCCTTCGCCGGCTTGATGGCCGTGCCGGCCCAGGGCACCGCCACTTCCACGACGTAGCCGCCCTTGATCTCGCGGTAGTGCATCGGCAGGCCGCTCCACTCGGCGATCTCGTCAAAATCCTCGCGGCCGGCGGCCGGCGTCTCGAAGAACGCCGCCAGCGGCTTCTCCTTGGCCTCGACCTTCGGGCGGTAGCGGGTGGCGATCAGCTTGCCGTCCCTGGTGCGCGCGATCAGCACGCGCAGGTCGCCCACCTCCATCGGGTGCCGGTTGTTGGGGCCCACCTTGCGCTCGTCGAGCTTCGGCGTCAGGCACAGTTCCAGGGCGCTGCCGCTCTTGAAGAGCAGCTTGAAGTCGGTCGGCGTGTTGAGGAACGGCACGGCCGACTGGACCTCGAACCGGGCATAGAGGCTCTGGTCGTCATACCCGAGCTGGACCTGGGCGGGCTTGGACTTGTCGTCGCCGATCGGCAGCGGGGCCACACCCTGCCATTCAGCGTCCTTGCCGTCCACCGCGGGGTTCGTGAGCCGCTTGAGCACGGCCGCGTTGCGGCCGCCGGCATACTTGGCCTGCATTGCCAGCGCGGCCCGCTTGTTCTGCTCGCTGTTCTTAGCGGCATGCGCGACCATCCCGCCGTCCACGGCGATCTTGACCGTCGCGCGTTTGATGCTGTCCAGCCCGGTCAGTTCCCAGATGCGGCAGTCGCAGTCGCCGCCGGTGAAGTAGGTCTTGCCGGTCTTCGGGTGCTTGTAGATGTTGCCGTTGAAGTTCTCGGTCAGCACCATGGTGTGGCCCATGGTATAAGCCGAGCGCTGGTCCTGGCAGAGGGCATCCACGAACAGGCCGGTCTGTTTATCGAGCAGGAAGTACTGGCCGTAGTAGCCCGTGACCGGCAGCAGGTCGGGATGCTGCGCCGAGCTCATCCGGAAGGCTGCGGCCACGAAGCCCGGCGTGTAGGTGGAGGACGTCCAGGCGAAGCCGCAGTGGACGTTGGCGTAGCGCCAGACCTCCTTGCCGTCAGGCCCGTACTTCGCGATGCGGGCGCCGCTGCTCTGCGCCCGCTCGCCGCGCGCCAGCAGCCCGCCGGAGAGCAGGGCGTAGGTGGAGCCGTCGTCGTCGGCGCAGACCCCGTTGAACGCCCCTCCTTCCGCTTCGTGCGCCACGACCCTGGCCTTGTCGGCGTAGCGCAACTCGCCCTTGGGCCCAAACCCGAGGAAGTCCAGCCGGATGATGTCGAACGGCTTGGTCCTCCTCTCCGGCCCGCAGGGTTCGAGCCACGTGTCGCCCACGTAGGAATAGAGGTTCAGGCGGCCGTCGATCGCGACCTGACGCCCCTTGCTGACCAGGGAGAGGCACGGCGTATTCTCTTCGGCCTGGACCTTGCCGTCGCTGTTGGCGTCGAGCCACTCCGACGTCTTCGCTTCGTTGGGGCAGGACATGCGCGGCACCCAGGACCCGCCGACCTCTTCGTAGAGCGACCTTCCCTGCCAGCCGTTAGTGACCAGCAGGAACTTGTGGCCGTCGCGCATCACCACTGTGCCGCCACTGTGGTAGTCGGACTCCCAGAACTCGACCCCTTCCTCCTTGCGCGTGCGCAGGATGGTGGCGTCGGGGTACCAGGTGCCCTTGTCGTAGTCAACGATGTAGCGGACGTTGTAAGCGTAGAACTTCTCCGGCTCCTTGGGATCGAAGTAGCCCGCGGTCGAATAAGGCATCGAGCCGAAGAACTCCTTGTAGAGCTTGCCGTCGGGGCTCCATACCGAGTAGCGCTTGGGCTTGGGGTCGTCCTCGCAGACCCAGAGGCGGCCATTCCTGTCCACCGCGACCGCATAGGGCTTGAGCATCCCGGCGGGATCGAACTTCCCCAGCGAGGGCCGGCCGCCGGCCTTGCCGAACTTCTGCAAGACTCTCCCGGAAGGGTCGAGTTTCCACACCTGCATGGTCTTGCCCTGCAGCGAGACGTACAGGCCGCCCGCCGCGTCGCAGGCCAGCATCTTCGGCTCATCAAAGTCCTTGGCCAGCGGTGTGAAAGTCCCGGCCTTTGGGTCCACCCGGCCCACGGCGTTCTCGCTCACGGCGTAGACCGTGCCCTTGCCGTTCACCGCAAGGCCGCCGGTGAGCGGGACCTGTAGCGCTACCTCACCCTTCTGCTTGCCGGTGGCCATGTCGATCAGGAAGAGCTTGTTCGTGCCGTTCGCGCTGACCAGCGTCTGGTCGTCCAGCGCCGCCAGGCCGCGGTCAACCGGCGCCTGGGCGTTCGGCCGGCCGTCGGCGAACGG
>VGYW01000500.1 GCA_016872875.1 Planctomycetota bacterium | reverse complement strand
CGGAGTCCGCGAGAACCGCGGCGGCGCCTACGTCACGCTCGTCTACGGCAACCCCTGCGCCCGGAACATAGACCCGATCGAGAAGAAGCCGCTGTTCCATTTCCTGCCCGGCACGTGGGCCTACTCGCTCGCCACGGCCGGCTGCAACGTGGAGTGTACCTTCTGCCAGAACTGGGAGATTTCCCAGGTGCGGCCCGAGCAGACGCGCAACCTGAACCTCCCGCCAGACAAGCTCGTGGCCGATTGCCTTGTGGCCCGCTCCAGCCCCTTCACCGACCGCCCCATCCGCGCACGCTCCATCGCCTTCACCTACACCGAGCCGGTCGTCTACTACGAGTACATGTTCGACACGGCGAAGGCGGCCCGCGAGAAGGGCGTGGAGAGCGTGATGATCTCGAACGGCTACATCACGCCCGAGCCGATGGAGAAGCTCTGCGAGGTGCTGAGCGCCGTGAAGATCGACCTCAAGGCATATACCGAGCGTTTCTACGAGAAGCTCGTCCACGGCAAGCTCAAGCCCGTCCTCGATACCCTCAAGCTCCTCGCCAAGAAGAAGATGTGGTTCGAGATCGTCTACCTCGTCATCCCCACCCACAACGACGACCCGAAAGAGGTCCGCGAGATGGCCAAGTGGATACACGGCGAGCTGGGGCCAGACGTGCCGGTCCACTACTCCGCCTTCTTCCCCACCTACAAGCTGCTGAACCTGGAGCGGACGCCGCCGGAGACCATCGAGCGCCTCTGGCAGGTCAGCCGCGAGGAGGGGCTGCGCTACGTCTACGTCGGAAACGTCTCGCGCCCCGGCGGCCACCCCGGCGAGAGCACCGCCTGCCCGAAGTGCAGCCGCGTCCTCATCCGACGCGTCCGCTACAGCGTCGGCCCCGTCCAGATCAAGAATGGCAAGTGCCCCCACTGCGATACCCCAATCGCGGGGGTGTGGGACGGCGTGGCGAGCAAGCCATAATCCTGTGGGAGATACGGGTCAGGGCGTCCCCTGGGCATCGCGGGATGGTGGGTTTCGGCATTCGGCCGCCGCCCTTGCGAGGAGCTCCTGGGCCGAAAGCCCCGAGCTGGGCTCGACGCTGATGGCGGCGACCGTGAAGGAGAGCCAGCCGGGATGGCTCGGGAGCATGAGAAGCCTCTTGCGGACCCGGGCGGCCAGCACCTCGCTGGCGCCGGGGGCCACGTCGAGCGCGAGGACCGCGAACTCGTCGGGGCTCACACGGCCGAGGAGGTCGGTCTCGCGGAAGGTGCCCTTCAGCACCTGGGCCAGCTCGGCATAGGCTCTCTGCTCGTGGTCGGCCCCCAGGGTGGCGGCGAGGCGGGCGAGTCCCGCGGCGTGGACCAGCAACAGGACCACCCGCTCCTCCCTGCGGCGCGCCAGCTTCAGGTCGCGCTGGGCCACGGAGAGGAACGCCTCGCGGTTGTAGAGGCCGGTGGCGCCGTCGAGGAGCGACTGCTGCCGGAGGGTGTCCCTGGCGCCCTGCGTGCTGATGGCGTAGCGGATGGCGCGCAGGAGCAGCGCGGCGTCCACCTGCCCCTTCACCAGGTAGTCCTGGGCCCCGGCCCACACCGCGCTGGCGCCGGCCGCCTCGTCGTCCCGGTCGGTAAGGGCCACGATGGGCACGCTGGGGACGTGGGCGTGGGCCTTCGCCACGGTCTTCACGCCCGAGCTGTCGGGGAGCTCAGTGTCCAGGAGCACCACGTCGAAGCGGTCCGAGCTCAAGCGCTCCAGCCCCTCGTCGAGCCGCCCGACCGTCTGAAAGCGCACTGTCACGTCCTTCGTGCTGACGAGCAAGCTGCGGATCGAGCGCTCGTCGCTCGGGTTGCTCTCGACGAGCAGGATGCTGATCTGCCTCGCATCCATAGCTACTTCCGAAACGGTCCCCAGGGTAAACGCGACGGTCGCCCCGCCAGTTGCACGACCATTATACCCCCCCTTGCGCCATCAGTCAAGGACATGCCGACAATGCCTCCCGCAGTTGACACGGGCGGCGGGTCTGGTGTATAAGACCCTGGTGTTCTGGCTCGACCTCTAACCCCCAAGGAGGCTCCCCGTGGCCCGCAAGAAGCTCAGCGTGGGAATCATCGGCACCGGGATGATCGCCGTCTCAGGCCACATCCCGGCCTGGAAGAACCTGGCCGACGACGTGGAGCTGGCCGCGGTGGCCGACGTGTTGGCCGACCGCGCGGCGCTCGTCGCCAAGAGCTACGGCGCCAGGCACGCCTACGGCGACTGGCGGCGCATGCTCAAGGAGCAGAAGCTCGACATCGTGAGCGTGTGCACGCCGAACTCCTACCACAAGGAGCAGGCCATCGCGGCGCTCAAGGCGGGCGCGCACGTGCTGTGCGAGAAGCCGGTCTCCACCTCGCACGCCAACGCCGTCGAGATGTTCGAGGCGGCGGACGCGGCGAAGCGCATCCTCTTCGTGGGCCAGAGCTCGCGCTTCTCCGAGCGGTCGCGCGCCGCCAAGGAAATCTGCGCCTCGGGCCGACTCGGCGAGATGTACTTCGCCGAAACCTACTTCCTCCGCCGACGCGGCATCCCAACCTGGGGGCAGTTCCACCAGAAAGAGCACTCGGCCGGCGGTCCCGTCTACGACCTCGGCGTCCACGCCATTGACCTCCTCTTCTGGCTCATGGGCAACCCGAAGGTCGTCGCCGTCAGCGGAGCCACCTACACGAAGTTCGGCAACCGCGACGAAGGGCTGGCCACCTCGCTCGCCGACAGCGGGGCGCCACTCGGAGTCCTCACCCCGCGGCCATACGACTACCGCGACTTCGACGTGGAGGACATGGCCGCAGGCTTCATCCGCCTCGACGGCGGCGCTACCGTCGCCTTCAAGACCTCTTGGGCCGCAAACGTCCCCCAGAACACCGGCCACACGATAGTCCTCGGCACCGCGGGCGGACTCGTCCTTGACCCGCTGACGCTTGTGACTAACATGGGCAGCTACCAGGTGAACGTGGCGCCCCAGGTGCCCGGCGGCCGCAACGTCGCCTTCAGCGGCCACTGGGAGGAGGCCGAGCACTTCGTCAAGGTCATCCGTGGCGATGAGAAGCTCCTCGTCACCCGCGAAGAGGTCCTCAACGTCATCAAGACCCTCGACGCCCTCTACGAATCGGCGGCGAAGGGCCGGGAGATCGCTCTTGCGTAGGAAAGGGCGTTGGTTGCTTCTGACACGGACAGACACGGACAGACACGGACTCGTGTCGCAGGGCGTAGCGCTGCCCGTCCGTGTATGTCCGTGTTCGTCCGTGTGATCTGGTTCGCACTACACAGGAGGTCAGAAATGGCGAAGAAGGGCAAGCAGTATCGTGTCGGCGCGATCGGCTTCGCGCACATGCACATCAACAACGTCCTGGGCCTCTTCGCGCAGCACCCCCAGGTCAAACTCGGCGCCTGCGCCGACACCGTGCCTGATAGGCCCGAGCTGCGCGAAGGCCCCTACACGCGCAGATGGAACCTCAAGCACGCCCTCAAAGACTTCGGCGTGCCCAAGGCCTACGACGACTACCGCGAGATGCTGGCGAAGGAGAAGCTCGACATCGTGGTCTGCTGCTCCGAGAACGCGAAGCACCCCGACGTTGTCGAGGCCTGCGCCGCGGCGGGCACGAGCGTGTGCGTCGAGAAGCCGATGGCGATGACGATGAGCGACGCGCTCAGCATGGTCCGCGCCGTCAAGGCCGCCGGCACCACGATGCTCGTCAACTGGCCCATGACCTGGAGCCCCGCCTCAAGGAAGGCCAAGGCACTCGCCGATGCTGGCGCCATCGGCCGCGTCCTCGAAATCAAGTGGCGCGGCGGCCACACCGGCCCCCTCGGCTCAGGGGCCAAGCACGAGGGCGTCACCCAGGAGGCCGCCCCCCTCACCGCCACCGAGCTCGGCGCAACCTGGTGGCACTACATCCACACCGGCGGCGGCGCCATGCTCGACTACTGCTGCTACGGCGCCATGTTCAGCTACTGGGTCATCGGCGAGATGGCCATCTCCGCCGTGGGCCTCCGCGGCAACCTCAACAGCCCGTTCGGCGACGCCGACGACAACGGGGCCATGCTCGTCCGCTTCCCCGGCGCGATGGGACTCTTCGAGGGCTCCTGGACCACCTGGGACCACGGCGTGCCCTACGGCCCGATCATCTACGGCACCACGGGCGTCCTCGTCATCGAGAAGGCCCCCGACGGCGGCCAACACGTCCGCGAGGAGCGCGGCGGCGGCAAGACCACCCTCCACCAGCCCGACCCCCTCCCCCAGGGCCGCCACAACATCGCCTACGAGTACATCCACCACCTCGAAACCGGCGAGCCGGTCCACCCCACGCTGGATGCCATCTTCAACCTCAACGCCCAGGCCATTCTCGACGCCGGCCTCCGCTCCGCCGACAGCGGCAAGCTGGAGACCGTGGACACCGCCTCGTGGTGCGTGGGGTGAGTCAGCAAGGCCCCAGTTGACGAAAGGCCAGCGCTTGGCTAGGATAGTCGCAGGGGGGCCAAGGAGCGCGCGATGCCAATAGCCAAGGACGAGATCAAGCGGCAACTGGCTGCGTGCCTCAGCAAGGAGGAGGAAGTGCGCCGCGTCGTCATATTCGGCTCCTTCCTCACCGACCCGGCCCCGCATGACCTGGACGTGGCAGTGTTCCAGGACAGCGATGAGGATTACCTTCCCCTTGCGCTCAAGTACCGTCGCGCTACCCGCGCGATCGCCAGGCGTATCCCGCTCGACATCGTCCCTATCCGCGCCACCGGCGCCGCCGGCCCATTCCTGGACGAGGTCGCCAAAGGCGAGGTGGTCTATGAACGATGAGGCTGGGGAGTGGCTTGCTTACGCGGAGGAGAACCTCCGCGTCGCCACACTCACCCTTGAGAGCCGCCTCCTCAATTCCTGCATCCACAACGCCCAACAGGCGACCGAGAAGGCCCTCAAGACTCTCTGCTTCACCAGAGGACTGCCCCTCAAGAAGACCCACAGCATCCGCGAACTGCGCGACGACCTGGCCAAGGCCGGCACCGCCATCGAACTGAGCGATGACGAGTGCGACCTGCTCGACTCCGTCTACCTTCCCTCGAAGTACCCTGTCGCTTCAGTTCTGCCCCGTTTCTACCCTGACGAACGAATCGCCCAGCAGTGCCTCGGCATCGCCGAGAGAGTTTTGGCTTGCGCGCGGAGCAGCATGCCCACCACGCCTGTGGAACCACTCGATACCGATGGGATGAAGCGATGAAACCTGGTCCTCCGATTGGCCAGATTCGCGCCGTCCGCCACCGCATCTCGGCACGCTTCGGCCACGACACAAAGGCCCTCTGCGACCATTACCGAGAGTTGGAGAAGAAGTATCCCGACCGCATGGTGCGCGACCGCTCCGAGGCCCTTGTCAACTCGACTAAGCCCTGATCCGCCGCCGCGCCGAAGCCGGCGATGTCGAGTTGCTCAGACTTCATGGCGATGGCGGCGTAGAGCGTTCTCGACTTGCGCGCGGGCGCTCAGGTTCAGGCAGAACAAGTCACTGCTCAGCTTATTCATAATCTCCTTAACGTCTGCAAAGTCTCGACCGGACCGGATGCTCTCGGCTACTGCTTCCGCCAAACCAGCATCGCTACACCGCAGGCTTCTTGGAATGGCGCTAACCGACAGGGTTGCGCACTCAAAAGCCATCTCAGTGTGTTGACCGCGCGGTTTGGCTGAGACCAGGCGGACGACTTCGTGGGGCGGGACAACAATTCAATTGGCCCGGCGATGTCCCGAACTCCGTTGAAATAGAGACGGCGGCCCGGGTATCCTGTGGTTGTATGAGATCACCGGACACCCTTGGTAAGGAGAGCCGCCG
>VGYW01000499.1 GCA_016872875.1 Planctomycetota bacterium | reverse complement strand
TCGCGCGGTCGAGCATCATCCCCTGGCCCTGGCGGATGTTGGCCGCCATGCGCGTGTACTCGTCGGTGTCGGGAAAGAGCGGCCGCTTCGCCCACTCGGCGATCGGCCTGCCGGAGACCGTCAGCGAGCCCGCCACGTGGGGCAGCGCGACCGCGCCCAACCGCGCCGCAAGCCCCACCGCCAGGCATGCCCCGAGCCAGAGCCACGCCCCGCGCTTCGCGACATTTCTGATTTCTGATTTCTGATTTCTGATTTCTCCATTCACGGGCTTCGGCCCCTCGATGTGCAGTGGCTTACTGACAAGAATCTGAAATGGAAAATCAGCAATCAGCAATCAGCAATCAGCAATCCTCTGCCTGCGCTCCCACACCTCTTCGGCCTCAGGGCGGCGCAGGTAGATGATCTCGGCCTCGTGGAGGCCGTGGCGCTGGCCGGCATTGTAGCGCTCGGCGGCCAGGCGCGCCAGCGCCGCCGCGCGCGGGCGCCACTGGGCAGGCTCCGCAAGGGCCGCTCCCGCGCGCGCCAGCAGCTCGCCGTGGCGCTCGATTGCATCGCCCAGCACGAGGCAGGGCAGCGGGAAGGGCGGCCCGCCGCCCTCGCCAGGCTGCTCCACGAGCCGCGTGACGTGGTATGGGGTCTGCCGCACGAGGCGCTCCCCTTGCCGTGCGTAGAGGCAGGCGTAGACCTCGCCCCGCTTCGCGTCGAGGAGCGTGGCCACGCGGGGGACGTCGGCGGGCGCGTTCTCGGCCAGCACGTCCAGGCTCGGCACGCCGAGGAGCGGCTTGCCCAGGGCGTAGGCCGCCGTACGCGCTGTCGCCAGCCCGATCCGCAGCCCGGTGTAAGAGCCCGGCCCCTGGCTCACCGCGATGAGGTCCACCTGCGCCGGCTCAATCCCCGCCTCGGCGTGCAACCGCTGAAGCTCCACGAAGAGCTGCGAGCCGTGGTCGCGGTCCTGCGCGAGCACCCGCTCGCCGACTAGCACGCCCCACCCATCAGCCTGGCGCCACAAGGCCACGCTTCCCTCCCTGCTCGAAGTCTCTATCGCCAGAACCAGCATCAGCTCGGCCCCACTCCACTACGGCCATTGCCCTAGACGAAGAGGATGACTGGATGGGTGGATGGATGGATGATTGTCTGACATCCACCCATCCATTCATCCATTCATCCCCTGCTGGCGCAAGCGCGAGCTGGGATCACGTCCTCTCCTCGCTTGCGGTGCCCTTGGGTAGTTCTGGCGGGGCCAAGGGCGGCGGCTCCTCGGGCGGCAGGATGTGCTCCACCGTGACGCTGATGGCGCGCACCTTGTAGCCGGTCGCGTCCTCCACCGCGGCGCGCACGCGCCGGCGCAGCTTCTCCACGAGGTCTGGAATCCGCACGTCGTAGCGGACGGAGAGATGGATGGAGAAGGCGACCTCGCCCTCGCCCCTCTCGACGGCGAGCGCCTGCTCGGCGGAGCGTCGGCGGAAGAGGCCGCCCGCGCGCCCAACGCCCGCCACGCCGCCCACCTCGCTGAGCGCCTGCATCGCAAGGCCGCGGAACACCTGCTCGGCGACCTCGAGCGTGCCCAACTCCTGCCGCACCACCGCAGGGGCGGGCTGCTCGGCACCATCGCTCATTTGGCACCCCCTAGCCCGCATCTCTCACGAGAGGCGGGAAATCACAAATCCCAAATCCGAAATCCGAAGGAATACCAAATCCACAAGCACCAATTCCCAAAACAACAACGCCGGGAACCTGGGACGCTGTATCGGTCTTGTTACAGTCATTCGGCTCTCGGTTTTCGGGTTTCGGGTTTGTTTCGGATTTCGTGCTTCGGATTTCGAGTTTCCTGGATTCCTCGCCGACGACTGGCGGGAAATCCGGCTCCCCCCTCATGGCCCTTTGCCGAAGGCCACGTGGTCAACCAGCACGTTCACCGCGCGCACCGCGTAGCCTGTCTTCGCGGCCACTGCCGCGGCCACGCGGCGCCGCAGCTCGTTCGCCGCCTCCGGGATGCGCACGCCCGGCCGCACCCCCACGGTGAGGTGGAAGGCGACCTCGTGCGGGGAGAGCTCAACCTGGACCCCCCTGGGCCGCTTGCCGCGGAGCATGCCGGCCACGAAGCCCTCGCGCGGCGCCACAAGGCCCGGCGTCCGCATCGCCTCCGAGTGCGCTATCTCCGCGAGCACGGCCTCCTGGATGATGACCTCGCCCTCTTGTGTAGGAGCCATCGCCACTACTCCTGGCGTCTCTTGCCTCGCCATCCGCCTCTCCTCACCTGAACCGAGGCCCAATTATAGGCGCTCCACCCGCCCGGCGCAAGCTGGCTGCCGCGTTCGGGCGGAACGGCGAATCTGTGCTGGCACGAGGCGCGACGCAGTGCTCGGCGGGCGGGATGCTCGGCGCCAGACCCAAGCGCCGGCGAGCACGCACCAAGTCGTTGGCAGCAATCCCCCGCAAAGACACGCCGTTGCCGAGAGCACACTGCCAGCGGTGCCGCCGGCGTGGCATGCACACAGGATTACAGAGTCATATGACTTTGCAATCCACTTCCAGAGTCACGAGGACTCATCTACCCACTGGCACGGAACCCGGAGGGGTCGTTGTCTTCCGGCTCCTTCTTCGTAACGCACACGCTGGCCCGCTTTCCGCTGCCGAGGCGTATCCAGATGATTGCAGAGTCATATGACTCTGCAATCATGTTCCGACACCCCCGCGACGGGTGGGGGGCACGGCCAGGGAACTCGGAATGCCCGTTCGCTGGCTTCTGTCCCTTTTCCCGAGCAAGTGGGGCGCTCCGCTTGCGACTGGCAAGGCGGGAATAGATAATTGCAGAGTCATATGACTCTGCAATTATCTATCAGAGCCACGAGGAGCGATAGAACCTTCCGTCGTGACTCGTGCGCGTTCTGCGCACATGTTGCGGAGGGGAAGTCGAATGCTGAGTATTGAATGCTGAATGTTGAATGTTGAATGACGAACTGGGTTGAGGGGGGCTCTGCTCTTCCCAATTCAACATTCAATATTCATCGTTCATCATTCATCATTCTCGGCCCTTTGGTTGCGGCCATAGGCCGCCCTAAGGCCATGGGCAGGGGACCCTAAGGGGCCGGGTGGCGTCATCTGCTCCCTGCTCTGCGACCGGGCGAGGACGATAAAGAGCGGGGCCGTGCCCGCGTTGACTCCCCTCGTGCCCAGGGCTATAATCAGCAAGGGTATCGTCTGCACGTTCTCACGCACAAGGAGTCCTCAGATGAAGCGACTTGCCACGGTCGGGGCGGCGGTGGCCGCGGTTGGCGGGTTCCTCGTTGTCCTTGGGACGCTCTCCCGCGCGCAGGAGCCGAAGCCGCAGCCTGCTCAGTCCACACTCGTCGCCACGATAGACCTCACGCCCATCCAGACGGAGCTGTCGGCGCTCCGCGCCGAGATGACGGCGCTCCGCCAGGCCGTGGCCGACCCCAAGGGCCTCCGCGAGGAGATTGCCCAGACCGCCACCGCCACGAAAGCGCTCGACGCCCGCCTCGGCGAGCTCGCCGACCTCGTCAAGAAGCAGTCCGAGAGCCTGAAGCCCGCCCTCGTGTCGCTCGACCCGGCGACCCCGTGGGAGTATTACTGCCTGCGGACCCGCAGCGAGAACGTGGCCAACACCCTTGGCCGCGACGGCTGGCAACTTGTGACGGGCTCAGGCGACTGGCTCTTCTTCCGGCGCCCCGCCACCCCCGGCCGAAAGACCCAAAGGGTGCCGGAGGCCGAAAAGGGGCAGTGAGTCTTGTGAGGCGTCTTGTGACTGCTCTGCGCGCACGTGTGGGGGATGAATGGATGAATGGATGGGTGGATGGGTGTCGGACAATCATCCATCCACCCATCCAATCATCCGCCACGGGCTAAGCTGAGGTGATTGTCGTGGGCGAAGTCATCGAGGTCCGACGCCACAGCATTCGGGGCGAGGAGGGCGCGCTGTCGCCCGAGGGGGTCGAGCTTGCGCGCCGAGTCGCCGCCACCCTCCTCGGCCACTACCACGCCGCATGCTCCAGCCCAAAGAAGCGCGCCATCGAGACCCTCAGGCTCTTCGGCGCGACCGAGTTCAGGATCGTCCCCGAGTTCAGCACGCTGCCGAAGGAGCTCGACGCCCACGAGTCCCGCGTGGAGGCCCTGCGCCGCCGCACTGGGTGCTCCACGCTCCAGGCGTATCTGGCGATTCCCGTGACCCATCTCATCCTCGAGCGTTTTGGCACGGAGTTCTTCGACAAGCTCTGCGAGCTCGCGGCGGACCTGCCGGCCGGGAAGAACGCCCTGGTGGTCTCCCACGGCGGCAGCATCGAGGCCGCCATCCTGGCCGCGATGCCCGACTGGACCCTCGAGAGCATGGGCGGCGAACTCAAGGAGTGCGAGGGCGCCCTCTTCCGCTTCAGCGGCGGCCTCCTCAAGGGCGTCGAGCTCCGCCGCCTGTGAGCTGCGCGGCCGGAGTGCGGAGTGCTGAATGCGGAGTGCGGACGTCGCCTCATTCATCGCCCTTCAATCGGTTGCCGGGCTGGGCGCGGCCTCGCTGGGCAGGCTTCTCGCGCGATTCGGGTCGGCCGAGGGCGTGCTGGGGGCGGCGCCCGACGAGTTGGCCGCAGTGCCCAAGGTGCCACACCTGCTCATCGAGGACATCCGCGCCGCCGCTCGCCGGCTGGATGTCCACAGGGAGACGGCTCGCCGCCTCCTGGCCGAGGGCGTGAGGCCGCTCGCACGCGAGGAGCCCGACTATCCCGCCAGGCTCAACGTCCTCGCCAGCCCTCCCCCACTGCTCTACGTGCGCGGGCATCTGCCGCGCGGGAACCGCCGCACGTTCGGCATCGTGGGCACCACCGAGCCGTCAGAGCATGGGCTGGAGATCACGATAGCCATCGCCCACCATCTCGCGCGGAGGGGCTGGGTGGTCGTGTCGGGCAACGCGCCGGGGATTGATGCCGCCGCCCACCGCGGCGCCCTGCGCGCACGGCGGCCAACCATCATGGTCCTCCCCACCGGCATCCTCCAGTTCCGCCCCCACCACGGCTACCCGCCGCCCGAGGTGCTCTGGCGGTTCGCGGCGGCGGTGTCCGAGTGCCATCCCGACGCGCCCTGGACCACCCCCGCGGCCCTGGCGCGCAACAGGCTCATCGCGGCGCTCAGCGACGCCGTGCTCGTCGTGGAGGCCCGCGAGCGTGGAGGAGCGCTGAGCACCATCCGCCACGCCATCGCCCTCGGCCGCCGCGCCTTCGCCGTCCGCTTTCGCGCCCCCGCGCTCAGCGCCTCGGGCAACCCTGCCGCAGAGGCCGCAGGCGCACTCCCCGTCCGCTCCATCCGCGAGCTCGACCTCGCCCTCGCCCGCGGCTCGCCGCCCCCAGGCCAGCAGGGCCTCCCGTGGTGAACGATAGAAAAGGAGAAAGGCATGGCAGCATTGGCGCGCGCATTGTCTCTGGCCATCATCCTCGCCGCAGTCCAAGGGTGCAGAAGCCTGGGTGTAAGGCCGGCGGAGGGCGACTTCCTGCTGGACTTCCCCGTTCAGACACTCGAAGGGCAGAGGACGAGCCTCTTCGAGGCGACACGGGGCAAGGTGGCCGTCATCAAGTTCGGGGCGTCCTGGTGTCCGCCTTGCACGAAGCAGGTAGCGCACATGAACCAGCTTGCGGCCGCGTATCCGAAGGAGGCCGTGGCGGTTGTTGACGTCAACCTCAGGGAGACCCCAGAGGCCGCGCGGGCCTATGCGCGGAAGAGCGGGATGGGCTACACCATGCTCCTGGACCCAGACGGCGCGGGCGCGGCCCTCTACAACATCGCGGGCATCCCCGTCACCATCATCGCCGGGCAGGACAGGAAGATCCTCT
>VGYW01000498.1 GCA_016872875.1 Planctomycetota bacterium | reverse complement strand
TCCCTGTTCCCAACGCCCCCGCCCCTGCCACAGCAGCCCCATGCCTAAACAGCACTCTCCTGTGGCCCCAACCCTACCCCTTGCACCTGACCGCACATACCGCCTCTCCCGATTCCGCAGCCCTGAATTAACAGGAATTAACTTGACTGTCGGGCGCGGCGTGGGATAATGGCGTGGTGCGGTCGCTGCCGCACTTCGCTCGATCTATCCCCAACAACTCTCCTCCCCGTGCTCTGCCCCGCGCCGGGCCCCGGCATGGCGGCCGCGTGGCGCACTCTCGTCTGTGGAGGAACCTCTGATGCGCAGTCTTGTCGGTCTCTCGCTCGTCGTCTGCTCCTGCGTGGCCCTGGGCGCGGAGCCTGTGGAGGTGTACGCCCGCGGGGACTACGCTGGGGTGGTTGCCCTGCTCGAGCCGCCCCACAAGGAGGGGAAGGCGAAGATTCAGGAGCGGCTCCTCCTGGCGCGGGCCTACGTGCACCTGAGCCGCCAGGCCGACGCGCTGGCCGTCCTGCGCGCGGTCCTCGATGCCGACAAGGAGAACCCCGAGGCGAACGCCCTCACGGGCCAGCTCCTCCTCAAGGCCGGCAAGCACAAGGAGGCCATCGAGCCGCTCGAACACGCCTATCGCCTGCGCCAGGACCCCGCGACCGCGGCCGACCTCGGCCTCTGCCACCACGCACTCGGCCAGGACACAAAGGCGAAGGCTTACCTTGAAAAGGCTCTGGAGCACGACGTCCGCAACCCCTCCAACAGCTTCATCCTGGGGCGGATATGCCTCAATCGCGGCCTCGGGGCGCTCGCCGAGAGATACCTGCTGATGGCGCAGGACGCCGGCATGGACAGCCCCGAGCTTCACCTGCTGCTTGGGCGGGCCTATCTCGCCCAGCGGAAGCTCGCCGGGCCGGTCCTCGTGCGGCGCATCGCCGGCTCGCCCAAGCCGGGCGAGGTGGTGGACGGCCACCTGGTGCTCGACGCCGTGGCGGGCGCGGCCGACCAGTTCAAGGTCGCCACCCGCTTCTGCGCGCTCTACGAGGGCCTCTGGCTGCTCAAGGCCAACCCCAACAACGCTGAGGCCCTCCACATGGCCGCCAGCAGTTGGCTCGACGCGGGACAGGCCGGGCTCGCCGAGAAACGCCTAGCCGAGCTCCTGAAGCAGGAGCCCGACAGCCCCCGAGCCGCCGACCTCCAGGCCCGCGTCCTGCTGGCGGCCAGGCGCTTCGACGCCCTTGAAGCCTGCCTTGAGGGCGGCCTGGCCAAGAAGGAGTTCACAGCCCGCGCCGTGGCCGACTTCTACTATCGCGCCGCCAACGACCGCCGAGCCGAGGGGAAGCGGGACGACGCGCTCCGCCTCCTCAAGAAGGCCGAGACCCACGCCCCCGCATCCGCCGAAATCCTTCAGGCCCTCGCCGGCCTCCACGCCGCCGCCGGGCGGCGCGACGAGGCGCGCCGCTGCTACGCACGAATGGTCGAGCTGTTCCCCGACGCCCCCGACGCCGACGAGTGGCGGAACGCCATCAACCTCTTCGAGCAGAAGGGAGGAGCGCAACAATGAGAGCCTCAGCGCACTGCCACACAGGCATTCTCTTCAGTCCCAAAGGGACGACGGGACTTAGCCGGCGGCTTCAGCCGCCGGACTGCGGCACGCAGGAGATGTCAGTCCCAAAGGGACGGCAGAGACCGCGCCCGCGGCTCGTCCCGAGGCTGGTTGTGCCGTCCCTTCGGGACTGGGCTATGGGTTCACGCCCGTTCCGGCGGCTGAAGCCGCCGGCTAAACACTGCCCTCCCTTCGGGAGGAAACGTCCAGGCCACGAGGGGAGACCCACGGCTCTCTCGGCCATCCTGACCGCGTTGTCGAGCCTTGCCCTCGCCGCGGTTTCCTGGGCGGGCGAGGGGCAGGCCATCGAGCAACTGGAGAAGCAGGTCCAGGCGAACCCCGGCGACCTCGCGGCGCGGGCCGCCCTCGCCGAGGCCTGCCTGCGAGAGTGCGACCTGGAGAAGTCGCTGGCCCACTGGCAGGTCGTCTTGAAGCAGGCGCCCGACCATGAGCGCGCGAAGCTCGTCGTGGCCCGCCTGACCGCCCAGGCCCTCGACCTCGACACCCATCTCCTGACCCTCCAGCGCCTCGTGGAGAAGGGCATCGTGGAGGGCACTGGGCCGCTCCTGGACGCCGCGGCCCAACGTGCGGCCACGAACGCCCAGAAAGCCCACATCCTCCACCTCCGCGGCCTCTTCGCGGCCGCGGCCAACGACCCGGCCCGCGCCCACGCGCACTTCGAGGCGGCCATGCGCCTCTACCCGCACACAACCTGGGCCGCCCACGCCGCCATCGCGCTTGCCGAGGCCGACTTCCGCGCCGCGACGCCCAAGCCCAAACCCGCCCCCAAGCCAGACGAGCTCCTGCCCGAACAGGAAGAAGCTACGCCGCCCGCTTCTCAATCAGCAATCAGCAATCAGCAATCAGCAATTCAGGCGGCAGACCGCGCCCGACGACTCCTCCAGAGCGTGGCGAGCGACCAGCTTCTCCCCGACCCGGCGGTGAAGGAGCTGGCGAGTCTTCGCCTCCTCCTCATTGACACCCTCTCGATGACCAATCAGGAGCGGGTGGCCGCGCTCCGCGACTGGCTCCCGAAGGCCGCCTCGCCCGCCGTGCGGCGCCAGGCCCTCGACGCCCTCGCGCAGCACATCGCCGCCGCGCAGGGCCGATGGGTGCCCGAGGCGGTGGAGGCCGTCGCCGTCGCGCTCAAGACCGAGCCCTCCGACGACGAGGCCGCCGCCATCCTCCGCCAGCTCCGGCAGATCGCCGAAGAGTCCCGCGACCCCGCCACCCTCGACGCCCTCCTCGCCCTCCTGAGGGACGCCCAGTGGAAGAGCCCCGCTCTGGTTGACGATGCGGCCATGCTGCGCGTCGAGGCCCTCCTCGCCAGGGCTGCCGTCGCCGCCCAGACCGCTGCCATGCAGGGCTTCATGCGAGATGCCCACGCTCTCTTGGACGCCGCCCTCGACCGCGCCGCGGTTCAGGTCCTTCGAGGGCGAGCGCTTCTCCTTGAGGCCCAGAAGCTCATCGCCCTCGAAGGCCCGCTCGCAGCGCTCCCACTCCTCACCAGGGCCAAGGACCACTACCTCGCCATCCTGCCCGCCAACCCCCAGAGCCATCTGGCCAGCCTCCGCCACATCGGCCACCTGCTCGAGCAGGTTCAGGAGTGGGAGACCGCCGTCGCCCTCTACCGCGAGATTGCCACACGCTTCCCCCATCTGCCCCAGGGCCGCGACGCGCTGATCAAGGTCGCCAGGCTCTACGAGGGCCGCCTCAACGCCCCGCTCGCCGCGCTCGAAACCTACGCCGCCTACGCCGCACACTACCCCGCCGACCTCCCGTACCGCCAACTGGACGTCGGCCAACGCCTCCGACAGCTCGGCTACGCCAGCGTCCTCGACTTCCAGAAGCAGAACCGCCTGAAGCCCGACGGCCAGTTCGGCACGGCCTCCCGCGCCAGGCTCGCCGAGCTCGAGGCCGCCTTCGACCTCATCCGCGCCCAGCCAACCCCCGATTCGGGCATCCTGCGCGGCGAGTTCGTCCACCGACAGGTCTTCGCCATCGCACGCGCCCTCCAGGACGCTGGGCGCGACTACGACGCGCTCGGGGCCTATCGCACCTTCCTCTGCCTCTTCCCCACGAAGCGCGAGGGGGACGACGCGCTCCTGGCCGTCGCCCGCATCTTCGCCGCGAACACCCTCTTCAGCGAGGCCCTCGGCGCCTACGCCGAGATGATGGAGCAATTCCCCAACGGCGACAAGACGAGCGAGGCCTATGTCGAGGCCGCGAAATGCCACGAGAACCTCGGCGAGTGGGACGCCGCCCGCGAGCTCTACCAGCTCTACCTCAAGAAGTTCCCCAAGTTCCGCCACGCCGCGCTCTGCGAGGCGCGCATCCCGCTCCTCGCCGAGCTGCGGCAATACGAGGGCTT
This sequence comes from Planctomycetota bacterium, assembly GCA_016872875.1. Next base: position 1,878 of record VGYW01000498.1, on the reverse strand, counting down.
CATCGCCTCGAACCCCCAAAGCCCCAAGCTGGCCGAAGCCCAGTACCAGATCGCCACCATCCTCTACAAGAGCTTCGAGAGCTTCCCCAAGGCGGCCGTCGAGTTCGCACAGGTGGCCGAGCGGCACCCGAAACACGTCCGCGCCGCCGACGCCCTCTTCACCGCAGGCACCGCGCAACTGCGCGCCGAGAACTTCCCCGCCGCTCGCGAGCTCTTCGAGCGCCTGGTGAGGGACTACCCGGACACCCGCCTGACCGACGACGCCCAGTTCTGGATCGGCCACACCCACGAATACGCCGCCCGCGCCCTGGGCCGGCTCGACGCCCGCCACGTCGTCCTCAAGCGCCGCTCCCTCGACGCCCGCGCACGCCTGCTCGCCGACCTTCCGCTCCGCCGCCAATACCACCCCCAGGCCCAGCCCGGCCCCGAGCTGCCAGAGACCCCCTGGGGCGCCGACACCCTCGGAGTCCTCGCCAGCGGCTCGGTCCGCGACCGCGTCAACGCCGACCTCCTCCGCGCCGTCAGCGCCTACCAGCAGGTGGTTGACAAGTTCAAGATGGGCGACATGGCGGGCGCGGCCCTCCTACGGATCGGCACCATCCACGCCAAGTACCTCAAGGACCCCGACAAGGGCATGGCCGCCTTCCAGCAGCTCCTCGAACACCACCCCGGCAGCAAGGAGGCCATCGGCGCCCTCCTCGAAGTCGGAGCCTACCACCTCGAAAAGAAGAACCACGACGAGGCCATCAAGGTCTACCAGAAGTTCGTCTACAACTACCCGCAGGAGGCGGCTTGCGAGGACGCGATGCTCGCCATCGCCCGGTGCCACGGCGAGAAGAAGGCGTGGGACAAGGCCCTCGACGCCTTCCAGACCTACCTCAACCGCTACCCCCAGGGCAAGCACGCCCCCTTCGCCAAAGACCAGGCCACCTGGATACGCATGTACCACTTCTGAGCACGACGCCCGTCCACGTCCTCTCGTGACACCCTAGGCGATGGATTTCTCCGACTTGACCCCAAGGCCCCCATCCTCATGGGTGCCATGGTACGAGGAGCCCGTGCGGCGCGCGCGGGCCCAAGGCCCCCCATGCCCATGGGTGCCACCCTCAAGCGTCTTCGCTTGACGGTGTCCTCGGAGGCCCCCGCCGCCCGCACCCTCAACGGAAGCCGTTGAGGGTGCCACCTACGCGGTGCCGATGGCCTTCAGCCATTCGGCGTCGTGCTGCGCAAGAGCAAAGCCGCCTGAGGGCGGGACTGCAAGGCAGCTTGCGCCCCTGCGCGCACACACACTCCCACCAAATGTGGATAACTCCGTAACCATCCTATCCTCAAATGGATACGCCCTTCCACCTTGCCAACTTGCGCCCAATCTGGCCCCCACAGGGGGCGCAAGCTGCCCCCACCTAAGCCCTGTATTGCGCCTTTGTTCGCAAGTAGAGATGCTTTGCTACGCTCAGCATGACACCCCGTTTGAAGAGCCACCGGGCGCATCGGGCGTCTGCTGGCCCACAACCATCCAACTCCGCACGCCAGATGCCCACCAAGTGGGCGTCCCATAGTGAAGATGCGACCCCCGAGCCCTGCAACGCCGCTCCGTCCGAAGCCAAAAACTAGATTCTTACGACCTGACCCCAAGGCGCCACATGTTCTTGCTGCTTCTGGCCTTATGGGTGTCAGGCACAATGCCGGCGGCTGCCGCGGTGCGAGCCGAAGTCGGCCCAGAGTGCCTCTGGCACGGTGATCGTCTTCTTGTCGAGGGCCACGAGGCAATGCCCAGCGAGGAGGGCCATCTGGCCGGCTTGTGCCCGAGCGATGGCGACCCACCGGGCCCAGAGCACCCGGAGCAAGTCGAGGGGGAGCCGCTCTTTGGCTCGCGTC
>VGYW01000497.1 GCA_016872875.1 Planctomycetota bacterium | reverse complement strand
AAGAGTCGAGGAGGAGGAGGACGGACGAGGACGAGGACGATCAAGCCCTTGCCCTGGTGCCGCACTTGCAGTATGATGCAACCGGGCGAATCGCGCAGGGAGAAGCCCATGCTCGTTTGCGGCATTGACGTTGGGGCAAGGAGCACGAAGGTGGTGCTCCTCGACCCTGAGGCTCGCGCCAGGTTCCGGCACTGGCTCGCCGACAGCGGCCACGACCCGGCCCGTGCCGGCCTGCGGCTCTTCAACGAGGCGCTCGCGGCCAGCGGCGTGCGGGCCGGCCAGCTCGCCTGCACCATCGCCACGGGCTACGGCCGGGCCTCGCTCCCCTTCGCTACCGCAGCCGTCACAGAAATCACCTGCCACGCGCGCGGAGTCCGCCACTACTTCCCCGACGCCAGGACGATAGTGGACATCGGCGGGCAGGACAGCAAGGTGATCGTGCTCGACGAGCGGGGCGCGGTGAGCGACTTCGCGATGAACGACCGCTGCGCGGCGGGCACCGGCCGCTTCCTCGAGCTGGCCGCACGCCTGCTCGACCTCGACCTCGACCAGATGGGCGAGGTGGCAGCCGAGGCGTCGAATCCCGCGGCCATCACCAGCACTTGCGCCGTCTTCGCAGAGTCGGAGGTCGTCGGCCTCCTCTCCCGCGGGGCGCGGCGCGAGGACGTGTTGGCGGGCATTCACGCCTCGGTTGCCGCGCGCATCGCCACGCTCGCCTCGCGCCTGGGCGTGAGGCCGCCGGGCGTCTTCACCGGCGGCGTGGCCAAGAACGCTGCGATGGCCAAGGCCCTGGGCGCCGCGCTCTCGCTCGACCTCGCCGTGCCCCCCGAGCCGCAGATAACGGGCGCGCTCGGCGCCGCCCTCATCGCCGCCGAGCGAGCACGCAAGGGAGACTGAACGGAGATCTGACAGCAGCCGGCGCAGCTCCGACGGAGCGACAGGATTTTGCCGGCGGCGTGAGCCGCCGGAGAATGGGGCGAGAGGGCGCAGCCCCAGCGGGGCGGAAGGAACGCCCCGAGGTGCCGCCCCGTCGGGGCTGAGGAACTTGTTGCCCGCGGTCCGGCGGCTTACGCCGCCGGCAAAATCCTTTCGTCCCTCCGGGACTTCGCTGGCTGATGGGAAATGGGGGGTAGCCGCAGGAGGAGGCGAGGTGTCCATCCCTTTCTTTGCCAAGCAGGCGCAACTGGAGGCGAAGATCGCCGATTGGAGCGAGATCGCCGGCCCGAGGCTGCGGGTGGACTCGGTGAACTCGTTCAGCCGCCACAAGGTCTATGCCCTCACGCTGACCGATCCGGCGGTGCCACTGGAGAGGAAGCGGCGGCACTACTTCGCCCAGCCGCACGCCCACGACGACACGGCCTGGGGCCAGCGGATCGTGGACGCCTGGGCGCGGGCCGGCTACCGCCCCGTGCCCAAGCCCATCCACCTCGGCTACACGGGCGAGCAGGCCGAGTACTTCCGCAGGAACTGGGGCGAGCTTCACAAGCGGATGCGCATCATCAACACCGAGGTGAAGAACAACGCCGCCGACGCCCCGCCCGGCTTCCAGCTCAAGGCCCAGGCCATCGCCATCGAGGAGAGCATCAGGCGCCTGGTGTGAGCGAACGCAGGCGCCAGCAGTCTGTAGTGCGGCCTTCAGGCCGTATCTTGCGTCTCTGATACGGGCTAGGGCGGAAGGAGGGGCGGCGGGGCGTCCACCACGAGGAGCTGCCAGGAGCGCTCGTCCTCGGCTCCACAAGGGTCGCTGACCCTGAGGCGCAGGGTCAGGAGCTTCTCCTTGTCCGTGGTGCTGTTCGGGAACCCCAGCGTGCACGAGGCCCAACGCGAGACGGTCCTCACGTCGGCCCCGTCGGCAAGCTCCCAGGTGTATCGAATGGCCTCGCCCTCGTCGGGGTCGAAGACGTTGGCGGTGATGGTGAGGGCCTCGCCCTCCTTGATGCGGTTGATGTGGCTGAGCCCGGGCTCGATGCGGACGATCTGCGGCGGCGCGTTGGAGCGGACGGGTTGGACCCTCCAGGCGACCTCCGTGGCGCGGGGCTCGCCATGCGCGTTGGAGATGCGGCAGGTGAGGGCGAGCGGGGTGTTGCCCGCGCTCTCGCGGCCGGACCTGCCCCGTGGCAGCGCGTCCGCCGGCGGGCGGTAGACCCAGGTCGGCTCGCCGCTCCTGTGGGCCGGCACGCCGCCAACGAACCACTCGAACGCCAGGTCCTTCCCCCCGTCGCCGTCCTCGGCCGCGACCGTGAAGGCGCGCGAGCCGGTCCCGGCCACCACGGAAGCCGTCTCCTCCGCGCGCGGGCTCACAGAGTAGGCCCTGGGCGACATGGGGACGTGGCTCACCACGACCTCCCACTCGGCGCGGAGCGCCTCGCGCCCGGCCGTGTCGAGGCCGGAGGCCACGAGCCTGCGGACGACCGGCCGCCCGCCCTCGGAGCCGCGGACGAGGCTGTGCAGCGGCTTGTAGGTGCACTCCCACGCGGCGTGGGCGTGCTGCCGCAGAGTCCCCTCCTCCAGCGCCGGCACGGGCCGGCCCGCACCGTCGAGCAGGCTCCAGCGGTACTCGAGGGTCTTGTGGTATCCGACGTGCGACTGGAAGGTGAATGCCTGTGCCTGGCCTTCCTGAAGCCTGACGGTGCCCGGCTCGGGCCGTATGCGCAGGCGCGTGAGGCCGCTGTAGACCGCGAAGATGCCCAGAGCCGCAAGAGCGAGCGCGGCGGCGACGCTAGCCACGACGGCCCGGCGCGTGCGCAGCTCGCGGCGGCAGCCCTCGAGCATCTGCTCCGGCATCGCGTTCGTGGGGTCGAGCGCCGCGATCTTGTTGCAGGCCGCGATGGCCTTGCGGTAGTGCCTTCTGCGGTAGAGGGACTCCGCCTGGGCCATCAGGGCGTAGACGGCGGCGGTGCGCGGGTCGGCGGGCGCGGCCGCGGGCCTCGCCTTTCGGACCTTGCGCTGCGCCTTCTCCGCCATGCTCCACACCTCTCCTGCCCTGGCCGGGGTGAGCTTCAGCCTGCCCCCTACTACACTCATACCACACGTTGCGGCGGGGGTCAAATGACGGACATCTATCGTCCTCGTCCTTCGTCCCTCGTCATCGTCCTCGATCCCCTTGCCCGTGTGAAACGAGTCGAGGACGAGGGACGAGGACGAGGGACGAGGGACGAGGACGAGGGACGAGGGACGAGGACGAGGGACGAGGGACGAGGACGAGGACGAGGGACGAGGACGACTGAAGAGCGGTGACAGCTCCTCCGGCACTTCGGGCGACCCCTTCGCCGGCTTGATTCCCGGCCCCTGGCTTGCTAGAATGGGCGCGGGTTGTGGGGGCACGTGTCGGCCAGGGAAGACGCCGTGGACTCCGAAGCCGCGAGCCCGCTCGAGAACGCCGCCGTCCGCTCGCTCATGAACCGCCAGGCGAAGATGGCGCACGAGGTCCGCAACGCCCTCTCCGGCATGTCCCTCGCGCTCCGCGCCCTGCGGGGCATGGTGGCCCCCACGCCCGAGGCGCTGGAGTGCATCGAGGACCTCGAGGGCTGCCTGGCCCGGATTGACGAGACTGTGTCGCGGGCGCTCGACTCCGCGCGGGAGCGCCCGGCAATGCCCGTGGAGCCCGCCGATGCCCCGCGTGCTGCTCATTGACGACGATCGGTACGTGACGAAGTACCTCAGCAGGTTCCTCCAGCAGCACGGCTACGCCGTGCGGGTGGTGGGCGACGGCCGGCGGGCGGCGCACGCCGCGGCCGACTTCCAGCCCGACGCGGCGATCCTCGACCTGGCCATGCCCGGCAGGGACGGCTTGGAGCTCCTCCCCGAGCTCAAGGCCGCCCACCCCAGGTGCCAGGCGATCATCTACACGGGCGCCGGCAACATCGAGAAGGCCGTGCTGGCGATGAGGCGCGGCGCCTACGACTTCATCCAGAAGCCCCTCAACCACGAGGCCCTCCTGCTGAGCCTCCAGCGCGCACTCGAGGTGCGCCAGTTGCTCGACGAGAACGCCTTCCTCCGCGAGGCCTACACGACCCAGTTCGGGCCGCCCGCCGTCCTGGCCCTCTCCGAGAAGATGCGCGACGTCCTGGCCCTGGCCGACCGCTACCGCGCCCTGCCCGACGTCCCCGTCCTCATCGAGGGCGAGAGCGGCGTGGGCAAGGAGATGCTCGCCCGCTACCTCCACCACGACGAGCGCGACCACAGCCGCCCCTTCGTGGCCATCAACTGCGGCGCCATCCCGGCGACGCTCGCGGAGAGCGAGCTCTTCGGCTACGCCCCGGGCGCCTTCACCAGCGCCCGCGCCGAGGGCGCCCCAGGCAAGATCAAGGCCGCGCACGGCGGCACGCTCTTCCTCGACGAGGTAGCCGAGCTCGACCCCGCCAGCCAGACCAAGCTCCTCCGCTTCCTCGAAGGCGGCTCCTTCTACCCCGTAGGCTCCACCCGCGAGGTCATCGTCCGCACCCGCATCATCGCCGCCACCAACCGCGACCTGGCGGGCGCAGTGGCCGGAGGCCAGTTCCGCCGCGACCTCTACTACCGCATCCACGTCGGCCACATCCGCATCCCCCCGCTGCGCGAGCGCCAGGAGGAGATCGTCCCGCTCGCCCGCCACTTCCTCCGCCAGTCCGCCGAGCGGTTCGGCAACCGCTTCGACGGCATCGCCCCCGCCGCCCAACAGCTCCTCACCCAGGCGCGCTGGGAGGGCAACGTCCGCGAGCTCCGCAACGTCATCGAGCGCGCCGTCCTCACGGGGAAAGGCCCCATCCTCCTGCCCGAGCACCTGGCCGCCCTGGCCGGCGCCGCGGCCGGCGAGCGCGCCGCCGCGCCCAGCTCCGGCCCAGCCGAGGCCACGCTGCCCGAGGAGGGCTTCGACCTCGACGCCGCCATGCTCCGCCTCCTCCAGCGCGCCCTGGAGAAGCACCGGGGCAACCAGAGCCGCACCGCCCGCTACCTACGCATCACCCGCGAAGCCCTCCGCTACCGCATGCACAAGCTCCCACGGCCCCGCCAGGCGTAGCCGCAATCCGCGCAGGAGCTGACCCGCATCTCGCACGAAATGCGGGAGACCCGAAATCCCAAATCCGAAATCCGAAACAATATCAAAGCTCAAGGCACCGATCCCCAAAACCATATCTCAACGCGGCCACAGGCCGCAACCAAAGGGGATGATTGGATGGATGGATGGATGAATGGATGATTGTCTGACATCCACCCATCCACCCATCCATTCATCCTCGCCAACATGCGCGTAAGCCGCGCACGAGTCACGGCCGAAGGGTCTATCATGAAGCGGCCAGACCGGCCAAACTGGCATGGGGGATTGACAGATTGGCGGCGGCCTGAGGGGAGTTTGGGTGCCCGGGCTTCTCTGTGTCTTCCCTCTGTGCTACAAACATCCAGAATCGTGTTTTTCGGAAAGATTTCAAGCGGCCTTTTTCGAGAGGAGGAGACGGAGGTCGCTCCGACGAAAGAGGAGTGCCGTGGTCATGACGCGGTGGCCCTTAGCCCGCATTTCTCACCAGCGGCTGGTGAGAAATGCGGGAACCACCAAACCACAAGCACCAAGCGCCAAACAAGCCCCAAACTCCAATCCTCAATGGTCCAAGCGGAGACTACGTGGTGTTGCCCGCGACCCTGGGGGCTTGCTTTGGTCATTGAGCATTCCGGGCTTGGAGATTGTTTGGTGCTTGGCGTTTGGCTCTTGGGATTTCCCGCATTTCGTGAGAAATGCGGGTTAGGTGTGAGGCGGTAGAGGCTGCGGCCAGGGACCTTCCTGATGAGGCGGTGCGCACGAAGCAACCGAAGCCGGCGAGAGAGGAAGGCGGACCGCTTCCTATCACGGGCGGGCTCTGCGCCATCTT
>VGYW01000496.1 GCA_016872875.1 Planctomycetota bacterium | reverse complement strand
GATGGCGTGTGCGCGGCAGGCGGCGGCGCACAGCCCGCAGCCGCCGCAAAGCCCCTCGTTGACCCGCGCCACGGTCTTGATCAGGGCGCCCTTGCGGTCCTTGATCTCCTCACGCTCGATGGCCCCATACGGGCACACCCGCTCGCAGAAGAAGCAGCCGTAGCAGAAGGAGTAGACGGGCGGCGCGGCGCGGTGGACGGTGGCGACGATCGGCTCGCGCTCGAGCTCGTTGGCGTTGAGGAGCGCGCCGACCTTGCTGGCGGCCGCGCTGGCCTGGGCGACGGCCTCCGGGATGTCCTTCGGCCCCTGGCAGGCCCCCGCGAAGAAGATGCCCGCCGTCTGCGCCTCCACGGGACGCAGCTTCGGGTGGGCCTCCGCGAAGAAGTGGTCCTTGTCGAACGCCACGTGGAGCTTCTGGGCGAGCTGCTCGGCGTCGGGCTGGGCGATCATGGCCGTGCCCAGCACCACGAGGTCGGCCTCGAGCTCCACTTGGGCATTCGACAGCGTGTCCGCGCCCTGCACCACCACCCGCTCGCCCCGCGGGAAGATGCGCGACACCCGCCCCCGCAGGTAGCAGAGGTCGTCCTCCTCCACGGCGCGGCGGGTGAACTCGTCGTAGGTCTTCCCCCCCGCCCGGATGTCCATGTAGAAGTTGAATGCCTGGCCGCTCTGGACCTTATGGGCGTAGAGCATGGCGTGCTTGGCGAGGTACATGCAGCAGATTTTGGAGCAGTAGGTGAAGCCCTTCTCGTTGTCGCGCGAGCCGACGCAGGAGAGGAATGCGACGGTCTGCGGCTCCTTGCCGTCGGAGGGGCGGCGGACCTTGCCGCCCGTCGGGCCGCTGGCGCTCAGGAGCCGCTCGAACTGTAGCCCGTCTATGATGTCGGGGTGGGTGCCGTAGCCGTACTCGCCGTAGCCGATGTAGGGATAGTCGGCCGCGGCCTTCGCCACGCTCCACACCTGGTAGCCGGTCGCCACCACGATGGCCCCGACCTTCTCCTTGACCAGTTCCTCCTTCTGGTCGTAGACGACGGCCTTTGTTGGGCAGACCTTGGCGCAGACGCCGCACTTGCCCTTCTGGAACCAGATGCAGTTGGCGCGGTCAATCACCGGCTTGTTGGGCACGGCCTGCGGGCAGGGGGTGTAGATGGCCGTGCGGTAGCCGAGGCGCTTCTTCGGGTTCTCGGGGTCGGGGATCGTGATGCCCGCGTTGAACTCGCTGAGGATGGTCCGCGACGGACACTTCTGCCAGCAGGAGCCGCACCCCGTGCACTTGGCGAGGTCCACGCTCCGCGGCTTCAGCCGTATAGTGACCTCGAAGTTCCCGATGTAGCCGTCAACCGCGTCTACCTCGCTCCAGGTGTAGAGCTTGATCTTCTTGTGGCGGGCCACGTCCACCATCTTCGGCGTCAGGATGCACTGCGAGCAGTCGAGGGTGGGGAAGGTCTCGGAGAGCTGGAGCATGTGGCCGCCGATGCTCGCCTCGCGCTCCACGAGGACCACCTCGTGGCCGGCGTTCGCGATGTCGAGCGCGGCCTGGATGCCTGCGATGCCCGCGCCGATGACGAGCGCCCGCTTGGTGATCGGCACGCGGATGGGGACGAGCTGCTGGTTGTTCTTGACCTTTTCGACCATCAGGCGGATGAGCTCGATGGCCTTCTGGGTGGCCTCCTGCTTGTCGGTGTGGACCCAGGAGCAGTGCTCTCGGATGTTGGCCATCTCGCACAGGAATGGGTTGAGGCCCTTCTCGGCCACGGCGCCGCGGAAGGTCGGCTCGTGCATCCGTGGCGAGCAGGCCGCCACGACCACCCCCGTGAGCTTGTGCTTCTCGATCGCGTCCTTGATCAGGTTCTGCCCGGGGTCCGAGCACATGTACTTGTAGTCGGTCGAGAACACCACGCCGGGGTGCGTGCGGAGGGCCTCAGCCGCGGCCTCGCAGTTCACCACGCTGCCGATGTTCTCGCCGCAGTGGCAGATGAACATGCCGATGCGAGACAACTCGCAACACTCCTGCACGCATCCCTCCCGAAGGTTCCAATACCTTCGGGAGGATAGGGATGTTGGCGCCTTTCGCGTGGCGTTAACCTCCCGAACGTATTGGAACGTTCGGGAGGGGCTCTCGACCAACTGCGCCCCTCAATCCCCTCTCCCTTGGGGAGAGGGTCAGGGTGAGGGTGCTTGGTCCCGCGGCGACCTGCCCGTTGCAGCCAAAGCACCCTCACCCCCGCCCTCTCCCCGAGGGAGAGGGGGCGAGAGGGTTCATCACACAGCCGCGGCGCCCGCCCCCTCGGTCTCCGCGCTCGCCCCGACGGTCTCCCCTCTCAGCCGGGCCACGAGATCCGTCGTGTCCACAAAGTGCGTGTGGAGCGAGAGCGCCTTCGGCTCGATTCCCAGCGCCAGCCCGAGGGCCTGCGCCAGATAGAGGACTGGCATGTGGAAGTCCTCGCCCAGGCCGGCGTCGGCCGCGGCCTCGCCCTGCCGCATGTCCAGGTTCGCGTGGCACATGGGGCAGGCGACGACGAATGCCTCGGCGCCCGCGGCCTTCGCCGCGGCAAGGATGCGGCCCGTCAGGCGCGCGACCACGCCCGCCTTGCTCATCGTGAACCCTGCCCCGCAGCACTCCGTCTTGTGGCTCCACTCCACAGGATCGAGGCCCAGCACGCGGCACACCCCGTCCATCGTGGAGGGCTGCTCCGTGTCGTCGAAGTTCATCACCTCGGGCGGGCGGGTGTGGAGGCAGCCGTAGTAGCAGGCCACCTTGACGGCTGGGAGCTTGCCCGCGGCCTTCTCCTGCACGAGCGCCGTGTTGCGGTGGAGAAGCTCGATCAGTGTGATTGGCCGCGAGGTGCAGCGATAGGCCATCTCCGCCGCCTCCTGGGCGGCGGCCAGGAGGTCGGGGTGCTCCTTCACCTCGTGGCGTGCGAGCGCCAGCTCCTTGGCGCAAAGCGGGCAGGGGGCGAGGAACTCGTCCATCCCTGCGGCCTCGGCGAGCGCGAGGTTCCGCACGTTCAGCGCGCGGGTGAGCACCGTGTTGGTCATGTGCCCGGCGGAGGCCCCGCAGCAATTCCAGTCGGGCACCTCCCGCAAGGCGAAGCCGAGCGCGTCAAGCGAGGCCTCCAGCGACATGCCGTATTCCAGACCCGTCGCATGGGCCTTCAGCGCACAACCGGGGAAGTAGCCAAGTTCCATTTCAAGCCAAACCCTTCAACTGAGAGAGGATGAATGGAAGAATGGATGAATGGATGGATGAAAGACTGGCTCGCTCTGGCATCCATCCAATCATCCATTCATCCAATCATCCTCCCTGAGAGTGGATTCACACTTGCGGCCTTTGTAGCCTGCACCGCTCATAGATGCGTCGGATGGCGGCGACGTTCTGGATGCGGTGGGGGAAGAAGCCTGGCTTGCCGCGTCGGGCCATCTTGAGCGCGGTCAGCATGTCCTGCGGGCCGCGGCGCAGTGGACTCTTCAGCTTGTAGGCGGCCACCAGGCCCATCTCGTAGACCCGCCCGAACCGCCGCACGCTCGCCAGGAACGACGTGTGGAAATCGTAGATGTCCGCCTCGTTCGCATTCACGCACCCCTCCTCCTGCGCCATCTCGCGCAGCACCGTCATCAGGCGGGCGGGGTCAACGTCCTTCGGGCAGCGGGTCGAGCAGGCCTCGCAGGCGGCGCACACCCACTGGGAGCGTGAGCGGAGCGCCTCGTCCTTGCGGCCGAGCTGGGCCAGCCGCATCATCGCGTGGACTGGCTGGAACATCTCGAACGCCACGGGGCAGCCGGCCGTGCACTTCCCGCACTGATAGCAGTCCGCCACCTTGCGTCCAAGCCGCCGCTCCACCTCGCGTTTCCACTCGGAGCCGACCTGGGCGCGCGAAAGCCTGAGTTGCATGCCTGCCTTTCTCGCTCACCGCTGCTCTGGCCCGGGGGTCCTCCCGCTATTTACAATTCTACGGGATTCGGCCCGCCAATGTCAACTGGCATTCTGCCTTGGAGCACAGCCCTCGAACCAGGGCCGAGTGAACCTTTGCACGGCCTCCAGCGCTTAAGTGTTTGGAAGCGAGAGACGGCGCTGGCGAAGCGTCCGCCATACCCCCGGCAGACAGGAGGACGCACGATGGGACAAGAGCCGATGCGTGACCCCGCGTCCCAGGTGGGCCAGGAGGCAATCCTCGAACGCTACATCGAGAGGCCCTCCCGCCTGCACGACTGGTTTGAGCGGAGGATTCGCCAGGCCCCATGGTGGTGTATCTCTCTACTTGTCCACATCATCGCCCTCCTCGCCCTCTGGAGCTGGCCCGCCAAGACCGCGGCCGAACACGAGGTGTTCATCATAGACGGCGGACTCATTCCTTATGACCCACCTGAGCCCGAGCCCCCCAAGCCCCCCGTCCTGCCCCCCGATCCCCCGCCGCTCCCCCCCGATTTCAAGATCAAGGACGTTCAGGAGACCCTGGTGGCCGGTGGCGGCGACCCGACCGAGCCGGAGCCGGTGAAGGACCCGGAGCCGCCCATCGGCTCCCCGGAGGGCCGGCCTGATGAGCCCGTGCTCGACAGCCGCCTCGCGCTGATCGCCATCGAGTTCGAGCCCATCCACACCCGCCCTCAGGACGGGCTGGGATTCCGCCGCGGCAAGCTGCGGGACGCGATTGAGCGTCGAGGCAGGTGGCCAGGCCCTGGGGATGGCCCAGGCACCGACATCGTGACCGTGGTCCCGCCCCTCATCGCCGCACTCAACTGGCTCAAGCGGGCGCAGGAGCCGAACGGGAGCTGGAACGCCAGGAAGTGGGACGCCACGAGCTCCTACGACGTGGGGATGACCGGCCTGGCGCTCCTGGCCTTCCAGGGCGCGGGCTTCACCCACACGAAGGGCACATACCGCGACACGGTCTACCGCGCCCTCAACTGGCTCGGCACCAACCAGCGCGACAACGGCAGCTTCCAGTTCGAGACCTTCTACGAGCAGGGCATCGCCACGATGGCCGTGTGCGAGGCATACGGGCTGACGAAGGACCCGCGCCTCCGCCCGATGGCCCAGCGCGCCGTGAGCTTCATCGTCGGCGTCCAGCCCGAGCACGGCGGCTTCCGCTACGGCGGCGCCGTCCCCCTCGGCGAGGGCGACATGTCCGTGACCGGCTGGCAGGTCATGGCCCTCAAGTCGGCCCTCCTCGCCCAGCTCACCGTGCCGGATGAGGCCATCGAGCGCTGCCGCACCTTCCTGAAGAACAGCCTGCGCGAGTACGGGGCGAGCGCCTACATCGTGAACGACAAGGCGCCCGGCTCCCTCGCCATCTCCTCCATCGGCCTCCTGTGCCGCATCTTCCTCAACGACGCCCACGCCTACGACGCGGAGATCGGCCAGGGCGTGCAATACCTCACCAGCAAGGAGACCCCTGACCTCAACCCCGCCCCCGGCGGGGCCTCCAAGCAACTGGTCGCGGACATCTACTACACCTATTACTCCTCGCTTGCGATGTTCCTGTTCGCCGGCGAGGGCAGCGAGCACTGGCGGGCCTGGCGCACGATGTACCGCGCGCCCCTCATCGCCGCACAGGTGCACGATGAGGCCGACGCCCGCGGCAGGTTCGTGAAGGGGAGCTGGGACCCCGCGAAGCACCGCTGGGGCGACCGCGGCGGCCGCGTCTACGCCACCGCCATGGGCGCCCTGTGCCTGGAGGCCCCCTTCCGCTTCCTGCCAACGTCGCAGCCGAAGCAATGAGGGAGACAAGGAGCACTACGAGTGCTGCGATTCAGACGTAAGCACGCTCGGGGTTCCGCTCCGCTGCCATCGAAAGCGGCATCTGCGATGCCGCACTCCACAATCCTCCCCCAACTGGGCGTGGGGGACTATGGAGTGCGGTGACGTGTCA
>VGYW01000495.1 GCA_016872875.1 Planctomycetota bacterium | reverse complement strand
TCGGCCCTCTTGAACGCTGCCTTTGCGGTGGCGTGGCTGACCGAGGTGCCGGTAACCGTATCCTGGGCCTCCTGCCACTTGGTCTCCTGGTTGCCGATCAGGCCGTCGGCAAGGGCAAGCGCTCGACGCGGCGCGTTCCACGTCCACTTCTTGTGGGTGGAGTCGCCGCCGCCCCAGCGGTGGAGTTCACACTCCACCATCCCAGGCTTGAGCAGGTTGCGGCTCTGGAAGCGGAGCGCCGCAACAACCGTGTCGCCGATGAGCATGGGCATCTTGCCCGGCTCGGACGGCTCATAGGTCTTCTGGCGGCGGGTGCCCTCGCCCTTCTCGGTCGGAACGACGACCCGCAGCGACAGCGTCACCTCCGTCTCGCTCTCGGTGCGGAAGGCCATGCGGCGGCGGGCCGGGGCCGCGCCGATGGGCAGGCGGCCCGTGAATGGCAGGTGCTTGCCCTGGCCGGCCCCGCGAATCGTAGCCTCGATGCGCGTCTGCGGCGTGAGCTGGCCAGGGTCAGCAGAGGCGTTGAGGAACTCGACTAGGTAGGTGGACTTCGGCGCGACCTTGAGCTTGAACTCAGCCGGGCCGTCCAGCACGCAAGTGCCCCCGTCTCCGCCTGCCTTCAGCCTGCTACGGAGCATCTCCTTGCCCAACAGGTTTGGCCCGAAGCGGACCGCCTTCTTGTCGAGCGAATCCAGGTAGGAGGGCTCAGGCATCTCCGGCGGCACCCGCGCCGCCCGCGCCACGGGCACGTCGCCCACGTTGCCCATCTGCTTCACAAACTGCTCGGGGGTGGTCAGGTTGTGGGGATTGAGGTCAACGGTGCGGAGCACCTTCCCCGTATCGGTCTCGATGAAGGCCAGCTCACCGACTTCGGAGCCGACGAGGGTGGTCTTGGCGTCGGGCGAGAAGCGGACCACGCCACCCATCGGCACGCTGGCTTCCCACTGCTTCGCGCCGTCGAGGCCGAAGCAGGCCGTCTGGCCGCGCCGCGAGGAGAGGACGATGTGGCGGCCGTTGGGGGTGATGCGGGCGTCGCGAATGCGGCCCGGCAGGCCGAGTATGATGTCCGGCCGCTCGCCTGGCGCCCTGAGGTAGGCGCGGCTCGACGGCCCGTGCGGGTCGAAATGGTTGTTCTCGACCACGAGCAAGAGTTCGCTCTTCGGGACAGGCAGGATCACGTCGGTGCCTCCGACGGCGCGGAAGCTGCCCATCGGTTCGCCAGTGTCCGCATTCAGCAGATGGAACTGGCCGCCATCGGCGACGATGACGAAGCGGTCGTCGACCACGATGGCCTTGCCCTGGTTCAGATACAGCCCTTCCTTGGCCCAGAGCACCTTGCCGGAATCGGTGGCCACGCAGAATACGGATGGGTTCTCTGGCTTCCCGATGCCATAGACGTCCTGTGCGACGCCGAAGGCAGTGGCCAGCAGGCGTCTGCCGTCAGGCGTCACGCCGCGGATGAAGATGGAACGGCGGTGCAGCATGTCCTGCGTGCTCGTGCGGTGCTCGGCATCGTTGTATCGCCACAGCAGGTTCCCGTCCGCATCGAGCGCGGCAAGGCTGCACTTGCCGCCGAGATAGGTGCGCCCGCGCTCGGGGTCCTGGACCAGCACCGGGCCGCCGGGCGGCACGCGGACGCGGCCCGGGAGACCGTGGGGCGGGCTCTCTGTCCTCTCGATGAAGCCTTGCTGAAGGTCGAGGAGGTAGTCGTCGGCCCAGAGGCGAATGAAGGTTCGCGCGTCGCTGGCCGGCCGCAGCGCGCCGCTTCCCTGGAAGAAGACGTTGTTGCCCAGGCGGTTCGCCACGGGGCGCGCGTGAAGAGTCTTCCCCTCCCCATCCAGGACGAAGAAGGAATCACCATAGGAGTCGAGCGTGACGAAGACGCGCTTGCCGCTGGGCGAGTAGGCGACATCTCTGATGCTCGCGCCAAGCCTCCCTTTCACCAGGTCCTCGAGCGCGCTGGTCGGCCCGCCCTGGGTGACGGCGGGGGGGCCGGCGGCGGGCTTGGGCGCCTCAGCGGGTCCGTCCTTGAGTTCGGCCAGGCAGCGGACCGCCGCCAGCGCGCCGGCAGGGTCGTTGCACCCGACGTAGAGCGCGTCGCTCCCGCCCTGGAAGGGGTCCCAGACGTAGTGGAGGAAGAAGCGGCCTGGGGACGGGAAGCTCTCGGAGGGCCGCCGGCGCAGGAACCCGTCGAGGTCTTCGAGTGCACGGTTGTCCCTGGGGCCGCCGAAGAGCACCACGTCTGCGCCGACCCACGTCCGCGGCCCATATTCGTCGTAGCCCGCTAGCGGGGCGTCGGGCTTGCGGGTCCACGGCGTCAGCGGCACCCGCCAGGCGATGGCCTCGCCGGCGGACACCTTGCCCAGGAGTTCCTGGTCCTCCTTGGTCGGCTGCCAGCGCAGCGGCAGCTCGCGCACGTCCGCCGCGTCGAGCACCTTCACGACAGCCTTGCGACCGTGCTTCGCCAGCAGGCCAACCGCAGCTTCGGCGGCAGGGCGATACCGCTCCTGCCCCTCGTCGAGGAGCACGAGGACCTGGCCCGGTCGCCGCAGGAACTCCACGATCTGCTTCCGGCCGACGATGTCGAGGGAGTCGCCCGGTGGTTGCACCGCGGCAGCGGGCGCGAGCTTCACGGCCTGCTCCGCGGTGGACCCCAGGACGAGGTCGCGGACGGCCAGCGTGAGGTCGGTCGCCTCACTCACCTCGGGCAGCGGAACGGCGAGGGCGCGGTCTGGCGAGAGTGCGGCGAACTTGTGGAACAGCGTGCCCATACCCGGGCCGCTCAGTGTAACCTCGAATGGCATGGGATCGGACAGAGGCGCGCCCGCCCCATCCTCGAGCCAGGCGGTGACCTCAAGCCCCGCGGTGGTCCTGAACACCTTCGTCTTCGTGGCTCTGGGCTCGCGCCTCGTGAGCAGGAAGACGCCGCCCTCCAGGTGAGTGAAGTCCAGCTCAACGGCTTGCCTTCCGTTCCTCTCAACCGTCTTGCAGGGCCTGCCGCTGAGGAGGTCGCGGACATGCCAGCCCTTGTCCACAACCAGGTCGCCGCGGCGCGGCAGGGCCGCGTGTTGCCGCCACTTGCCCTCCACGGACATCGGGACGTAGGTCTCGTTGACCACGAAGCAGCAGATGGATTCCTTCCCCGCGAGCGGCGAGATGAGGACCTCCTTGTCGGAGGTCGTGAGGGGGATGGCAGGCGCCTTCTCGAACGCCTTCACGAGACCCGGCTCGCGGTGCTTGAGGAAGTTGACCCACAGGTGAGCGAACTCCCACTCGCCGTTCGGCCAGGCGAGGCCCCAGCCATTGTGCACCTGCTCCTTGTCGTAGGCGAACCCGAGGTCCACGCCGGGGAACCCCTCTGCCACGGTTCGGTCCTTCACGACGTAGCCTCCACGCTTCTCGAACCGGGCGAACGCCTCGCGCACCGCCGCCGTCTCCTGCTCGCCCACCCCCGCGAGGAAGAGGACCTTGTGCCGGTCGAGTTCCCCGCGCAGGATGTCCTCCTCGCCGAGAAGCACTCCTGGCCGGCGGAGACGCGCGAGGTCGTGGAGCACCACGCTCTTCTGCTGCGGCCAGGCCGAAATCTTCGAGAAGTAGACCGCCACGTCGGGCAGCGGGTCAAGCGCGCGGAGGTAAGGGCCGAACCGCTGGAAGATGCGGAGGAGCTGCTCGTGGTCGCCCGACAAGGCATCGCCGTCCGCGGGGAAGGCGAAGCCGTCGAGGCCGCGGCCCGCAGCGCCGAAGGCCGTGAGGATGCGCGCGTGCTTGCCTATGGTCGCCGTGACCATCTGGACAGGTTGCCCCTGCGGGTTGTGGATGTGCAGGAACGCCGGCGCGCGGAAGTGGCTCCAGGGCGGGCGACCGTAGTCCGTGTAGTCCACGCAATCGCGGTGCGTGAGGGTCGAGTAGGCCAGCGGCGGATAGGAGGCCCTGCCGCCGAGCCAGAACGACGGGATGCCTGTGTGCGCGGTGAGGCCCGGCCGGATCGCATTCGCGTCCGCGAGGTACTGCTCGTAGGCCGAAGGGAGGACGAGGCTCCAGGCGTCATACTCCGCCTGCTTGCGCTCGCCCTCCGTGCCCTTGCCTTCGGCGCGCTGTGCGACCCACTTGGCCGCCTCCTGGTTGCGCCGAGCCTGGTGCCCGTCGAGGGGCTTCGACTCCTCCCAGTAGCCGTTGGTGGTGGCGTACCAGTTGAGTGAGATTCCGGCGAAGGCGGCCAGGTCGGCGTGCTTCTGCGTGAAGAGGGCGTTGCGCCGGCGAAGCTGGCTCAGTTCCTCGGGCAGGGTGTGCTTGGGGTTCCACTCCTCGTGGTGGAGCATGACCGGCATCTGGACGACCGCGCGCTTGCCGCAGCGGGCGAGGGTCATCAGCCCAATCTCGTCCTCGGAGGGGCGGATGAACTTCTCGGGCGCAGGCCCGGCGGGGCAGCTTGAGAATGAAGCAAGGGCGGCGTCCAGCCCGCTCCGCGCGTGGTCCGTGGCCGGTTCCAGGCCGGGCTCGCCCGCCCCAGTGCCCTGGCCGTAGTACGTCGTGATCGGTGAGCCAACGTCCATCTTCGCTTCGCCGAACGGGGCGTAGGAGTTCAGCCCGAAGTCCGACACAGGCTCGCGCGGGTAGACGAAGAAGTGGGCCGGATAGCTGATGGCCGTATCGGGCCGAACGCTGAGGCGATAGGCCCCAGGCGCCAGGGCCGACGTGTCGAGGCGTGTGTGGCCCGTGAGAAGCGGCTCTTCGTTCCCGCCTTCGCGTGCGATCACCTTCTCGATGCGGGCGCCCCGCAGCACAACCTCGAAGTCGCCAACCGGCTTCGCCCCGCCCGGCGTGCGAACAGTCCAGTAGATGTCCACGCGATCGCCCTGCACGAAACCAGCCCGGTTGCGATAGGTGTAGAGGGAGATCGTGGCCGGGGCCTTCTGGTCGGTCACGAGGAGCAGTGCCAGAGCGCCCTTGCCATCGGAGACCAGTTGCCAAAGCCCCGCGTCAACGGCCGCTGGCAAGTCGAGCGACAGGGCGCCGTCGCCGGGGCCGGTGAGCATCGCGGGCATAGGCTCCTTCTGCCGGTAGAGGGGGACAAGACGGCAGGCGAGCTGCCTCGGCGGCCTGGAGCCTTGCCCGATAGGCGTCAGGCCGCACCGGTACTGGGCGCGGGGAGCAACGACGAACTGTGCCGTCTCGAAGAGCCAGGAGGCGCCGGACGCGGGATCAAATATCACGACCTTGTGCGGCAGGGAATCGAAGGTGCTGGGGACGGGCACCGTGTGCCCCTTGGTCTTCTCGATGGCGAAGGTGATGGGGACGCTGGGCTGGCCTGGCGGCGCGGGAACGATCGCCATCTCCGACCACTTCGGGCAGAGAGGCAGGTCAGGATGTCCCGCAACGGCGTTGGCCGCGCGCTCGTCCAGCCGGCGCATTCCGACGAGGCGTGTTGGCGGCGCGGGGGGCAGCTTGAGGCGCAGCTCTGCATCGCCCACCAACTCCACCTGCCCGGCCTCGGCCAGGGTCACTTTGCCCCGCGCGTCGAGCGTGAAGGGCACGCCGCTGAAGCGATATGCCTTGCCCGTTGGCGTCGGCGGGAGGTAGAGGGTGACGCGGCGGAAGCGTGGGGCCTCGCCCGCCCCTCCCTCGGCCTTTGGGCGCCTCTGCTTCTCGGCGTCCTCCACAGGCTTGAGCACGCCGGCCAGCAGGTCGGCCCCCTCATAGGCGAGGGCCATCGGCGCGGCGACGGACCGCTCCCCCGCGAAGGCGCGAAGGGTCACAGGCCAGCAGGCCACTTCGACCAGGCCGCGGCCGGCCTGGATGGTCACGCGAGGGTCGTCGGAACTTAGCCTGCCGCGTTCGAGCGCAAAGCGGATGTCGCCGGGCGCCAGCAC
>VGYW01000494.1 GCA_016872875.1 Planctomycetota bacterium | reverse complement strand
GGACCAGGTCTCGACCTCGTGGAACATCTCGCCGACGCCTGCCTTGCGCCACGCCTCCGCCATCGGGTGCTTGGGGAAGAGGAAGGAGATGAAGGCGAGCTGGGCGTAGACGAGCGTGGTCATGTTCGGGTTGGCGGCAAAGCCGAGTCGCGGAGACCAGTATTTCTCCGATGCCAGCTTGTAGCCGAGGAAGAGCATGCGGGCGCGGAGCACCTCGCGCTCGCGCGAGCTGAGGTGCGGCATCGCCAGGTCAATCAGCGTAGGCAGATATTGCGTCGGGCCGCCCGTCATCCAGTTGTGGGGCGCGATGCCCATGCCGGGGCCGGTGACGTGGCGCAGGATGTTCTCGGAGCAGGCGAGGCTCTCGCGCATGACCATGCAGCGGAGGTGGCTCTCGGCGGGCCAGGGGATGCCGAGGAGCGCGGCTGCGGCAAGCGTGTCCTTCGTCGGCAGGGTGTTGGGCCAGGGACGCTTGTCGGGCCGCACGCCCATGTGCCAGAAGCCCTCGGCGTCCTCGACTGGCTTCGCCGCCTTCGCCCATTCTGCTGCGGCCGCGAGCTTCTTGAGGAACGGCACGTCCCTGCCCATCGCCTGCCGCAGCCGCTCGCGGTCCTCCTTGGTGATGGTGAAGAGGGGATACGACTGCGGCGGGGTGTCGTCCGTCAGCACGTAGTCCTTCACCTCGTCGAGAGGCGATTCGGCGTACTTGATCTGGCGGCGGGCGGTGTCGGCGGGGCCAACCTCGGTGTTACGCCCGATGCGTTCGTCGGGCGTTCGCTTCGCCAGCGACAGGCCCCACGAGCGTGTGCCCTTGCGGAGCGGCAGGCTGAGCGTCGCCGCGCGGCCCTTGCGGACGAGGCGGAATGCGGCCGCGCGGTACGCCTCGCGGTCCTCGGGACTCCAGTCGAGCGGGCTGCCCGTGAAGACGCCCACCGCCCAGGTCTTCTCCTTGTCCCAAAGCTCCAGCCAGGTGCTCACGTCGTCCATCCACCACTGAATCCAGGGGAAGAAGGTCGTCGTCTCCTCCTGGCCGTCCTCGATAGGATAGGCTTTGGAGACGCCGAGGCTGGTCTGGCGCCAGGCGCCCTTCGTGCGGTAGTAGTCCCACACCCCCGTGCCTGGCTCGAAGCGGGCGAGGTCCCATTCGAGCGTGGCCTCGTTCCCCTCGAAGGCGAAGCGTTCCATCCAGAGGACCTCGGGTTGGCCGCGGATGAGGCGGAGCCAGGCGTCGTACCTGCCCTTCTCGAACTCGTAGTGGAACATCGCCTCGGTCGTGACCGAGCCGGGGTGGATGATCGCCTTGAGCGAGAGCAAGTCGCCCGTGCCCTTGAAGCGTCCGGCCCCGACCCACGGGCCTCCGCCGGCGTTCTGGAGTCGCAACAGGGGTGGTGGAGCATCCTTCTCAGCAGTCCTCTCGGCGATGTCGCGCGGGACTTCGACGCGGATCACGCCGTTGTAAATCTGCCGGCGGTCCTTCGCCTCCTTCACGTCCATCGTGGCGGAGAGTTCTCTTGAGGCGGGCGATGTCTCCAGCCGCACGGTACGCTCCGCGAAGGGCGGCAGGTCCACCACGCACCAGAGCTGCCGCTTCCCCTCCTTCGACACCGCGGCCTGAAAGGGGATTTCGGTCGCCGCCTCGCCCTCGACCATCATCAGCCGATGGTGTGCGGGGTCCGCCGCCACCCGAATCGGGAGCTCGAAGTGAACGAGCTCCGCCGTCCACTCGTGGCCGATCCGCTCCTTCAGCGTCGTCTCCCACACCGCCTGCGCGCCGGCAAGCGCCAACGCTTGGACACCGAGCAGAGCAACCACCATCCCGATGCCGATGCGTGTCATCGTCAAGCTCTCCCACTTCATTGGCCTTCGTAGTAGCTGCCAAACGCGCCGCCCCGCAGTGTAGTGAGATCGGCGTCGTCGGGCAAGCGGCGGAGCACGAGGACCGCATCGAAGGGGAAGCGCTCCTCCCGCTCGCGCACGCGCTGTCGGCGCCTGCGGGCCGACGGCGAGTTGTTGCCGATGGCCAACGCTGTGGCCACGATGGCCCAGTAGAGGATCAGCGCGCCCGGCCAGTACAACCATACGTCGCGCCAGTCCCCACCGAAGAGGGGGGCCACGAATGAGCCGACAACCACTATGGCGGTTCCCACGATTGTCAGGAACATGCCAAGACACGTGGCCGTGCCCGCCAGGAAGACCGTAGGCGCTTCGCGCTGGAGTTGGAAGCCGTCAACAGCATAGTTGCCGGGCGGGATAGCCGCGCCCTGCCCCATATCGCCCACAGCTTTGGCGAACTGATCGGGGGCAATCGGCGGCTCGCCCGGCCGGCAAAGGTACTCCAAGCCCACGGCGAAGAGCGTGCCCGTGGGCACCCTCAAGAGCATGCGGTCCTTCCTGCCGATGGCGAGCTCTGTGACCTCCTGTTCCGGGTCCTCGTCGAGGCACATGCGGAACCTTGTCCCGCCGTCGCTCCCCCACGAGTAGAGCAGCACGTTCCCTTTCTCCATGTCCGTGGCAATCACATCTTCGTCAATATGGTCCAGCTTCGGGTCGTTAATGACGCGGAGCATGGCGGAGGGGTCGAAGATGGCATAGCGGGCCACATCGGTTCCTGCCGCCAGGTCGCACCTCATTGCTTGTCCCTGCAACCCTCCTCGCGTCCCACACCCCGCCGTCCGCCGCGCGTTGGGCCGGTGAGCGGGTTACGGACCTCGCGAGGTCCGTAACCTGCACCATCAGATAGCGACACGCGCGATGGTTTGCGCGCTTACGGACCTCGCGAGGTCCGTAGTCACCGCCACCGCTTGCCCGCGCGCAACGCCGTGGGGACCAGTTACGGACCTCGCGAGGTCCGTAACCATCGCGATTGCTTAGCCGCGCGCAAGGCGGTGGGGGCCACTTACGGACCTCGCGAGGTCCGTAATCACCGCCACCGCTTGGCGGCGCGCAAGGCGGTGGGGGCCAGTTACGGACCTCGCGAGGTCCGTAACTGGCCCCCGACGCGGCTCTGCGTTGCTGACACCGGGATCGTGAAGGCCCGCTCGGAGGGATTCCCGGCGATGTAGTCCCACGGGGTCTCGTGGGCGGCGTCTACGAAATCGCTCCTGTAGCGCGGCTGGCCGTGGATGTTGGTGCCCGGGGTGACGAGCTCGCGGGGGAGCTGGCGGACAGCCACCTCGATGCGGTCGGGGAAGACGCTGTAGAGCGCGTAGTCGCAGGGATACGACGCGGTGCCAGCGATGGAGATGTGACAGATGCCCTTGCGCTCAACCACGCCCGTGAGGTGCAGGTGGCCCGAGAGCACTGCGATCACACTATCGGCGTGCTCGTCGACGATCCTCAGCGTCCCGGCGTCGTGGTCAATATAGCTTCGGAACCCGAAGCTCTTGGCCAGCACCGCCTCCTCCCGCAGGGGAATGAGAGGGATGTGGCAGAGGATGATCTTCGGCACGCCGCGGGCCGCGTCGAGCGTGCGGCGGAGCCAGTCGTTCCGCGCCTTGACCACCGCCTGCCCCACGGAGCACGCGCCTGCGTTGTTCAGGGCAATGAACAGTATCCCGCCGTGCGTGAAGGTGTAGTTCACGCGGTCGTTGCCGAACGCTTCGCGGAATGCCTGCTCGTGCTTCGGGCTGCCCTCCTGCTGGATGACCTCATGGTTGCCGACGACTGGATAGAAGGGGACTCTGAGCGGCTTGAGCATCTCCTTGAACAGCCGCAGGTCGGGCGCGAGAGCGTCCAGGCGTTCGCCGTTGATTAGGTCGCCCACGCCGACCACGAAGTCGGGCCTCGGGAAGTGCTCGCCCGAAGCCGCGGCCTCGATCAGCCACCTGGCCTTCTCGGTCGCCTTCGCATATCCATCTTTCCCCGCGTCGGCATCCACATGCGTGTCGTTGACCTGTAGGAAGCGGAAGAGCGGCGCGCTGCTGCGGCCCGTCGCGGCTCCGCAGCCGGTGAACACGCTTGCCAGCATCGCCGCAGCTCCCGTCAGGATCGTGCCGCGCAACGCTTCTCTCCGAGTTAGCCTCTGCTGCGCCTCCGGACGTAAGGCGCCTGGTCTTCAGCCACGGCGGCCAGGGCGCCTCCGCTCCTTGCCTCGCCTGCCGGGGGCCGCAGGGGGATGTCTGCCTCGATGCGAAAGTCCAGCGCCCGCATGATGTCGAGCAGCCGCTTGAGGCTCACGGAGCGATAGCCCCTCGACTCGTAGCGTTGGATCTGCTGGGGCTGGAGGCCGAGGCGCTCCGCAAGGTCCTTCTGCGTGTAGCCGCGTGCTATGCGCGCCTTGATGAGCGCCTCAGGCAGTTCCGCGACGCTCCCCAGGTGCAGCGATGCCGCCCGCTGGAGCTCCTCGTACTCGCGCAACTCCTGCTTCATCTCCTCGATCATCCCCTCGATCCCAACGATCATCGCCCTGTATATCTTCGGGTGCATCTTCCCCTCGGCCTTGCGGGAAGCCGCCAGAGCGCCCTCAAGCCTGGCAATCTGCGCCTTCGTGCCCAAGACCTCTCGCTGGTTCTCAATCACGGCCGGTCTCCTATCTCAAGGACGAGGATTCCCTTTGACTCGCGTGCCCGGGTGAACTGGAAGAACTCCTCAACCGTCTGGCCCGCCGGATAGGCATCCAGGAGCGGCGTCCCGGCGACCAGGAAGTCCACGCCGTACTTCCGTTTCATCGGGCGCCTTGGTGGGACAGTGTCGTAGAGCACCGGGTCGAGCGCCTCAAAGTCCAACTCCCGTGGGTACTCCCAGCACCCATCAATGTCCATTGGCTCTTCCTTTGCCGTCACGAAGCTCCCGTCAATCCACACCCGCCTGACGCCTGCGCGGGCGAGATTGGCGACTGCCCGTTTGAGGCCGCTGAAGAGAACGCGCCGCCTCTCATTCCAGACGAAGCGCGCCTCAATCTCTGCCAGAGAGACACGGTACACGCCCGGCGGCAGGTTCCCATTCTCGTCGAAGTCGGGAATGCGGCCGCCCCGTTCCATGCCTCTTCCATCTTCATTATACACAATGAAAATGCTTTGTCAAGCATCTGACAACAAATATATTGTGTTCCCGCCAGCGCTCATTCGGCCTTGAGCTTGATGCCATCGAGCTTCCCGCCGCCGGGGGCGGTGAGGCGGACCGCGGCCTCCCAGTTGGCGCCGCCGTTGACGACCTTGACCAGCAACTGGTTCCAGCCCTCCTTGAGCGTGACCTTGGTCTGGTCCTCGTTGAGCTTGAAGGAGCGCGGGACATCTTTGTCGAGCACTACCGTGCCGTTGAGCCAAATCTTGATCCCGTCGTCGCTGCCGCTCTCGATCACCACCGGCTGCTCCTTGGGGGAGAAGACCTGGCTCCTGAGGTAGCCGGCGCAGTCGCCGGCGGCGCCAAGCTCCTTGTTGAGGTCAATGAAGCCAGGCTTGTCGCCCGTCGCCGCCACGAGCTTCCACTTGATCTCCTTCGCGTCGGGCTTCTCGGGGTCGTGGACTACGCTTGTCTTGCCCACCTTGTAGGGGCCGCTGGCGAGCCAGGTGGCGATGAAGCCCTGGTTGCGGTCGAGGAAGGCGGCGGCGTCCTTGGCCTGCTTCTGGACCTCCGGGTTGTCGGTCGCGGCGGCGGCCTTGGCGATGGCCTGCTTGGCCCCCTCGGCGTCGCCGCCGCCCGTGGCCTTGGCGATACGGATGACGGCTGCGGCGGCCTCGTTCTTGAGCGCGGCGTTGGCCAGGCAGCCTTCGGCCATCTTCAGGGCGTCGAGGGTTGGGATGTCGGCGACGGTGGCGAGCACGGCTCGCCGCTCCTCGTCGCGCTTGGCCGCGGCCAAGGCGTCCTGGCACATCCTGAGGCGGTCGGCGGCGGAGCGCTCCTTGCGGAGCGCGATCATGCGGATGTAGCCGCGGAGGGCGAGGACGTGGT
>VGYW01000493.1 GCA_016872875.1 Planctomycetota bacterium | reverse complement strand
CTGCCGGTGGCCGAAATGCGAAAAATCCCAGGGGGTCTGGGGGACTGGTCCCCCAGCCCAGCCTCGCGCTTGGCGCTCGTTCGGAGCGATCGCCACTGGGACAAGCTCAAGAACTTGGGACGCTCTCGAAGTTCTGGAAGAAGTCCAGCATCGTCTCCACCCGCTCGGAGTTGACCTTGCGGGTGCGCTTGACGGACCGTGCCTCCCGCATCGCCGCGTCGGCGACGAGGAGGGCGATCTGGTGTTCGTGTTTCAGCGTCTCAATGGCGTTCATCGCACACCTCCTTCTCTCGTGCCGCTTCCCGCGGCAGGCTCAGGAACCCGTCGCCACGGCGCGACGGAACAACTCCCACGTCTTCTGCGTCTCGGCGGTGACATCGAACTCACCATCGCTCATGTGCCAGAGGATGGCCGCCGGCTGGATGAGTCCCAGGAGCATGAGCGCGACGGTCCCCGGCTCGACATCGCAGCGAATGGTGCCGGCCTCCTGCCCCTGGCGGACGATCTCGGCGACTTCCCGGAGGTAGCTGGAGATCATCTCGTAGACCCTGGCCTTGCGCTCCGGGTGTCCGTCGTAGCTCTCCTCTGAGAAGACGACCCGCGGGGTCGCCTGATTCTCCCGGATCAGCCGCACGTGGCGGATCTGGAGGAGCCGCAGGCGCTCGATGGCGTCGCTCGTGTCCTCGCAGACGGCCTCGACGTTCGCGTGGAGCCGCTGGCGGATCAGCGCGAGCGAAGCGTCAATCACTTCGTCCTTGCTCTTGAAGTGGCGGTAGATCGCCGACGGCGCCAGCCCGACCTCCTCGGCGATCCCGGCAATGCTCAGCCCCTTCAGGCCTTGCTTGCCGGCCAGGTCAAGGGCCGCCTGGGCGATCTGCTCCTGCCTGACTTCCGTGGCCTGCTTCTCGGTGCCCATCGCAATCTCCTATGTGAATCACTATTCACATTATGCCACGGCCTGTCTGCCTGTCAAGGGAAAATGCGCGGGAAAATCCTCGGGCGGGCGACACCGCCTACCCCGCATTTCTCACGAAATGCGGGAAATCCCAAGAGCCAAACGCCAAGCACCAAACAATCTCCAAGCCCGGAATGCTCAATGACCAAAGCAAGCCCCCAGGGTCGCGGGCAACACCACGTAGTCTCCGCTTGGACCATTGAGGATTGGAGTTTGGGGCTTGTTTGGCGCTTGGTGCTTGTGGTTTGGTGGTTCCCGCATTTCTCACCAGCCGCTGGTGAGAAATGCGGGCTACGACGTGAACGCCGACATCGGGCGCTGCTTCTGCACCCAGGCATACGCCCCGGTGGCCCACAACGACCACCTGGCCTGCTCCGTCCACCGTCTGCGGCGGCGCCTCGCCCGGCCAGGTGATGAAGGGCTGCGAGGCATCGCAGAACAGGTTGTTGCGGAGGACGTTGGGGCCGTCGAACTCGGCCATCTTGGCCCCCTCCTTGCGCAGGTTGGGGTACGGAAGGGTGTTCTCCTTCAGGAGGCGCGGGCAGCTCTCGAACGTGTTGTCGCCGTTGCAGGTGCAGCCGTAGACGCCGATGTACCTGTCACTTGGTCATTGAAGATTGAGTGTTGAGTATTGAGTATTGGACTTTGCACGGTTGGGTACCTGACACCCATATGTCCAGGCAGCTCTGGGGGAGGAGTTGGGGGGCGAGGCGGGGCGCGTACAGGCAGAAGCCCGCACGGGAAGGCCCGCACGGGCTTCAGCCGGCGTCGCCGGGTAGGCGACGAGTTCCGAGTGATGCGTGACCCGTGACGCGTGAGAAGAGAGAAGACGTCTTTCTTCTTCTGGTCACGCGTCACGAGTCACGCGTCGTCATACGGCTTCGACGGACTTGACCTGGGGCACGCTCTGCTTGAGCCTGGCCTCGATGCCCCGCTTGAGGGTGATGCGCGACATGGGGCAGCCGCCGCAGGCGCCTTTGAGCTTGACCTTCACGATGCCGTCATCGGCGACCTCGACGAGCTCCACGTCGCCCCCATCGGCCTGTAGCATGGGCCGGATGATGCCGAGGACCTCTTCGACTTGCTGGCGGAGAGCGGCGGCCATTCAACTTTCCCTTTCTCAGCGGGTTGTCGGTGCCCGAACGGCGGCCCGGCCCCTATCATCAGTGTGCCATGTTGCCCGGAAAGTGTCAAGCGCGATTCGCGCGTGGCCACTGATCCCGGGGTGCGCAATCGTCGTCGTTGTCGTCGTCGTCCTCGTCGTCGAACTCCCTGATGAGGGGAAGACCATCGGCCTCGACGACGACGACGAGGACGACGACGAGCACGAGAAGACGAAGACACCGCCCCCTCAGACTTGCTCTGGGACGACGAACGGGGCGCGATAGGCGCGGGTGAGGAGCTTGTTGGCCTCATCCGCACGCTCGCCCACGAACTTCTCCTCCTTCTGGTCGAAGGTGAGGACGGGGCCGACGCAGTAATTGAGGGAGTCGTCTATCTTGATGTCGCGGTACTTCATCCGCCATTCCATCTTCTCGAGGGCGGCCATGGCGGCGTCGTTGCCGGCGAAGACCTTGCGGCTCTCGGCGAACGGCACGGGCTTGCCCAGGCGATAGGCGACGTTGCCCAGGTGGCACAGGACGCAGGAGAGGTGCCCCTGGAGGACGTCGGCCACGAGGTCCTCGTGCTTGCGGGAGCGCATGGCGCGGACGAAGTTGTCGAAGCTCCCGCCGCCGGCGCCCATGTTGATCTCGACGGCGGGGAGCGGCTCGCGCTTGCCGTCCTTGGGCGTGAAGCCGCCGGGGGTGATCTCGCCCTTCTCGGTGACGAAGGCGTTGCTGACGATGGCGGTGTTGGGGATGCCCTTCTTCTCGTCGGCGCCGCGCGTGAGGTTGCACGCCTCGTAGACCAGTTGGTAGTCCCCATAGTCGAACACGGTCAGGTGGGCGTTGGGCGTCTCGCAGGGGTCGTCCCACCCGAACCGCCCGCCCATCGTGAGGACCTTGATCGGCTTGGTGAGGGCGTCCTCGGGCAGCGCCCAGCGGGCGAGGTCCATCTGGTGCACCCCCTGGTTGCCGATCTCGCCGTTCCCGAAGTCCCAGAACCAATGCCAGTTGTAGTGGACGAAGGTCTTGGAGAACGGCCGGTGCGGGGCTGGGCCGAGCCAGATATTGTAGTCGAGCGTGGCCGGCGGCGGTTCGGGGGGGGATGCCTTGACGGGTCCGCGCGGCTTGGAGGCCCAGCCGTAGGAGACGAGGAGCTTGCCGAGCTTGCCCGAGCGCGCGAGGGCCGTGGCCCTGGCCCAGCCCGCCTCGCCGCGGCTCTGCGAGCCGTGCTGGACCATGCACTTGTACTTGCGTGCCGCCTCCACCAGCTTGCGGCCCTCCCACACGTTGTGGCTCAGCGGCTTCTCGACGTAGACGTCCTTGCCCGCCTGCACCGCCCAGATGCTCATCAGCGAGTGCCAGTGGTTGGGCGTGGCGATGGAGATGGCGTTCAGCTCCTTGTCCTCCAGCGCCTTCCGAACGTCCTGCACGCACTTCGGCAAACGCGCGGGGTCAACCTGCTTCCTGAACTCGGCGAGTTGCGCCGCGCGGTCGGCCTCCAGCTTCTTCCTCTCGTCCCCCTTGACTTCCTTCGGCACCTGGATTTCCTTGACCCCCTTCTGCTTCATCAGGTCGGCCGCGAGGGCGGACTCAAACGCGCCCAGGTTCGGCTTGAACAGCGTGCTGTCAACGTCAATGAGGTAAGTTACCGCGGCGTCCTTCATGCCGCGGTAGGAGCCGATATGTCCGCCGCCGCGGCCGTGGATGCCGGCCACGCCCACGTTGATGCGGTCGTTGGCCCCCAGCACCGGGCGGCCTGCCACGCCGATGGCGAACGACGCGCCCGCGAACGCGGCCGATCGCCTGAGAAACGCGCGCCGAGAAAGCCCTGACATCTCACGTCTCCTTTCTCCGAGCACCAGCCCAGGTTCGCTGCACGACAACCTAATCTATAGTCAATTCCGCCCCGCAATGCAAGTCGAAGGTTGAAAAAACAGCCCTCCGGAGTTCGTAGTGCGGCCTTCAGGCCGTCTCTTGCACGCGTGGCGCGGCTGGCAACGGGCTGAAGCCCGCACTCCAAACCGGGAGAAACGGGCTGAAGCCCGCACTACCAACTCCTTTGCGCAACACCCCTCGCTGGTTGAAAAGGCGGCTCCCTGCGGGTAGACTATCCCACGGCCATGAAACACCAAACTCCCTTGATGAGGAACCAGCAGCGATGAGAAGTGTTTCCCTTGCTGTTTCTCTGCTTCTCGCCGTCGCCTTTGGGGCCGAGGCGCCCCCGGGCGAATGGACCCGCTTCCGCGGCCCCGACGGCACGGGCATCAGCACGGCCACGGGCATCCCGGTGAAGTGGACCGAGCAGGACTACAAGTGGAAGGCCAAGCTGCCCGGCGCCGGGCACTCGTCCCCCGTCCTTTGGGGAGATAAGGTGTTCGTGACCTGCGGCGACAGGGAGACGGCTCAGCGGACCATCCTCTGCCTCAAGGCCGCCGACGGCTCGGCGCTCTGGGAGAAGCGCTACGAGTCGGCGGCGAGCGTCGTCAACCCCGCCAACAGCTACGCAAGCTCCACCCCCGCCGTGGACGCCGAGCAGGTCTACGTCTACTGGACGACGAAGGAGGAGATCACCCTCCTGGCCCTCGACCACGCGGGGAAGGAGGCCTGGCGCCGCAAGTTCGGCGAGTTCATCTCCGAGCACGGCAGCGGCGTCTCCCCCATCGTCCTCGACGATGCGGTCATTCTCCCGAACGACCAGGAGGGGAACAGCTCGATCATCGCGGTGGACCGCAAGACGGGCCGGGACCTCTGGACTCTCCCCCGCACGACCGTGAAGGCCGCCTACGGCACCCCGACGGTGCTCCGGCCCGAGGGCGGCACGCTAGAGCTCATCCTCACCAGCAACGCCCACGGCGTGACGAGCGTGGACCCCAAGACCGGCCAGGTGAACTGGGAGCTCAAGGACGCCTTTCCCCTGCGGGTCGTGCATTCGCCCGTCATCGCCTCGGGCCTCATCGTCAGCAGTTGCGGCGTAGGCGGAGTCGCGCGCCGCTTCGTCGCCGTCCAGCCCGGCTCCAAGAAGGAAGGCAAGGAACCGAAGCTCGTCTGGGAGCAGAAGCAAGGCATCCCCTACGTTCCCACCCCGATTGCGAAGGGCGACAAGCTCTTCCTCTGGACCGACAACGGCGTGGTCCGCTGCCTGCGGGCGGCCACGGGCGAGCAGCTCTGGGAGGGCAAGACAGGTGAGATGTTCTACGGCTCGCCCATCTGGATTGAGGGGCGGCTCTACTGCATCTCGCGCAAGGGCGTCGTCCACGTCGTCTCGGCCGGCGACAAGTTCGAGCTCCTCGCCGCGAACCCCTTGGGCGAGGGCAGCCACGCCACCCCCGCCGTCGCGCGCGGAACCTTCTACCTCCGCACCTTCTCCCACCTGATCGCGATAGGGGGGAAGTGAGGGCCATCGTCGTCGTCGTTGTCGTCGCCGTCCTCGTCCTCGAATGATTGAAGGGAAGAGGCCAAGCGATTCGACGACGAGGACGACGACGAGCACGAGAAGGGGAGAAGAGTATGGCCCCCAATTCTGGTGAACTACTCCGCAGCCCCGATAGGGGCGTACTATAACAGCCCAGGGCGAAGCCCTGGGAAAGGGGAGGGGCCAGATTCAGCCCTGTAGGGGCGTACTAGCCGCCGTAGGCAGGATGTGGCGCCGGGACCACATAGTACGCCCTGTCAGGGCTGACCTGACCGGTCGCCCTTTCCCAGGGCTTCGCCCTGATCTTTGCCCACATCTTCTGGGGGCTGGGGTTTAGCCCCCGAATGGGGGCGTTTGAGCCGTAGCCCAGGGCGACCGAAGGGAGCCCTGGGAAAAGGCCCCGCCAGCGTAGAGCCCCCGAAG
>VGYW01000492.1 GCA_016872875.1 Planctomycetota bacterium | reverse complement strand
AAGAAGGGCATCAATGCGTGGGCGTTTCCGGGCGCAATGGCGGCAAAGGAGGCGATGGCCTATGCCAAGAAGGCGGGCTACGAGTCGATCGAGCTGAACCTCGCGGACAAGGGGGAGATCAGCCTGGAGACTTCGGCGGCGGACCTCAAGAAGATCGCCGCGGCCGCCAAGCGTATCGGCATCGAAATCTCGAGCGTCTCCACGGGACTCTACTGGGCGTTCAACATGGCGAGCGACGACGCGGCGGAGAGGGCCAAGGCGGGCGAGGTGCTCTCGAAGCAGCTCGAGACCGCGAAGGCGCTCGGCTGCGACGCCATCCTGGTCATCCCAGGGTCCGTGATGGTGGCGTTCGACTTGAGCAAGCCGAAGGTTGACCCCGACGTGGCGTGGGAGCGCGCGCTGGCGGGCGTCAAGGCCGCCGTGCCAAAGGCCGAAGACCTCGGCGTGACCATCGCCATCGAGAACGTCTGGAACACGTTCCTGCTCTCGGCCACGGAGATGCGGGACTTCGTGGACGCCTGCGGGAGCCCGCGCGTGGCGGCCTACTACGATCCCGCGAACATCGTGAAGTACGGCCTGCCCGACCAGTGGGCGCGAGTCCTCGGCAAGCGCATCACGCGCGTCCACTTCAAGGACTTCAAGCGCAACGTGGGCAACCTCGACGGCTTCGTCCACCTGCTCGACGGGGACGTGAACTACCCGGTGCTGATGGAGGCGTTCCGGGCCATCGGCTACGACGGCTACGTGACCGCCGAAATCTTCCCGCCGGGCCACGGCCTCTGGCAGTCGCAGATCTGGACCACGTCCAAGGCGATGGACTTCATCCTGGGGCGCGCGTGAGCTTCGTGTGAGGGGGGATGAATGGATGAATGGATGGGTGGATGGGTGTCAGACAATCATCCATCCATCCACCCATCCATTCATCCCCCTTGGCTTCGGCCAACAGCCCTCTTGAGGGGAAAGCCATGCAGACCTTCGAGTTCAGCTTCGGGCGGTCGGGCGGCAAGAAGCGCGAGGAGGAGGTCATGCACGTGGGGGTGCTGGCCGACCTGTCGGGCCAGCAGGCCGAACCGCTCCCGCTCGTGCCGGAACGCAAGTTCCTCGAGATTGACGTGGACAGCCTGGACGAGCGGCTGAGCACGCTTGGGCCGCGGGCGGCGTTCCAGGTGCCCAACGCTGTTACGGGCCAGGGCGAGCTGGGGGTGGAGCTGCGGTTCCGAAAGCTCGAGGATTTCGAGCCGGCCGCCGTCTGCTCGCAGGTGCCGGTGCTGCGGAAGCTCCTTGCGGCGCGCAGGAACCTGGCCGCGATGCGCGCAACCCCCAAGGGCAAGGAGCTCCAGGGCAGGCCCCAGCTCGAAGCGCTCCTCGAACAGGCCGTGGAGGACGCCCAACTGCGGATGGCGATCATGCCGAGCCTGGCCGCTCCCCCGGTGGCTTCCACAGGCGAGACGCCTGTGCCACCGACGCCTGTGCCACCGACGCCTGTGCCACCGACGCCTGTGCCACCGGAGCCGCAGGCCGACGCCCTCGGCGAGCTCGAGAAGCTCCTGGGCATGAAGCCCGGCGAACGCCCCACCCACAAGCCCCAGAGCATCATCCAGGGCATCTTCGAGCAGGCCGTGGCCGGAACCGCGCGCATCTCGGACACCGCGCTCCAGAACCTCGGAGCGCTCATCGAGCGCGTTGACGAGCTCCTCGGCAACCAGCTCACCCTCATCCTCCACCACAAGGCGTTCAAGGCCCTCGAGGGCACCTGGCGCGGGCTCGACTTCCTCATCCGAAACGTGGAGGTGGACGAGGACCTCAAGATTCGCGTCTTCGACATCTCGAAGGAGGACCTCGCGGCGACCGCGCTCGCCTACCAGGGCGAGAACTGGCCGCTCCACCCGCTTCGCGTGCAGATGCGCCACCAGCCCTTCGGGTGTCTGCTCGGCGACTACTACTTCGACCACTCGCCCGCCAACGTGGCGGTGCTGGCGGGGGTGGCGCGGCTGGCCCTTGAGCTCGACGTGCCCTTCGTGGCCGCGGCCCCGCCTGCGCTCCTGGGCCTCGACAGTTGGCAGAAGCTCCGCGTGACGCCCGACCTCGGCTGCGCGCTCCAGGACGAGGCGCACTCCGCCTGGCGCTTCCTCGGCAGCTCCGCGGCGGCAAAGCAGCTCTTCCTCACCATGCCGCGCTTCCTCGCGCGCCTGCCCTACGGCAAGAAGACCAATCCCGCCGAGGGGCTCGACTACGAGGAGAGGCACGACATCGGCTCGGCCGCCGACTTCGTCTGGTCCAACGCCGCCTACGGCGTCGGCGTGGTGCTCGCGCGGGCGTTCAGGGCCGACGGCTGGGACGCCCGCCTCCGCAGCGGCGGCGAGGACTGCATGATCGAGGGCCTGCCCGCACTCCACTACACCGACCGCTATGGCGACGCCGAGATGATGTGCCCCACGGAGGTGTCGCTGACCGTCGAGGCGGCGGTCACCCTCAACCAGCTCGGCCTCACGCCGCTCCTGCACATGAAGAACACCGACCGCGCCATCTACGCCACCACCCCCGCCCTCCACAAGCCGCCGGGATGAGGAAGAGAGGAAAAGAGAAGAGGAAGCTATAAGGAAGGCAGGAATACAGGAAAAGAGGGAGAGAGGCGGCGCGGCTTAGATCGGGCGAGACAGACGGGGCTCCCTGGGCGCGGGGTCTGTATGGCCCGGTTGATCTCTTTTCCTGCCTTCCTGCATTCCTTATAGTTCCCTCTTCTCCGCCCCAGCGCGAGTCGCCCTTGGCTCCGATACCCCCGAGAATCGCCGAAGTCAGGTGCAAGTCGGCCCTCGTGAAGTCGGGGATTTCCGACTACGCGGTGAACTGCTACGTGGGCTGCGCCCACGCCTGCGTCTACTGCTACGCGCGGTTCATGGCCCGCTTCGGGGGACACGAGGGGGAGCGGTGGGGCAGCTTCGTTGACGCGAAGGTCAACGCCCCCGAGGCCCTGGCCCGCGGCCTCGACCGCGCGCGGCCAGGCCGCGTGATGCTCTCAAGCGTCTGCGACGGCTGGCAGCCGCTTGAGGAGCGCTACCGCCTGTCGCGCCGCTGCCTCGAGCTCCTCGTCCGCTATGCCTTCCCCATCGGCATCCTGACCAAGAGCGGCCTCCTGCGCCGCGACATCGAGGCCCTCCGCGGCGCCGACGCCGAGGTAGGCGTCACCCTCACCACGGTTGACGAGGACGTTCGGCGCATCCTGGAGCCGGGCGCAAGCCCGGTGGCCGAGCGGCTCGACGTGCTCCGCCGCGCGCGCGAGGCGGGCCTCGGCACCTACGCCTTCGCCGCGCCGCTCTTCCCCTTCCTGTGCGACGGCAGCCGCGAGGTGGACGCCCTGTTCCGCGCGATTGCGGCGGCGAACGTGGACGAGGTGCTGGTGGACACGCTGAACCCGAAGCGCGGCTTGTGGCCCGTGCTCAAAGCGGCACTCTGTGCCCGCGCCCCGCACGTGGTCGGCAAGGTGGGGGCGATCCTCTACGAGCCCGCCGCCCGCGCGCACTACGTGGCGAACGCCCGCCGCCTCGTCCTCGCCACCGCCGCCCGCCACGGCCTCGCTGGCCGCCTCCGCCTCTGCTTCTGACCCATGGCTCCTCGCTCCCGCCTGCGCAGGAGGGGTGCATTGACGAGAGGATGGGGCGGCTGCTACACTGGCGGCGGCTGGAAGGAGACGCCAGGTGCTCGTGCCGTACGGCGTGGACAACCCGATGCGCCGCCTGCCCTTGGCGAACTGGGCGCTCATCGCGGCCAACGTGGCCATCTTCCACTACGAGGTGCCCGTCCGCTACTTCGGCTTCGGCGGCACCATTGACGTGGAGACCTACGGCATAGTCCCGTCGCGCCTACAATGGTTCCAGCCGCTGACCTCGGCCTTCCTCCACGACAACATCTTGCACCTGTTCGGCAACATGGTGTTCCTGTGGACGTTCGGGAACAACGTGAACGACAAGCTGGGCCACTGGCGCTACCTCGCGGCCTACCTCGCGTTCGCCGTGCTCTCGAGCCTCGGCCACGCGGCGCTTGCCACCTGGCCAGTGTCAACCTACCCCTGCTTCGGCGCCTCGGGGGCAGTCTTCGGCGTCGTGGGCGCCTACCTCACCTTCCACCCGATCAACGACGTGCGGGTCTTCTACTTCATCTTCTTCGTCATGGGCACGTTCCGTTGCTCGGCCTACTGGATCATCGGCTTCTTCGTGGCGTGGGACTTCTATCGTGCGGTGTCGGGCACCTACGGCGCGGTGGCAGTGATGGGGCACCTTGCGGGCTTCGCCGCGGGCGCGGCCCTGGGGCTGCTCCTGCTGCGGAGGAACTGGGTGGAGCGGGACGACTACGATCTCCTCTCGCGCCTCAGCGGGCGGCGAAAGGCGGCGCCAGGGGCGAGCCTCCTGCGCCCGCGGGCGGCCCAGGACGGCGCCGTCTCCGAGGCCGAACGGGCCAACCGCGCGGCGGTTGCCCAGGCACGGGCCGCCCTCCGCTCGCAGGTGGAGGGCGGCCAACTGGAGTCCGCGGGCGCGACGTATCTGGAGTTCCTCAAGGCCTTCCCAGGCGAGGCGCTCGACGAGCAGCCGCACGTGGAGGTCGCCAACTGGCTCCTTCGCGCGGGGCGGGAGGCGGACGCCGCGGCCGCCTTCCACCACTTCGCCCGCACCCACCCCAAGCACGCCCAGGCGCCCAACGCCCTCTACTCGGCTGGCATCCTCTACGGCCAGAACCTCGGCCAGGGCGCGCGCGGCAGCGCGCTCCTGCGGGAGACCGCCCCGCGTCTGAGCGACCCCGCCAAGGCGCGCCGCGCCCTGGACGTTGCGAACGCCCTCGATGCCGCCGCACCCGCCCTCCCCATTGCCCCACCCCGCGGTGCGACAGGACAGGGTTCGTAGTGCGGCCTTCAGGCCGTGCGGAGACGGGCTGAAGCCCGCACTACGAGCGGCCCCGTCTGGGCTCTGAATCGAGATAGCTTTGGAGGAGGAGTTGGGCGGCGAGGCGGTCGGCCCGCTCCTTGCGCTTCCTGCGCGAGAGGTCGCCCTCCAGCATCGCGCGGTCGGCCTGGCGGGTGGTGAGCCGCTCGTCCCAGGTCACGACCTCGATGTTCAGAGCTTCGCGGAGGCGTTCGGCGAACGCGAGGGCCAGGCGCGCGCGCTCGCCACGGCTGCCGTCCATGTTGATGGGGAGGCCGACGACGATGCGCCCGACGCCCTGCTCGCGGCAGACGCGGCGCAGCGGCTCGACGACGTCGTCAGCGGGCGAGCGGCGCTCGAGCGTGGGCAGGCCGGCCGCGATCCCCACCTCCGTGTCGCCCACCGCCAGGCCCACGCGGCGGTCCCCATAGTCAATTGCCAGCACACGCACGGGGCACACTACTCCTCGTTCCGACGCTCCGCGTGGGTGCGTGTTCAGCGCCGCGTCGCAAGGTTGCCCACCTCTCCCTTGGGGAGAGGTCGCCCGCCAGGGGCGGGCGGGTGAGGGTGCTTCCTGCCTCGTCCGCGGCAAGCCAAGCACCCTCACCCCAGCCCTCTCCCCGAGGGAGAGGGGGAAGCGAGGCACCCTCACCCCAGCCCTCTCCCCGAGGGAGAGGGGGAAGCGAGGCACCCTCACCCCAGCCCTCTCCCCGAGGGAGGGGGGGGATGGTCGCAGCCTCGCTACAGGTACTGCGTCAGCCCATGCCGTTCGAGCATCTCGACGAGGAGCTTGACGTCCTCGGCGCGGTGCCTGGGGCAGATGAGGGTGGCGTCGGGGGTGCGGACGACGATGATGTCGTCGAGGCCGATGATGGCCACGAGGTGCGCATTGTCCCCGAGCACCAGGGCGTTGGCGGCGTCGAGGGTCTGGCAGCGGCCGATGAGGATGTTGCCGCGGGCGTCCGCCTCGCCGCGCCGCAGCCGGGCG
>VGYW01000491.1 GCA_016872875.1 Planctomycetota bacterium | reverse complement strand
CGAGGCGGCGACGGCATCGAGATCGTCCACATGTTCCAGCACGTCGAAGGCGGTGACAACGCCGAAAGGGCCTGGGAAGACGGCGCGGTCGGTGGCGCTGGCGACCTTGAAGGCGCCGCGCGGGTGGCGCTCGGTGGCCCTGGCGATGGCGAACTCGCTCACATCAGAGCCACAGATTTCCCACGAGGGGTCGAGCGTGGCCAGGAAGTCGCCGAAGCCGCAGCCGAGGTCGTGGATGCGGCGGGGGAGGCCGGGGGCCAAGTGCCGCTCGACCATGCGGGCGTAGAAGCGCAGCTTGCGCGGTGGGTTTTGGCGCGTGTAATCGTGATAGTAGGCCTGGTAGTACTCTGAGTCGAACGTGGGAGAGGCCATGGGGCGAGCCCCCAGTGCAGAGGTGCAGAGGTGTCCGAAGCGGCTTTTTGAATTATTCGCCGCTCTCGGGAATAATTTAAAAATAAAGATTTGACACCTCTCTTTCTCCTACGTGCCCATCATCGCCGGGTGTCCGAAAAGGGCCACGCCCTCTGGCATTCATCCAACCATCCAGCCATCCATTCATCCTCCCCGGTCATCGCCCCAGGCGTCTTCTCAATGCCAGCCGCAGGGTGCGGACGATGGTGCTACCGACGCGGAGCTTGCTGGCGCCGCCCTTGAGGTCGTAGCGGAGGATGAGGGGCACCTCGCCGAAGATGACGCCCATCGTCCGCAGCTTGAGGAGGATGTCCACCATGCACTGGAAGCCGTCCTCGGTTACCAGCCCCTTGCCCATCTTGGCCACGGCGTCCTTGAGCACGCGGCCGCGGTAGCCGCGGTAGCCGCAGGTGTAGTCGCGGACGCCGTGGGTGGGGAAGAGGGCGCGCATCAGCAGGCTCGCGGCGCGGCTGAGGACGCGGCGGTGGAAGGGCACGCCTCGGACGTAGGAGCCGGGGCGGTAGCGGGAGGCGATGACGACGTCGCAGCCCTCGCGGACGCGCTGGAGGATGCTGTGGATGAGGCCGGGGGTGTGCGTGTTGTCGGCGTCCATCGCTACCACAATGTCATCGTCGGCGCAGATGTCGGCGGCGGCAAGGAGGCCGTCGCGGATGGTTGCGCCGAGGCCCTGGTTCTTCTCGTGGCGCAGGACGGCGATGGGCATGTGGCAGGCGTGCTCCTCGGCCACGCGGGCCGTGGCGTCGCGGCTCCCGTCGTCCACCACGATCACCTGGTAGCCGTCCCCGTTCTCGAACATCGCCTGGTCAATGCGTTCGAGGAGCGTGCCGAGGTTGGCCTCCTCGTTGTAGGCGGGGAGGACGACGAGGATGCGACTTCGGGGACGGCGCCAGGGGGGGGATGGATTTCCGATTTCCGATTTCCGATTTCCGATTGAAGAAGCCGAAGCCTGGCTCATCTGGCGACCTTTCGTCCGTCAAGCGTAGCGACAAGCGTCTCGCTTGTCGAAGAGGCACGCAAGCGGGACGCTTGCGGCTACATCCGTTCAAGCACATCCACGATCCGCCGGGCTGCACGGCCGTCGCCGTAGGGGTTGGCGGCGATCTGGCGGCGGGCGTACTCGGCCTCGTCGGCGAGGAGCAGGCTCGCGCGGCTCACGATGGCGTCGAACGAGGTGCCGACCAGTTCGGCGGCGCCGGCCTCGACTGCCTCGGGGCGCTCGGTGGTCTCGCGGGTGACGAGTACGGGTTTCCGCAAGCTCGGCGCCTCCTCCTGCACCCCGCCTGAATCCGTGATGATGAGGGTCGAGCGCTGCATGAGCCACACGAACTCGGGGTAGGCCGCCGGCTGCGTGAGGTGAATGTTCGGCCGGCCCGAGAGCGCCGCGCGCACCGGCCCCAGGACGTTTGGGTTGAGGTGGACGGGATAGAGGAACGCGACGTCGGGGAAGCGCTCGGCGAGGGCTGCGATGGCACCGCAGACGGCCCGGAGGCCGGCGCCGAAGTTCTCGCGGCGATGGCCCGTGATGAGGACCAGGCGGCGCGAGCCGAGCATGGCGTACTTTGCCTTCCAGTGCTCGGCGCGGCCACGCTCGCGCTTGACGGTCCAGAGAAGCGCGTCAATCACCGTGTTGCCCGTGACGTGGACCGTCGCGGGCGGGATTCCCTCGGCGAGCAAGGCGTCGGCGGCACGTCGAGTGGGGGCGAAGTGGGTGGCGGCGGAGAGGCTCACGACGCGGCGGTTCAGCTCCTCGGGCCAGGGCGCCCGCAGGTTGCCCGTGCGGAGGCCCGCCTCGACGTGGGCGAGGGGCACCGAGCGGTAGAAGGCGGCGAGGGAAGCGGCCATCACAGTCGTCGTGTCGCCTTGCACCACCACGCAATCGGGCTTGACTTCGGCGAGCAAGGCATCAATAGCGAGCAGCGAGCCGCTGGTCAGCTCGGCCAGTGACTGGCCGAACCGCATCACGTCGAGGCGGTGGTCGGGGCAGAGGCCAAAGTACTCGACCACGGGCTCGAGCAGCTCGCGGTGCTGGCCCGCGGCGCATACGACTGGCTCGACGGCGTCTGGCCGCCTGCGGCACTCATGCACGACGGGTGCCATCTTGATGGCCTCGGGCCGCGTGCCGAAGAGGAGAAGGGGCCGGAGCTTGCTCATCGGGAATGAGCATATCCGTTTTGGCCGCCGGTTTCCAGTGGCCTGAATCGTCCTCGTCCCTCGTCCTCGTCCGTCGTCCTCGATTCTTCCTCGGGTTGGCCGCCGCGGACCGATTACGAGGACGAGGAGGAGGACGAGGACGATTGAGGAGGTTTCAGCGGAAGGGCTGCGGCCCGCGCTCGGCGACGGCCTCGATGTGAGGGGGGCCGGGCTTATCGGCGTCGGGGAGGCGGATGTCAGGGTTCAGCTCGGCGGCGCGGTGGTAGGCGCGGACGCCTTCCTCGAGCGCGAGGCGACGGGCCTCTTCGTTTCTCGTGGCCGCCGACGCGAGGGAGCAGAGGGCGTAGCCGAGGTTGAAGTGGTAGTCCGCCTGGTTCGGGTCGAGGGCGATGGCGTCGCGAAATGCCTGCGCCGCCCTGGCAAAGACGCCGGCCGCCCGGTCGGCGCCTTCGGCCAGGACCACCCGCTTCGCCACGCGCAGGTAGAGGCAACCGAGGTTGTAGTGGGCATCGGCCAGCCTGGGCGCGGCCTTGCTCGCTTGGCGGAAATGCCCCTCGGCGCGTTGCCAGAGCGCGACCGCCCTATCCCAGCGGCTGACGTCGGCTTGATCGCATAGGAGGCGGCCCGCCTCCATGTGCAGCGCGGCGTCGCCGGGGGCGGCGGCGAGGCGGTCTTCGACCGCTTTCACCTTCGCCCCCAGCTCCTTCGCCACCTGCTCGTGCTCGCGGGCGAACTCCGCGAGCACGCTCTCCTTGACCTTATAGATCTCGATCCGCGGCCCGTCCCGCCACCAGAACCGGGGGAAGTAGACCAGGCGTTCTCCGAGGGCCAGGAGCCGGGCGTGGGATTCGGAGCGTCGCTTCGCGGCCTCGGGCGTCAGGTGGCCCGTCGCCGCCGCTGTGTCGCTGAGGACGAAGTGGGTGATGCCGTGCCGCTTCAGGTGATCGCGGTCCACCCTGTCGTAGAAGCTGAAGCCGGCGTCAATCACGGGCAGCGACTCCTCGGCCGCGAGCTCCAGGCTGTCGTGGTCGCGGAGGATATAGCCACGCGACTCCGGCAGATTCTCCTCGAGCCACGCCCTGGCGAGCTGCCGGGTGCCCGGCTGCCAGAAGCGGACGAGTTCCCGCGCGCTCAGCACGGCCGACGGCGCCAGGCACAGGGCGAGGAGCACGGCCCCGGAGTCCCATCGCCGCGACCACACGTGGGCGATGGGCACCGCGGCGAGCACCGCCACGGCCGGCACGAGCGGCAGGAGGTAGAAGGGCTGCTGCACCGCCAGGAACGAGAGCATCGCCACGGTCGCCACGACGGCGGAGCCGACGACGGCCAGCGCCGCCCTCCGCCTCTCGCGCCACCAGAGCACCACGCCGGCGGCCGCGAGGAGAAGGGGCACGGGGCCGACCCACTCCCACGCCTGCCGCGCGACCTGCACGAGCGGGGGCGCCTGGGGCAATGCCTCGGGGTCCGGCGCCCGCGAGATGATGATGCGGTTGGCCTCGGCGAGGATCGTGCGCAGGTTGGTGAGCGTGTAGGGCGACGCGATGGCGAAGGCGATGATGCTGCATCCCGCCGCGAGCCAGAGGTCCGCCGAGAGCAGCTTCCTCCCTGCCGCCCACGCCCAAACAAGCCTGGGCGTGGCACCCGGCCCCTCCGCTTCGGAACCGTGGGTGCCACGCCCAAGCTGCGCTGGGGCATGCGTCCCGCGGCGGCGGACACCTGGCGCAATGAAGTGGGCGACGGCAACCGGCGCGGCGGCCACGATGCCGCTGTACTTCGACGCCACGGCGAGGCTGACCGCCACACCCGCCCACACGTAGAGCCCCCGCCGCGGCGCCCCCGAGCGCGGGCGGGAGGGCGAGGCTCCTGTAGGGGCGGGGCTTGTCCCCGCCCCCTGCCGGGCGCCCACAAGGGGCGCCCCTACGGGGGCCTCGCTCTCCCGGCCGGCCTCGGCCAGGCGCCACGCGAGCAGCGTCGCCAGGGCCACAAACGCCGCCGACATCACGTCGGGCTTCGCCACGTGCGAGAACTGCACGTGCAGGGGCGCCACGGCCAGGAGGAGCGCGGCGGCGAGCGCGCCACCCGGAGGCAGGACGCGGCGAGCGAGGCGGTAGACCAGCCACACGGCCAGCACGCCCATCGCCGCACTCACCAGCCGCCCCGCCACGCAGGGCACCCACTTGGCATCCACCCAGGCCGGGAGCAAGGGAGACACGAGGGGGTAGGCTGCCGCAATCGAGTAGCGGTAGAGGCCGGGATGCACGTAGGGCCGCCCGGGGTCCAGCGTCCCCTCCGCCCACATCCGCACCGCCGAGTCCACGAAGTCCCATTCGTCGGTGTGGAAGGGGCGCGGATTGGATAGGCCGAGTGGGATGCAGCGGAGGAGGGCGGCGAGGAGGAGGACGGCGGCCATCGCAATTGCCGATTGCCGATTGCCGATTGCCGATTTCAGAGGGGCCATCGGTGCCTTCACCCACTTGTCGCTCGCCACTTGCCGCCTGGCCGCGACCCCGCAGTTGTGGCACGGTTGGCTTGCCCAACCGTGTCTTACCGTTCGCCGGCGCGAGGACACGGCTGGCCAAGCCAGCCGTGCCACGTCACTTGCCACCGGCCCGGCGAGGATCGCTCCGCTGCACTCGGCCCCGCGCGCGGCGCGGACACGGGTCAGCCGAGCGAGCGATGGAAGAAGAGGGCCAGGCTCTTCCGCTCCGTGGGGCCGGGCCGCGTGGCCAGCGACACGCCGAAGAAGACCAGGCCCGCGACGATGAACGACACGAGGAAGCCGTTGAGGTGGAGCAGGCACGGCTGCGGGGCCAGGAGCATGCCCGTGCCGGTGGCGAGGCCCCATATCAGGAACACCAGGTTCATCGCCACGCCCGCGAGCGTGGCGGCGATGGCGCCGTAGCGGGTGGCCCGCCGCCAGTAGTAGGCGCCCCACAGCGGGAAGATGGTCACGGCCATGATGCCGAACGCCATGATGGCCAGGTCGGCCACGGGGATGTTCGGGATCCACGCGATGAGCACGCACGCGGCCACGATGCCCGCGATGCAGAACCGCCCCAGCCGCACCAGCTCCCGCGTGTCCGCCTGGGGCCGCACCAGCTTGTAGAGGTCATTGGCGAGGTTCGACGCGTTGCCGAAGACCACGCTGATGACCGTGGTCATGGCCGCGGTGAAGGCGCCGGCCACGGCCAGAGCGGCCGCCCAGTTGGGCAGCGTCTTCCCCGCCGCGAGGCCGAACACGCGGTCGGCCTCCAGGCCCTGCAAGCCGGGCGCGAGCAGCCGGCCCGCGATGCCGACCATCGTGGTCATGCTG
Organism: Planctomycetota bacterium; assembly: GCA_016872875.1. The sequence continues at coordinate 26 of VGYW01000491.1, read as the reverse complement.
ATGATCACGACGCAGATCGCGCCGAA
>VGYW01000490.1 GCA_016872875.1 Planctomycetota bacterium | reverse complement strand
TCGCGGGCAACACCACGTAGTCTCCGCTTGGACCATTGAGGATTGGAGTTTGGGGCTTGTTTGGCGCTTGGTGCTTGTGGTTTGGTGCTTCCCGCATTTCTCTCCAACGGCTGGTGAGAAATGCGGGCTAGCGAGGCGCGAGCCACTTGTCGCAGAGGAAGCCGAGCCGCTCCAGGAGGTAGGCCATGCGGGTCATGACGGTGCTGGCGAACATTGCGCCGAGCGTGGCCATGATCATGAGCCGCCCGATGCGCATGGAGCCTCTGAGGAACCGGCTCTCGGTGCGCAGGGAGAAGAAGAAGTAGAGGAGGGTGGTCATCATGCCGACGAGGAAGAGGAGGTGGTTGAGGCAATCGAGGGTGCTGGCCCAGGTGAGGCCGCCCGGGCCGGCGAAGGGGACGATGGGCTTGAGCGAGGCGCCAATCTGCGGGAGGATGAGGAGTATCTGGCTCTTGAAGGCGAGGCCAGCGGAGACGCCGATGAACAGCCCGGTGATGAGGGTGCTGAGCCAGAACCACTTCTTGGAGAGCTGGAAGTACCAGAGGGAGCCGGGCACGAGCGCGAGGAGCCAGAGGGCATCGGTCCAGGGCCGGCTCTCTGGGAAGGCGGCCAGTGCCGCCGCCCACCACTTGGGGCAGGCGACTCGCCCCGCCGTGACGGCCTCCAGGAGCTGGAAGGGGTCGGCCGGCGGCCGGCCTGCCGCGAAGGCGCCCTGGATGGGCTGCCACCACTTGGGGCGGAGGACGTCGCGCCAGGCGATGAAGACTCCGATGCCGACGGCGGCGCCCAACGCGGCCTGGAGTGCGAGGCGGTAGAGGGGGTTGTCCTTCACCAGGTAGCTGAAGACGATGAGGGTGGCCGCGGCGCTGACGAGGGCCGCCAGGTTCTCCGGCGTGAGGGACTCCGCGAGGGTCCTGAGGGCTTCGGTCATCGCGTTCGCCCCCTGGTGCGTCTGGCGGCCCAGAGCCCGAGGTTTCCGAGGAGGATCGCCGCGAGGATGGCGCAGTTGCCGTAGGTGGCGAAGGCGATCCGCTCGGTGCCCTTGCCGCGCGCCTGGGTGAGCCGCTCGTATTCGGCGGCGCCCCAGTTGCCGACGAGCATGCCGCTTAGCTGCCCGCTCTCGATGAAGGTGTGGTAGTAGGGCGACATGATGGTCATGCAGCCGAAGGCGACGGGAGTGCCGAACTGCCCCTTGACCAGGCTGATCCAATCGGCCGTGGGAGAGTAGGTGACGCTGAAGAGGAGATGAGCGTCGTTGATGGAGCGGACGCTTCGCATGAGGGGGAGCTGGGCGACGGGGGTGTCGTGGACGTCGGTGGGTCTGACGGCGTGGAGGTCGCGGCAGAGGGCCTCGATGAGCACCTTGATGTCGCCGCCGGCCTGCACGTAGCCGAGGTTCACCCAGTCGGTGCCGTACTGGCGCCCGGCCTCGGCGGCGATGGGCTCGATGACCTGGCGAGCGAACTCCGGCCCCAACTCAGTGACGCCGACGGAGATGACGACGAAGCGGACTCGCCTGCGGCAGAGGTGGCGCACGACGCACTCGAGTTGCGCCTCGTTCTCGGCCTGGGAGCCCATGTTCCAGCTCGAATCAATCAGCACCACCTTGTCGGGGGGGCAGGCCTCGATGGCGTCGAAGAGGCGGCGCGTGACCATGAAGGGCTCCGTCGGTGGCATGGCAATCCGCCCGCGGGCCACGAAGGGCACGGCCAGCGCCACCGCCGTGGCGAGGTAGAGCCACCGCCGATCAATGTCCCGCAGCCTTGCGAGCCAGCGAATCATCGCCGCCTACTCCCGCCTGCCGATTCCGAGCCACTGTCGCATGCCTGCGGCGAAGGCGCCGCCGCAGGCGCCGATCAGCACCGCACGCTGCACGGATGTGTTCGGGACCATCAGAATCCACTGCGCCAGCGAGCGGAGCTGAAGCGCGTCGGGCAGCGCATACGTCATCCAGTCGCCCAGCGGCACCTGCGCCAGCAGCACGATGGCCGCCGAGCCCATCATCAGCCCGGAGTCGAGGCCGTTCACCCTGAACGCCCGATACGCCGACGAGACGAGGTAGAAGGCCAGGAGAGCCATGCTGGAGTTGAAGAAGCCGGGGAGGAGTCCCTCGATGAGCACCTTCTGGGCGGCCGCGGCGATGCGCTTGGCAGGCGTCTCGCGGAGGGCCATGGCGAGGAATCCGACGGCGAGAGCCGCGAGGAACACGATGCTCTCCGCGCGTCCCGCGGCCTTCCGCCGCAGCGTCTCGAAGTGGGCGCGGACCAGGTTGATCGGGCCGAGGAGGAAGGCCATCGTGCCGACGACGATCAGGAAGTCACTCACCCCCCGGCGGCAGCGCGTGAGCGGGTTGTCGAATCCGCCGAGCCACGCCGGGGCCTTGGCGGGCAGGAGGAACTCCAGGAGGAAGAACAGCCCGCCGGCGAAGGTTATGAGCCACACAATCTGTCGCCGCATGGCGAAGCCCCGTCACCGGTAGCGCGTCAGGAGGTCCACCACCCAGCGTGCCGCGCCGAACTGGAAGTGCGCGAGGAGGGTGCCGAGGAGGATGAGGCCGGCGATGATGGCCTTGATGAGGTCCTGGCTCGCAAGGGTGGCGCGGGTGGTCGGCTCCGTGCTCAGGTACGCCCCCGCCGCGTAGTATTCCTCGCCGAGGATCGTGTAGTCGCACGTGCAGACGAAGAAGGGGATTTGGAAGAGGCTGGGGTCGCCGGCGAGCTGCATCACGCCCATCCTGGCGCCCGGCTCGGCCATGAGGAGGCTGGTGAAGTCGAAGGCGCCGAAGAAGAGCGCGCAGCCGGCCTTGGTCTCCTCGATGAGGCGTGCCGTGCCCATCGCGTAGACCACCGAGTCGCTCGACAGGAAGCGGATTTGCTCCTCCGGCTTGAAGAGGTCGGGCACCCCTTCGGCCGTGTACGCCTGGCGGACGATCTCCTCGGTGACGGGGTAGACGTCCGCCACGCGGACCAGGGTTATGAATGGTGTGCGGAGTCGCGCGGCGAGGCGCGCCACGTGGCCGAGGATGGAGAGGGCGGCGTGGGTCTCGATTGCCTGGATGTTGGTGTAGCCGACGGCGAAGATGACTGGGCGGCCGAGCTCCGTGGCGCGCCCCATCGCCTCCTCGAGCGCCGCGATGCCTGGGATGCGGCGGATGTACGGCATCCGCCCACGCCGCGCACGCCAGAGGAAGAGGAGCACTGCCCCGGCCAACGCCGCCATCAGGAGCGCAACGAACCCGTCGGCGTGGTCGAGCGGCTTCGTCACGGCTCTTGCCCCCCACCACCGCGCGACGCCTCCAGACGCTTGATCAGCCTGTCCACCACGGCCGGGTCGCGCAGCGCCTTGATCCGCTCGTAGTAATCGGGGCCGAGGAAGGGCGCGAGGATAGGGCTCGCCAGCATCGCCGCCGTCCACGCCAGCGGCATGAGCGGGCGGTGCATCTCAAGGAAGAGAGCGGCCGGCGCCTGGAGCCGCTTGCGCTCGATCCAGCGGATGACCGCCTCGAAGCCGTGGGGGGCTGGCTCGCTCATTGGCTTCTCCGTATCATCAGGATGTCGGCCGCGCCCAGGGGCAACGAGACCGCGATGCCGTCCGTGGTCCGCTCGAAGGCCAGCTTGCCCTGCTTCACGCTCTCGACGCCGAGGGCGGCGAAGGGGAGGCGAACGCTGACCTTCACGCGCTCCAGCGGCTCGCCCGACCAGTTGAGGAGCGTGACCGCGGCGCCCTTGTCGGAGAGCAGCAGGGGCGCCTCGATCATCGGGCGGTCTATCGTAACGGGTGGGCGAATGCCTGCAAGCTCGGCGGGCCGGAGTATCCAGCGGCGAATCGCCGCCGAGAAGCCCACGGGCAGCCCGTCCTTCCGTTCGTTCGACGACTTCGCATAGGAGAGGCCGGGCATCCAGGCGAAGTGGATGGCCCGCCCCTTGCCCCACCACCCCACGCGGCGCTGGACAGTCGCGGGCGAGCCATCCTCAAACGTGGCCTCCACGCCCGCGGGGGGCTCAGTCAGGACGCCGCGCACGCCAATGGCCTCGGCTGCGCCGTTCACCTTGCCCACGGGTTTCAGAGCCGCAAGGTCGCGGATGAGCAGCCGCTCGCGGGGCTGTTCCTCGATGCCTGTCAGGCGCCGAAGGATGGAGCACGGCTCGTCGTAGCGGTCGCGGGCGCCGGCGCCGCTCACGGTCACGAGCGTGCCGCCGGCCCGCGCCCACGCGGCAATGCCCCGCTGCCCCTCCTCGGGGAGGTTCGGCGCGGTGACGTAGAGGACCTTGTAGGGGGCCAGCCCGCGCCGCGTCAAGTCATCCTCGTCCACGAAGTCCACGGGGATGTTTGCGTGCTGAAGGGCGGTGTAAAGATTGAAGGCCTCGGCCATGTAGTCCACGGTGCGGCGGTTCAGGTGGTTGTTCGTCGCGTCCTCGATCTGGGTGGGGACAGAAATGTCCTTGGCGTCCCACGGCTGCGGGCTGCGGGGGACGAGGATGGCGGCCTCGGCCTTCGGGCGCTTGCCCGGCCAGAGCAGCTCCTCCGCCGCGCCAATCATCGCGTGGGCCTCGGCCATCTTCGGCAGCACGCGCGCGTTCTCCGAGTAGCAGTTGCCGGGGAAGTTGTACTCCGGGCCAAAGACGAAGTACTTGATGGCCTTCCCGCCCGAGCCGACGACGCAGAGGATCTTCTGGAGGATGCCGTCTGCGCGGTCGCCCGCGGTGCGGGGGATGACGTAGCCGCCGAAGGTCACGCCGCCAAGCTCCGCGGCGCACCGCAGCCGCGAGCAGTAGAACGACCACTGCGGCGCCATCGAGTCGGGGAACCAGTCCTCGGTCCAGAGCATCGTGCCGCCGCGCATTCGGCCGAACTCGTCCCAGTCGTGGCCGCCCATCGCGGCGTCGGTGCTCTGCTTGTCCGCGTTGTTCGCCACTGGCCCCGGCACGTAGAAGCGCCCGCTGAAGAAGTTCCAGTTCGTGATGATCGGCATCCCTGGCCAGAGAGCCTTCTCCAGCGCCCGCGTCGAGGCGGCGAAGTGCCGGGCGGAGTCCCAGGCGAAGAAGCGCATCGTCCAGTAGAACAGCCTTCGGGACGGCAGGTCCTTCGCCTGACTGCGGCCGAGGCGAAGGACGACGTCCCAGGATTTTGCGCCGAGGTCGCGGGGGCGAAGGCCCTGGGCCTTGAGGTAGTCGCGGAGACGGGCGAGGGCCGCCGGGTTAGCGATGAGGGGCTTGAACATCGAGGGGAAGTACCAACCCGGCTCATCCGACATGGCGAAGATGGCCATGTCCTCGCGCGCGTAGCCGGCGTCGAGATAGGCTTTCGCCTCCTTGTCCGCCCACTCCTGGATGGCGGCGGGGGTCACTTTCGGCTCGTAGTCGAAGGCATAGCCTGGGGGGTTGTACACGGCCCAGGCGGTGCGGCGGAGGCCGGTCTTGAGGAGCAGCTCGCGGACGGGCTTGGAGGGCGGGAGCATGATGACGCTGAAGCCCGCGCGTGCGAGCTGCTCGATGCCCTGCTGCCAGGCCAGGCGGTCGTCGTCCCCGCCGATGAAGCGCTCGACGATTGGGAAGTGCCGCGGGCGCTGCGCCTCGGGCACCTGCACCGTGGCGAGCACCTTCCAGTAGCGCTGGTTGTAGTCGGCCATCGTGGCGGCCTGGGGCTTCTTCGCCTCGTCGCGCCAGAGGAGGAGTCCCGCCGAGCCGCCGAAGAGCTCCCAGCGCAACTGCCGCGTCTCGCCCGTCTCATCCAGCTTCACCTCCGCCTCGACGATGGTCGGGTCAACCGCCCCCTCGACTCCCAACCTCACGACGACAGGGAATCCCCGCATATAGATCGCCGGATAGCCCTTCAGCGTGGCCTCGATCTGCGGCCGCTCGAACCTCAGCCACTCGCTCCAGGCGTTGCCCGCAGCGGCCTCGGCCTTCCCCGGCCCGCCGCGCCT
>VGYW01000489.1 GCA_016872875.1 Planctomycetota bacterium | reverse complement strand
CGTCGAAGATGACCGACGCGTGCCAGCCAATCAGGGAGCCGAGGAGTAGGCCGCCGGTCACGCCGGCATAGAAGTTGGCTGTGATGAAAACGGTGAACGCCCAGCCCAGGAACGCCACGAGCGCGCCGAGCCTGCGACCGACCGCGAGGTGGCCCAGCCCCGGCACCACGGAGAGGATCGTCGCCGCCACGGCCTCGCCTGGCACGGAGCCACTGCGGTCGAAGAAGCGGCCGATGCGCGCGAGCAGCCTGCTCCTCCTGCCGACCACCAGACGATTGACGGCATAGAGGAGCGGCCTGAGGCCCTTGAGGCGTCCGGCTCGGGGCGGCAGGAAGTCTGCCGCGGCCGAAGGCTCGGCCGCCACCAGTTGCGCCCGGCAGCGCGTGCACCTCTCGGTGCCGGGCAGATTGGCGAAGCCGCAGAGGGGGCATTCCATTGGGGCGCGCCTTGGCAGCGATGATCCGATCGGATCGAGCGAATCGAGCGAATCGAGCGATTCCGTCGTTCCTACCGATCTCCTATCGGTTCTCCTCTTTCTGCTGGATATGCACCTCCACCCCCGTCGGCGGAGCATAAAACTCCGCGGTGCGCTCGGTGGCGACGATCTTGCCAAGCACCTCCTCGAAGAACTTCGCGTAGTCGAGGCACCCCTGGCCCTTCACGCCCTTGACCTCGATCGTAACCTTGCCGTCGGGGCCGATGGCGATGTCGAACTCGTGCTGCTCCATGACGGCATCCTCTCGTTAGCTTGCATTGTGGGAAGTCCCGGTTCGCAGTGCGGCCTTCAGGCCGTCTCTTCTTCTCCACGTGGGCGCGGAGGGACCGTCGCGCTTTCGCGCGAAAGCGCGACAATCCTCCGGCCACCAGGTTGGGGGAGGCGAGCACGGGCTAAAGCCCGCACTACGAACATGGCTCGTGCTGTAGATGGCTTTCCGCAATAGACACACCTCAGCCCTGGAAAGTCCGGACGCGGAGCCGGACCGTGCCATCGGCCTCGACGTCCTCGCCCACGACGGTGAAGTTGCGGCTCTTGAGCTCCTCCATGAGCTGGTTGTAGGCATACTGCTGGGTGAGGGCGTTGGCCATCTGCTGGGCGGCCTCGCGGAGCTCCGCCTCAGTCTTGCCCTTGGCCATCGCCCGAATTCCGACCCGCCCCTCGGTGTTGCGGAAGACGACCACCTGGACGCCTTCCTTCGTGAAGACGACCTCTTCGCCGAGGGCGAACTGCGCGCTGACCGCCTGGGAGTTCTGAAGCGAGACCTCGGCCTCGGTGACCGCTTCGGCCTCCTGCTTCGTCCGTGCGGCAGCGAAGCCGAGGGCGCTGGCCGCGGCCGCAGCCGCAGCCGTGATCACAGGCCAGGCCGCGGGAAGGGCCGGGAGAATGACGATGATCGCACTCATGAGCTTGCCTCCTTTCTTCCTTCCGTCGTCCACGAACTACCGCGGGGCAAGGTGCCTCGGTCTTGAGCCTGTGGACAAGACACACGGACAGACACGGACAGACACGGACAGGAAGTTCCCAGCCCGGGTGGCCTTAGTCCGTGTCGGTCCGTGTGCGTCCGTGTCACTCCTTCACAAGCCCTCTTGCGTGGCGCCCGCACCTACAACTCCATCTTGCGTGTCGCGCGCGCGACGATCTCCTCCTGGCGAATCGAGGCGTGGCGCGCACGGGTCATCGCCCACTCGCGCAGGGCGTTGACCTCGGTGTCCATCGTCTTCGAGAGCGGCACGGTCTCGGCCATGGCCTTGGCGATGTCGGCGTCGGCCAGGTCGCGGCGCTGCGAGAATGCCTCGAAGAGCGCGGCAATGATGGCCTGCTCGATCTCGGCTCCGCTGAGGCCCTCGCTCCTTGCCGCAAGGTCGGCGATGTTGAACTTCTTCGGGTCGCGGTTGCGCCGCGCAAGGTGTATGGCGAAAATCTCGCTCCGCTCCGCCTCGTCGGGGAGATCAACGAAGAAGATGTCGTCGAAGCGCCCCTTCCGCATCAACTCGGGGGGGAGGACGTGGATGTTGTTGGCCGTTGCGATGACGAAGACGGGGGTCACTTTCTCCGAGAGCCAGGTGAGGAGGGTGCTGAGCACGCGCTGGGTCGTGCCGCTGTCGGTCGAGTGGGCGCCCACGGCGCCGAATGCCTTGTCAATCTCGTCCACCCACATGACGCACGGGGCGATGCTCTCGGCGATGCGGATGGCGCGCCGCACGTTCTCCTCGGAGGTGCCGACGAGGGAGCCGAAGACCTTGCCGATGTCGAACCGCAGGAGCGGGAGCTGCCAGAGGGAGCTGACGGCCTTGGCGCACATTGACTTCCCGCAGCCCTGGACGCCGAGAAGCAGCGCCCCGCGCGGGGCAGGCAGGCCGAACTTCTGGGCGCTGTCGGTGAACGCCAGCTTGCGTTTCGCAAGCCAGTCCTTCAGGCTCGCCAGGCCGCCGACGTGCTGGAACTGCACGTCGGGCTCGCAGTAGTCGAGCAGGCCGCTCTTGCGGATGACCTGCTGCTTCTCGGTGAAGATTGCCGCCACGTCGGCCCGCGAGAGTCGGCCGCTCTGGACCAGGGCCTTTGCGAAGACGTTCTCCGCCTCGGCCAGCGTGAGGCCCAGGGCGGCCTTGAGTATCTCCTCGCGGCCCGCAGCGTTCAGCTCGATCTTCACCTTCGGGTTGTCTTTCACCTCCGCGATGATCGAGTCGAGCAACCCCCCAAGCTCGGCCAGGCTTGGCAGGTGGTAGTCTATCACCGTCACGTCCTTCTCAAGCTCCGGCGGGAGCTCGAGGAACGGGCTGACGAGGACGAGGGTCTTGTAGCTGCTCTTGAGTCCCTGGGCGATGTCGCGCAGCTTCCTCACCACCGCGTAGTTCGTCTTGCTCAGGAACGGATGAAAGTCCTTGAAAATGTAGATCGCCGGCTCCAGCTCCTCCACCACCTCGTCGAGGGCCACGAGGGGGTCCTTGGTGCCCGTCTTCCGCATTTTCACGGCCTGGAGCGGGGTTCCCGCGGGCACGATGCCGCTGGAGCACGACCACTCGTAGACCTTCTTGTTGCTGCGGCGTCCGATGGCGATGAGGGTCTGGGTGACGCGCGGCTCCTCCCACGACACGACGTAGAGGATGGGATAGCGCGCGCGGATGAGTATCTCGATCTCGCGTGTCTGCTGTGGGTCAGTCATCGAGTACAACTCCCTGTTGCAGGGTCGTAGCTCTTCAATCGTCCTCGTCCTCGTCCCTCGTCCTCGTCCTCGACTCTTCCCCGATGGCTGACCGCCAGGGCGACTGAGGTGATGTCGCGGGTCGGATGGTGCAGGAAAACCGCGCCTTTCGGGGAGATGACCAGCTCGGCATCGAGCGGCTCCGCCGGTGCCACGGTCGGCTCGTCCGACCGTGCGGCAGAAGACACGGCTGGGCGAGCCAGCCGTGGCACACTCAAGTCGGGGCCGGCAGCCAACGGAATGCCGAGGTCTTTGGCGATGGCCGCGGCCTCGCGGACCTCGCCATCGGTCAGGAAGCGACCGAGCCGCTTGTCGCCCCTCGCGTCGGGCATCGCAAGGTAATCGGTCTTCAGGCTCAACCTGGCGGAGGGGAGCTCGCGGGCGAGCCATTCGAGGGCCGGCCACGTGCAGCAGTCGAGGTGGCCGGGCAGGACGAGGTGTCGGACGATGAGCTTGCCCGACTCGCTCGCGGCCGTCTCCTTGAGTCGAGCGCGCACGACTTCCCAATAGTCCGCGGCCCCTGCCACCGCCGCCGCGCAGGCGCCGTTCCCGAACTTCAGGTCAACCAGGTAGACCGCCGGGATGCCCGCGATGGCCTCGAGCGTCTCCGCCGTGCAATAGAGGTTCGTGTTCCAGACGATTGGTGGAAGACGCACGCGTTCCCCACTTGTCATGCTGAGCCTGTCGAAGCACCTTTCAGAGGAGTTGGCTCCCGCAAGCGGGGTCACTCTCGTCACGTCAGTTTGCTCCCCTGAAAGGTTCCTCGACTTCGCGGAGCCTGCCCTGAGCGAAGTCGAAGGGCTCCGCTCGGAATGACATGGTCTCTTGCGGGTGTGCTGGGCGATTTCGTGACAAGTCCCCGCCATCTCCGCAAAGAGGCGCAGGAGGGCGGGCGCGTTCACGGTCGGCTCGCCGCCGTGGAAGCTCACGTTTCGCGCCCCCTCGCGGCGGCCGCGCTCGACGGTTGCCCGCAGCCGGCCAGCCGTCAGCGGCTCGGCAGGAAGCGTCCGCCGCTCGATCGCCGTGTGGCAGAAGAGGCAGCGCAGGTTGCAGCCGGTGAGGAACACCGAGTGGGAGGGCACAAGCTCGGCCTCCTCGCCGTAGTGGACGTAGTCCATGAAGCGGCGCGCCTCGGCGCCCGCGCCGCAGAAGCCGAGCCCGCCCGCGGCGCGGTTCGCGCGGCATTGGCGCGGGCAGAGGCGGCAGTCGGCGAGCTGCGCCGCCGCCCAGTCGAGCCTCGATGCCGCAAGCTCAGCGACGCCCATCGTCCATGAACTCCAACCCGTCAATGCGGCTTCTTGCCTTCGCCGTGCCACGAGCGGCGCCTGCAAGGTGCCGCTGGCGCCACCAGACGAACTTGAGGTAGGCCGCCCCGCACGCCGCTCCGCCCAGGTGTGCCGCTTGAGCGAGGCTCGTTGTGCCGATCAGCACGAGAATGTCAATCGCGAGGCAGAACGCCACGAAGTACCTCAGCTTCATTGGGATGAGGAAGAAGGCGAGGACGATTCGCTCGCCGCACGCCAGGGCGCAGCCGACCATGATGCCGGTGACGGCCCCCGAGGCGCCGAGCCCCTTCTGAGGCGCTTCGTAGGCCAGCGAGCCCAGCACGTGGAAGCACAGCGACCCCACGACCCCGCACGCGAAGAAGAACGCCAGGAACTCCCGCTGGCGCCAGGAGTTCGCCAGCAGGCTCCCGAAGAACCAGAAGAAGGCCATGTTAGAGACGAAGTGGCACACGCTACCGTGCAGGAACATCGAGGTGACGGCCTCCCAGAGGCGTCCCTTCGCCAGGAACGCCCCGGTGTCCAACGCCAGATAGTCGAGAGCAAACTCGCGGAAGGGCGGCACCGCGATCTGGAGGGCAAAGACCACGGCGAAGACGATGAGCAGCACCACCATCGCCGGCGTGAGCGGCTCGGCGATGGTGAGCTTGTGGAAGACCTCTTCACGATGCGTTGACATGGCCGCCGCCCCCATGCCTCCCCCTTGAATCATATCCCGCCGCCCACGGCGCGTCAACTGCCGCGCAAGGGTGGCTCAGGTAGTGGATCCGCGCGGGCACGCGCCGCAACGTGCTGCGTGGCAAGCGGCTCGCTTGCCCTCGCCTGCGAAGCTCTGGTGGCTACATTGCGTGAGAATCGTGGTAAGTCCCTGGCACGCCATGCCGGATCTCCGCGCACCACAGAGGACATGCCGCCCCCTGCCGCTGCCGACCCGTCTTGGAGATGATTGCACAGTCATATGACTCTGCAATCATGTTCCATGACCACGCCGACCGGCATGGGCGTGGCCGAGCAATCCTGGATGGACGTTCGGTGTCTTCCCCCCGGCCAGCATCGCACACGGCGGCCCCTCTGCCCCGACGGGCGGTGCGAAGATAATTGCAGAGTCATACGACTCTGCAATCATGTTCCATGACCACGCCGACCGGCATGGGCGTGGCCGAGCAATCCGGGATGGATGTTCGATGTCTTCTCCCCCGGCCAGCATCGCACACGGCGGCCCCTCTGCCCCGACGGGCGGTGCGAAGATAATTGCAGAGTCATACGACTCTGCAATCATGTTCCATGACCACGCCGACCGGCATGGGCGTAGCCGAGCAATCCGGGATGGACGTTCGGTGTCTTCCCCCCGGCCAGCATCGCACACGGCGGCCCCTCTGCCCCGACGGGCGGTGCGAAGATAATTGCAGAGTCATATGACTCTGCAATCATGTTCCATGACCACGCCGAC
>VGYW01000488.1 GCA_016872875.1 Planctomycetota bacterium | reverse complement strand
GGCTGAGCACCCGACGGCCCGGAGCCAACAGTCGAGCTTCTGTCCCAGTTAGAAGGAACCCTATGGCCCGATTTTGCCTTCACAGACCCCGAGGCCCCCCAAGAACGACCGGCTACCCACTCCGGCCTCAGATCGTCTCAAAAAGGGCTGCCGTCGGCCCCCCGTTTACCCCTCGTCACTGCTTCCCGGCATCCTCCTCAACTCTCCACATCGCAACCGCCTCGATGTGAGCGCACCCACTCCACCTGGTGGCCGGCAGTGAGGCCTACTATCTCATGTGTCCGTCCCACGGTTACGGGCCTCGCGAGGTCCGTAATCAGCATCGAACGGCCTGGCGTCCCACGCTTGCCTCCTTACGGACCTCGCGGGGTCCGCAATCGCCACCGGGCGCCCTGGCGTCTCACGCTTGCCCTATTACGGACCTCGCGAGGTCCGTAACCGGCGCCGACGCGCCTGGCGTCGCGCGCCTGCCTCCTTACGGACCTCGCGAGGTCCGTAACCGGCGCCGACGCGCCTGGCGTCGCGCGCCTGCCTCCTTACGGACCTCGCGAGGTCCGTAACCGGCGCCGACGCGCCTGGCGTCTCACGCTTGCCCTATCACGGACCTCGCGAGGTCCGTAACCGGCACCGAGCGGCCTATCCTCGCGCGCCTGCCTCCTTACGGACCTCGCGAGGTCCGTAAGCGGCACCGAGCGGCCTATCCTCGCGCGCTTGCCTCCTTACGGACCTCGCGAGGTCCGTAAGCGGCACCGAGCGGCCTGGCGTCGCGCGCCTGCCTCCTTGTGGACCTCGCGATGTCCGTGACAAGAACGAGGCGGCAGGCGCCACGGCTCTTGTGGGTTGCGGAAGCCGCGACGTCCTCAGATGGCCACTCAAGGTGGTTCAGCCATGCGCTTGTTGCGCCTGCCTCGGTGCGTTGGCAACGACGCGCAGCACCGACAGGGTGTCAGAGCCGCCCCCAAAGGTGAGCTTGCGCTCGCCGCTGCTGTGCCCTATATTCATCCGCAGGAGGTGTTGAGATGGCTCAGGCGAGCTGGGTGTGGAGTGGGCTTATCATCGGCCTCGCGCTGCTTCCGCCATCGGCCGGCATCGCACAACAGGATACGCCAAAGGCCAAGCCACCAATGCCTGACGATGCTGCCTGGCGTGTGTTCGAGGGCAGGCTGCCCGATTCCGCAAACGCGCTCCGCTTCAACATCGAGGCTTGCCTCGCCCTCTGCGAGAGGCGAACGGACCCTGCCACGAAAGAGGAGTGGGAGAGGCGGAAAGGCACCGTCGCCGCCGAGCTTCAGGCTACCCTCGGCCTCAGCCCCTGGCCCGAACGCGCGCCGCTGAACGCCCGCGTGACTGGCCGGGCGGAACGCGAGGGCTACACCATCGAGAACGTGGTGTTCGAAAGCCGCGCGGGCTTCTTCGTCACGGCGAACGTCTATGCGCCCAAGGGCGGACCGGAACGCAAGCCCGCGGTCATCGTCGTGCCCGGGCACGCGATCCCCGACGGGAAGAACTACAACATCTATCGCGCCGGCCAACTCGCCCTCGTCGCCCACGGCTTCGTGGTCCTCTCCTACGACCCGATAGGCCAGGGCGAGCGGAAGCTGCCAGGCTGCTCCCACGCCGTCGGCTACCCCGCGCTCCTTGTGGGCTGGACGAATGAGGGCTTCATCACGTGGGACACGATTCGGGCGGTGGACTACCTGGTGAGCCGGCCCGACGTTGACCCGAAGCGGCTCGGTTTGACGGGCAACTCAGGCGGCGGCGAGAATACCTTCTACGCGATGCCCCTGGAGCCGCGCTTCGCCGCCGGCGCCGCCTGCTGCTTCGTCTGCTCTTTCCACGCCTGGGTGAAGGACGGCGGCGACCACTGCATCTGCAACCACATGCCCGGCATCCTCCGCCACATGGAGGAGTTCGAGATCATCGGGCTGAACGCCCCGCGGCCCTTCCTGGCCGCCAACGGCGCGAAGGACGGCATCTTCCCCATCGCGGGCGCGCGCCAGACGATGGAGCGGGCCGCGAAGGTGTATGCCTTTGGCGGCGCGGCGGACCGCGTGCGACTCTTCGAGGCCCCGCTGCCCCACGGCTGGGCGCAGCCGATGCGCGAGGCCGCGTGCGGCTGGCTCGCCAAGTGGCTCATGGACAGAGGCGACGGCTCACCCCTCCCCGAGCCAAAGGTCGAGCCCGACGACCTGAAGAGCAAGGACCTCTACTGCCTGAAGGAGGGCAAGCTGCCCGATGGCGCCCGGAGCTATGCAGAACTCATCAGGACTGAAGGCGAGCGGCTGATCGCAGCCTACCCGCCCGTGGAGAGGGCGTTGCGAGCAAGGCTCTGGGAGACCCTCGGTGGCCGGCCGGCCGCGCCGCGAGCCGCCGCGCGCGAGCTCGGCAGGTTCGACTGGCAGGGCCACCAGGTCGAGCGTCTTGCTATCGCCACCGAAGCCTCACCGCCGCTGGAGGTCCCCGCGCTCCTCATCCACCCGAAGCAGTCGGCGGCCAATGCCCCGGCCGTCATCTTCCTCGACGACGGCGGGAAGTCCGCGGCGCGCGTGTCGCCCGTCGTTCGCGGGCTCCTGGAGGCCGGCCACGCGGTCCTCGCGCTCGAACCCAGGGCGCTGGGCGAGGGGGGCGTGAAGCTCAACCATTGCGCGAGCGACGCCGTGCTCCTGGGCCGCCCGCTCCTCGCGCAGCAGGCCTGGGACGTCCTCTGCGCCGCACGCTGGTTCAAGGGGCGCCGCGACGTTGGCAGCGAGAGCGTCGCCGCGGCCGCCCGCGGCAGCGTGGGGCTGATCGCCCTGCTCGCGGCGGCCTTGTCCGACGACCTCTCGGCGGCGGCCATCGAGGGCGCGCCGGCCAGTCTTGCCCTGGCCATCGAGGACCCGCCGTCGCAGCCGCTCTGGGCTTACCCCGCGAACGTGCTGAAGGCGGCCGACGTGCCCCAGTGGCTCGCCCTGTGCGCGCCGAGGCCGGTGCTGTGGGCCGACGCGGTCGGCTCGCGCAAGAAGCCGCTGGCCCCGGACGAGGCGGCCAGACTCCTCGCCCCCGCCCTGGCCAGCTACCGGGCCGCGGGGGCGGCGGAGAAGCTCTCCCTCTCAGCCGCGCCGCATGCCGCTGCGCGTATCGTGGAGTTCTTGAGTCTGGGGCGAGAAGAGTCGAGGACGAGGACGAGGACGAAGGACGAGGACGATTGAAGAGGATTGGTTCAGGGCTGTGGCTGGGGGACTTCGAGCTGTTCTTCGGTGAAGAGCTCGGGCTGGCGGATGATGCTCATGTCCACAAGCTGGCGGATCACCCGGCGGGTCAGCGCCCGGCTATCTGTGTAGAAGCCGACGTAGCGCGGCAGCTTCCCCTCGGGCGGAAGCTCCTCCGCGAGCAGGGTCATGTGGATGTCGCGGCTGATGTTGATCGTCACCCAGTTGTTGCCGAGCTTCTGGACACCCTCCGTGATTAGGTGGACGTTTGGCGCCCACTTCTCGATCTTCACGTCGGGCACGCCGATGATGTAGATGCTGCGTGCCACGGCGGCGAGCTTGTGGTAGTGGTCGAGGTGCGGCTCCAGCAGGCTCAGCCGGCGGAAGACCGAATAGAGCGTGCAGCGCCCTGGGTCGGCGAAGCAGGCGTTCTCGATGCAGCGGCTCATGAACGTCAGCGTCGCCTCGGAGCTTGTGAAGTGGTATTCGCCGCTCAGCAGGTCGCCATCGAGCCGCCCGAAGAGCGGCGCGGGGTCGCGGTTCTCGCGCAGCGCCTGGATGTCGATGATGAGGCCGTGGAACGGGCTTACCGGCTCGGACACCCTCGTCTCCTACCCAGGTGCCGCAAGATCTAGCTTTCCACTGCCTCCGTTCCCCCGTCCTCTTCGAGAGATCCGGGAGGGCGACGGAGCTTAGGCGAAACTCTGACGTTCGACAAGAAACGCCTTGAGGAACTTCTCCGATGCCTGCTGAGCGTGGAACGTGGCGGCCCTGGGATGCTTCGGCTCCGTGGTCAACAGGTCCCGTGCCGTGGAGAGGTCCTCGTCCGCCAGGCTGACCCACTGTTGCACGAGCTCCCGCTTCACTTGGTCAGGCGGCTTCATAGATGGCCTTGCCGTACTTGGTTGCTGGATAGGCGATGCCGCCGATGCCGTTGCGGCTCTCCTCGAACTGGTCGGCGGAGAGGACGATGACGTCGAAGGGCCGCCCCAGGCCGCGCAGTGCTCCGCGGAGCCGCACGGCCTCGGTGCGAGGGTCGCCGGGCGACCTCTCGACGACGAGCAGGTCAATGTCGCTGTCCGGGGTCATCTGCCCGGTCGCCGCAGAGCCGAAGAGGATGATGCGCTCCAGGGCGGCGACCGCCAGAAGGCGCCGCACGATTTCGCTCAATAGGCCATCGTCAATCGCCATAGACCATTCTCCTCTCCTGTGCCGGCTATCCGATGCCAGCAGCATTCTAGCGCGCCAGGTTGTGCGGCGCAAGGCCGGTCACGCGCACCTTCGCTTCGCAACCAAAACGGCTGGCGACAGTGGGGCACTCGGTTTTGCCAGGGCTGCCGGTTTTTGGTATAAGGGAGTGAAGAGGATGGAGCGAAGCCGTGGGAATGACGATTACCGAGAAGATCATCGCGGCACACGTGGGCACGGAGGCGGTGCGCCCGGGCGAGTTCCAGTTCGTGCCCGTGGACGCGGTGATGGCGAACGACATCACGGCGCCGCTGGCCATCGAGTGCTTCGAGCGGACGGGGGCGGCTCGGGTGTTCGACCCCGAACGGATCGTGCTCATCCCCGACCACTATGTGCCGAACAAGGACATCAAGGCGGCCGAGCAGGCGAAGCGGCTCCGCGAGTTCGCCCGCAAGCACCGTCTGCCCTTCTACTACGAGCTTGGCCGCGCCTGCGTGTGCCACAGCCTGGTGCCCGACGAGGGGCATTGCGTGGCGGGCGACGTGATGGTGGGGGCCGATTCGCACTCGTGCACCAACGGCGCGCTCGGCGCATTCGCCACGGGCATGGGCTCCACCGACGTCGGCGTCATCTTCGCCCTCGGCCAGACCTGGCTCAGGGTGCCCCAGAGCATCAAGTTCGTCTATTACGGCAAGCCGAACAACAGTTGGGTGGAGGGGAAGGACTACATTCTCGCCACGATTGGCCGAATCGGCGTCTCCGGCGCCCTCTACTGCGCGATGGAGTTCACGGGCGAGGCGATTGACGCCCTGCCCATTCACGGCCGCCTGACGATGTGCAACATGGCAATCGAGGCGGGGGCCAAGAGCGGCATCATCGCCCACGACGCCACCACCGCCGCGTTCCTCAAGGACCGCGGCCGCCGCCCTTCCCGCATCTACCAGAGCGACCCCGACGCCGAATACAGGGCGGTCCACGAGATCAACGTGGGCGAGCTGGAGCCGCAGGTGGCTTGCCCGCACCTGCCGAGCAACGTGAAGCCCGTGGGCGAGCTGCGCGGGGTTCGGATTGACCAGGCCTTCATCGGCTCCTGCACCAATGGGCGATACGAGGACATCAAGCAGGCCGCGGAGGTCATCGCGGGGCGCAGGGTCCACCGCGACGTGCGGCTCATCGTCATCCCGTCGTCCCTGGAGGGCTATCGCCGCTGCATCAGCGAGGGGCTGGACGAGGTGTTCGTCGAGGCGGGCGGTGTCTTCTCGACCCCCACGTGCGGCCCGTGCCTGGGCGGCCACATGGGCGTGCTGGCCGCGGGCGAGACTTGCATCTCGACCACCAACCGCAACTTCGAGGGGCGCATGGGCCACCTCAAGAGCTTCGTCTACTTGGCCAATCCCGCGGTCGTGGCTGCCTCCGCCGTCCTCGGCCGTATCGCGTCCCCGGAGGAAATCTGAGGGGAGGAAGACCCTGCCCACAGATTGCACAGATTGGCCCATCGCGGCAAGCCGCAACCAAGGGGCAAGGCCGCAAATGAGGACGGGAGGTAACGTAGGCCTACAAACATCCAGAATCGTGTTTTTCGGAGAGATTTCAAGCGGCCTTTTTCGAGGGGCCCAGGGT
>VGYW01000487.1 GCA_016872875.1 Planctomycetota bacterium | reverse complement strand
TTCCGGGCGCTACATCGTGCCCAGGGCGGGTAGTACGCCCCTACAGGGCTGAATCTGGCCGCCCGCCTGTCCCAGGGCTTCGCCCTGGGCTGCTATAGTACGCTCCGTTCGGAGCTTCGGCGCCCAAGAACCCCACCAGAATTGGGGGCCATACTCTCCGCGCTCGAGTCTGGCCCCTGATTCTGGTGACCCTTGCCCGGTTCCCCGGCTCGGACCGCGTGGCTCCCCTGCGCCATTGTTGAGGGTCTGAAAAACAGCCTCAACAATGGGAGGAGGGGCCTCCGGTGGCCTTTTCAGCCATTCCTACCATTGTTGAGGGTCACGCGCACACACACACCTACACCCCGGGCGGCGGGTGTCTCATCGGACAGAGCCCACGCATGTCTCGTGCTGCCAATGGCTTATGAAGCGCCCCGCCCGCGCTCGCCGCTCCCTCCCCCCTCATTGTTGAGGGTCCCCGGCCCACAACAATGATGGAAGCTTAGGGCTATTCAGCCTTCGCCTTGGGCGGTTCCTCGCCTTTCCCCTTGGCTGGTTCCTCACCCTTCCCCTTGGGCTGCTCCTCAGGCTTGCCCTTCCCCTCCTCCTCGGATTTCGCCTTGCCTGCGTCCTCGGCTCGCCTCTTGTACTCTTCCTCAAGCCCCTTGTACTTCTTTTCGAACTGGTCGAGCGGCTCGCGGGCGGCTCGCAGAGAACTGTGGAGGTCTACTATCTTGAGCAGGCGCTGCCGCGCGCGCTCGGCGGCCGCGGCAGACACGGGGTCGTCCGCCTGATTGGCGACCTTCTGATAGGCGGCGAGAACGTCGTCGAAGCTGCGCTTCTCGGCCGGCTTCGCAAGTTCCGCCTGGTAAAGCTCTTGGGCCTTCCGCAGCGCCTCCGCCGCTGCACCGCGGGCGAGCACCGGCGGCCTCGGCGTCGCCTCCTTCGCCACAGGCGCCGTCCCGCCCTCCCCCACCTTGCGGACGTGTTGGCTGTGAATCCACGCCATCGCCTGCGCCGGCGGGCTCACCCCCACCCAATCGCCATCGGCGTCCACCACCCCAAGACGCGTCCCCTTATCTAGCTGTCCGAGCACACTCGCGTCGGGCGTCAGCCCGGGCCGCGCCCGAACGTTCACCCTGTCCTTAATCACCGTCGCCTGCTTCCCTTCGGCCTCCACCGACACCATGTCGTTCCGCACCCACACCGTGCAGGTTTTCGGCACTGGGATGCCGAACCACTCGTAGCGCTTCTCCTTCACCTCCACCTGGTCGCCGCGCCCGGCCACGGTCAGGACAGTGTAGTTGATCCCATCGCCGGCCCGGAT
The DNA here is from genome assembly GCA_016872875.1 of Planctomycetota bacterium. The sequence goes on along the minus strand of VGYW01000487.1, from coordinate 4,706 downwards.
GTACACCCGCTCGCCCGTGACCTCGCCCAGGAACGGCGGCGTGGGGGTGGCGGCGGGTTCCGCTTTGGGTTCAGCCTTGGGCTCCGCCTTCGGCTCAGCCTTCTTTGGCTCCTCTTTCTTCGGCTCGGCCTCGCCCGCCATCAACGACAGGCAGAAACCCCACACCAGAAGCCCGATGAGCGAACGCATGGCCATACTCCTAGCTCGTCACGCAGCCCATGCTCAGGGAATCGAACGGGGAATCTTCACCGCCCGCATTATAGTGCCCGCAAGCCGCGAAGTCAACTCTCTTCTTCCATTCCCCTGCCCCCATTCCCCTCCCAGCTTCCTTCTGCCGCGGGCACAGAGAAGGGCAGGGGAATGGGGGCAAGGCAATGAAGACGAGGCCGAGGAGAGAAGCCATGCCTTCGGTTGACATAGCGGGCCGAGCGGCTATACTTGCGCAGGAAGGAGACGGGCTGAAGCCCCCACTACAACCAGGGGAAGGAGTGCCACGTGAAGGCAAGGGCCGCGATCATAGCCATTGCTTTGGGGGAAATGATGATGCGCGCGAGAGGCGAAACGCTGAGGCTGGAGAGCGCGGCCATGCAGGTGGAGATTGACCCGAAGTCGGGGCGATGGGCGATGCTCGATAGGGGGTCGGGGGTGCGATGGCCGACGACGGGCGAGGCTAGCCCAGGGGCCTCGGCAGCGCTCCAGGGCGGGTTCAGCGACGCAGAGGCAGCGGGAGAGACCGTGAAGCTCAAGAAGAAGAACGGAGCGGGGGTGACGTTCGCGCTGGTGGATGGCGGGCGGGCGTGCGAGTTGCGCTACGAGGGGGTGGAGGATGTCCGTGTGCTGGGCGATGCCATGGGCGTGACGGATGCGGAGGGGGGTTATATCGTCGTGCCGAGCAGAGAGGGGCTGCTGATAAGGGCGGATAGCGGGAAGTCCTTCAGGCATACGTTCGGCACCTCGGAATATGAGGGGTGCCATATCAACATGCTGGGCATTGTGAAGAAAGGCTCGGCGCTTGTGGTGAGCTGGGACGATGCCTACGTGCTCCCAGAGGTCCAGAGCACCCAGCCGCGCGAGGCTGCGCACAAGCAGGAACTCGTCACGACGCTCGGCTTGCGTCGCTCCGCGAGAACCGTGCGGCTGACGCCGTTGGGGATGGGGGATTGGAACACGATTGCGGCGGGGTATCGCCGCATCGCGGAGGCGAAGGGGCTGGCCTCGACGCTCAAGAGCAAGATTCAGCGCAACAAGAAGGCCGAACTGATGCTCGGCGCGGCCAACGTCAAGCTCTGGACCTGTCTCGCCCGCAAGCGGAACGAGGAGAGCACGAAGGACGAAGAGGTGAAGGTCCACTGGACCTTCGATGAGGCTGCCAAGGTGGCCGAGCACATCCGCAAGGAGGTCGGCATCGAGCGCTGCCTCTTCATCATCGGCGGCTGGACCGAGGGCGGCTACGACTGCCGCCACCCCGACAACCTGCCCGCCAACCCCGAGTGCGGCGGCAACAAAGCCCTCGCCGACGCCGTCCGCCGAATCCAGGCACTCGGCTACGTGGCCTGCCTGCACGACAACTTCCAAGACATGTACCGCGACGCGAAGAGCTGGGACCCGGCGTTCATCGAGAAGACGGCGAAGGGGGAGCTGATCAAGGGCGGGCGCTGGCTCGGCGGCCGCGCCTACATGGTCTGCGCCCCGAAGCAGCTCGAGCTGGCCCGCCGCCCGCAGAACCTGCCGGAAACCCAGAAGCTCTTCGCCCCCTTGAGCTACTTCATTGACACCACCTACGCGGTCGGCCCGCGCGAGTGCCACGACCCCGCCCACCCGATCGGGCGGAACGACGACATCGCGTGGAAGGCGAAGCTCAGCGACTACGCCCGCGAGGTCTTCGGCCTCTTCGGGAGCGAGTGCGGCCGCGAATGGGCGCTGCCCCACAGCGACTTCTTCGAGGGGTTGGTGGGCGTGAGCGGCAAGTACTTCCACAGCCTCGACCCCGCGAGCCTGGGGGCGACGGTGATTCCCTTCTGGGAGATGGTCTACCACGACTGCCAGGTGGCCTACGGGAAGTACGGCTACGCGGCGGAGGCGGCGGCGGAGTACGTCGCCCACCACGTCCTGTGCGCCCGCCCGCTCCACTACCACTCCGTGCCCGACCACCTCTACTGGGAGCGGCGGCCCGAGGCGGTGGACGCCGTGGCGGCGCGGCCGCGCGTCGTCGGCGTCGAGCCAGTCGGGAAAGGTTCGTTCCGCATCCGCTACGCCTGGGAGGTCGAGGAGGATGTCAAGAAGGATTGGCGGGTATTCGTCCACTTCGGCGCCCCGAGCGAGATCAAGTTCCAGGACGATCACCAGCCCGAGCCGCCGACCTCGCAGTGGCGGAAGGGGCAGAGAGTGGAGATAGGGCCGCACACCGTTGACATTCCGCCCGCGGTTCGCGCCGAGGCGGTGAACGTCTACGTCGGCCTTTTCGGCAAGGAGGACATCGCGGTACGCGCGCGGCTGCCCGGCTGCGACGGCGAGCGGCGGGTGCTAGCGGGACGGCTCGTGCTGAGGCCGGAGCTCAGGTTCGAACCGAGCCGGGGTGCCGCCAGCCCGCCCCGCTCTGCTTTCGTCCGCTCCGACCGCGGCTGGGCCGAGGGCATGCACCCCACCGACGTGTTCCTCAAGAGCACCCAGGAGGTCCTCGGCCCGCTCCACGAGGCAACGGCGCACCAGCGCCTAACCCAGCTCGACCTCCGCGGGCCGGACGGCTCGATCCGCCGCGCCGTCTACGGCGAAGGCCCCGAGGCAACTGAGGCCGTGGTGAACTTCGGCTCCGCCGACGTTGTGGTCGGCACGCGCTTCGGGTTCACTGCCACCCTTCCACCGTGGGGCTTCGTCGTCCAGGCCCCGCGCTTCGTCGCTTTTTACGCCAAGGCCTGGGGCGAACAGGCCTACCCCGACGGCGCACTCTTCACCATTCGCCTCCTGGAGGGCGAGAGCCTGCTTGGCGGCAAGGAGGCCAGGATTCGCGTCTTCCACGGCTTCGGGGAGCCGGCCATTCTCTGGCGCGGGGTCCGGCACGAAGTGAGGCGGGAGGAGACCATCAAGGTGCGGAAAGCGCAACCGTGAGGCATCCGTCTTCCTAGATCGTCCTCGTCGTCGTCCTCGTTGTCGTCGTCGAGCCTCCTGCCTCTTTCCGACCTCCAGATTCGACGACGAGGACGACGACGACAACGACGACGATTCGGACCCTTGTGTTGACCGCCCACGCACGCCCGGCTATAATGCGTTGATGGAGTGAGGCCCCCACCAGCAAGGTCCGCCTCTTGGCAACCCTCAAGACTCTCCATGTAGACGGCGAGCACACCTGGCGCGGGGGGGAGCAGCAGGTGATGTACCTCACGACGGGCCTGAAGGCCCGCGGCCACGAGGTGCTGGTGGCGTGCCAGCCGGGCTCGCCGCTGGCGGAACGCGCCCGGGGCGCGGGGCTGGACGTGGCAGAGGTGCGGATGCGCGGGGAGGCCGACTTCAGGGCGGTGCTCGCCCTCCGACGCCTCATCCGCCGCGGGGAGTTCGACATCATCCACATGCACACCTCGCACGCGCACGCGCTCGGCTGCGCCGCGGCAGCCCTGGCGCGGCGCGGACGCACCATCGTGTCGCGGCGCGTGGACTTCGGGGTCGCCACAAACCTCATCAGCGGCTTCAAGTACCGCCACGGGGTCGACCGCTTCATAGCGATTTCGGAGGCTGTGCGGCAGGTGTTGCTCCAGGGCGGGGTGGAGCCTAGCCGGGTGGCGGTGGTCCACAGCGGGATTGACCTCTCGCGCTTCGAGAGCGTGGCGCCCGGGCGACTCCGCGAGGAGTTCGCGGTCGCACCCGACGCGGCAGTCGTGGGCAACGTGGCGGCGATGGCCGACCACAAGGGGCAGCGCTACCTCCTGGCCGCCATGCCCCGCGTGCTGGCCGCCGAGCCGAAGGCCAGGCTGTTCATCGTGGGCGACGGCGAGCTACGCGGCGCCCTCGAGGCCCAGGTGAAAGAGCTCGGCATCAGCCGCGCCGTCACGTTCACCGGCTTCCGCACCGACGTGCCGCAGTGGCTCGCGCTCTTCGACGTCTTCGTGATGTCATCGCACCTGGAGGGGCTGTGCACGTCGGTGCTCGACGCCCTTGCGATGCGGAAGCCGGTGGTGGCGGCCGCGGCGGGCGGCCTGCCCGAGATAGTCAGCCACGGGGAGAACGGCCTCCTGGTGCCGCCGAAGGAGCCAGGGCCGCTTGCCGACGCCATCGTGCAGTTGCTGCGCGACCGCGAGCTTGGCCGCCGCCTGGGCGAGGCCGGCCGCCGCCGCGTGGAGACCGACTTCAGCGCCCAGAGCATGGTCGAGGGCACCCTGGGCGTCTACCGCGAGGTGATGAGTGAAGGCACGGGTGGTCCCAGCCAGGCTTGACGCCGCGGGCCTCGCGGCCATCGAGGAGGCGGCCAAGGCCATCGCCACGGGCGCCCTCGTGGCGTTCCCCACGGAGACGGTCTACGGCATCGCCTGCAACTCGGCGGACGCAGCGGCGCTCGAGCGCCTCAAGGCCGTGAAGGGCCGGCCGCCCGACAAGCCCTTCAGCCTCCACGTCGGCCGCAAGGAGGACGTCGCGCGGCACGTGGCGAACGTGCCGCCCGCGGCCAGGAAGCTGATGAGCCGCTACTGGCCCGGGCCGCTCACCATCGTGTTCCCGAC
>VGYW01000486.1 GCA_016872875.1 Planctomycetota bacterium | reverse complement strand
GAGCCTCGGTGCACTTTTTTGGCCATCTTGGTCTCCTAAAAAGGGGTTTTCCGTCAAAGGATACCCCTCTTGGCCCGACGATCAAATTGTGTCACTCGCGTGACGACCAAATTGTGTCATTTGGGCCGTGACGCGTGACAAGAGAGGAAGAGAGAATGGCGGATTGGACAAGAGTCCTCAGGTGGCTGGCCGCGTGCCTGGCGGTCGTGGCGGGCTGCGGCAAGGAGGAGGGCGGGGGGCCCGGTGGCAAGGAGGCGCCGCTCCTGTGCCACGTGGGCGGCACCATGCGACCCGCGATGGAGGAGCTCGCCAAGCGCTATGAGGCCGAGACCGGCCGCAAAGTGCAGTTCAACTTCGGCGACTCCGGCGCCCTTCTGACCCAGATCGAGCAGGCGAAGCGCGGCGACCTCTACGTGTGCCACGACCCCTTCGGGGCCGCCGCCCAGAAGAAGGGCCTGGCCGAGAAGGTCTGGACTATGGCCGCCCTCACCCCGACCATCGCCGTGCCCAAAGGGAACCCAAAGGGGATCAAGGGGCTGCGCGACCTGGCCCAGCCGGACCTCCGCCTCGGCCTGACCGATGAGAAGTACTCCACCCTCGGCCACATCAACCCCCTGATGTTCGATAGGGCCGGCCTCCGCAAGGAGATCGAGGCCAACGTCGTCACCCGCACCCGCATGGGCGGCGAGGTAGCCAACGCCGTGGCCATCGGCAACCTCGACGCGACAATCGTGTGGGACGCGGTAGCCCACCTCCGCAAGGAGAAGCTCGACGCGGTGCCGATCGAGTCCGCCTTTCGCCTCCAGCCGGGCGTGGACGCGGTGACGACGCCCACGTTCGGGGTGATCGACATGGGCTGCGTCAAGGTCACGATTGCCACCCTCAAGTGCTCGAAGGCGCCCGAGGCTGCGGCGGCCTTCGCGGAGTTTGCCGCCTCGCCCAAGACCCGTGAGGTCTGGGCGAGCTTCGGCTTCTCCCCAGCGCCGGGCGCGGCAGCGCAGACGGGCGGCACCCTCCATCTGTATTGCGGCGCCGGCCTCCGCCCGGCCGTCGCCGAGGCCATCGAGGCATTCCAGAAAGAGACCGGCGCGACCGTCCGCACCGACTATGCCGGCTCCGGCACCCTGCTCTCGAACATCCGGGCCTCCAAGCGGGGCGACCTCTACATGCCCGGCGAAGCGGACTACCTCGACCGCGCGGAGAAGTTCGGCCTCATCGCCTCGCGCCGCGACGTCTGCTTCTTCATCCCGGTCATCCTCGTGGCCAAGGGGAACCCCAAGGCCATCAAGTCGCTCGGCGACCTCGCGCGGCCCGGCCTGCGCCTGGGCCTCGGAAACCCAGATGCCTGCGCCGTCGGCCAGGTGTCGGTGAGCCTCTTCAAGAAGAACAGCATCGAGCTCGACGCGATCAAGAAGAACACGAAGGTGGAGACGCTGACGGTGAACGAGCTTGGGATACAGGTGAAGCTCGGCCAGCTCGACGCGGCAGTGGTGTGGGATGCTACGGCGGCCTACTACGCCGACAGCGCCGAGGCCGTGCCCATCCCGCCCGCCCAGAACATCGTCTCGCGCGTCCCCATCGGCATCCTCAACACGGCCTCCGACCGCGCGCTCGCGCAGCGATTCGTGGACTTCCTCGCAAGCGAGGCCGGGCAGGCGGTTTTCAGCAAGCACCACTACACCACCCGCCTCCCCGTCGGCGAGTGAGGACCAGCGACCGATCTGCTATCGTCCTCGTCCCTCGTCCTCGTCCTTCGTCCTCGATCCCTCTGGCTTTGGGAAGGGGAGGAGTCGAGGACGAGGGACGACGACGAGGACGATTGAAGATCAGCGATGGTTTGACCACCGGAGAGGACCCCGCTCCTTGATCCGCCGCGCCCCCACCCCCGAAGCCCCACGAGGCCCCGTGGCCGGGCCGCGTGTGTCGGTCTTCTCCGTCGCCACCGTGGCCTTCCTGGCCGTCTTCCTCCTCCTCGTCGTCGTGCTCATCGTCACGGATCTCTTCTACACCGACGCCAAGTCGTTCCGCGAGGCTCTCGGCTCGCGCGAGGTGCTCCACGCGCTCTGGCTGAGCATCTTCACCTCGCTCGTCTCCGTGGCCTTCATCGTCCTCTTCGCGGTGCCCGTGGGCTACGCGCTCAGCCGCTACCGCTTTCCGGGCCACGCGCTGGTTGACGCCGTGGTGGACCTGCCGATCGTGCTGCCGCCCGTCGTCATCGGCCTCTCCCTCCTCGTCTTCTTCAGCACGCCCATTGGCAAGTGGATCGAGACGACCTGGGTCGAGTTCGTCTACTCAGTGCCCGGCATCATCCTGTGCCAGTTCATGGTCTCGGCCTCGTTCGGCATCCGGGCGGCGGCGGCGGCGTTCGACAGCGTGGACCGCCGCCTCGAAGACCTCGCCCTCACCCTCGGCTGCACGCGCGGCCAGGCCTTCTGGCGCGTCGCTCTCCCGATGGCACGCAACGGCATCGTCGCCGGCGCCATCGTCGCCTGGGCGCACGCCGTCGGCCTCTTCGGCCCTCTCATGATCTTCACGGGCACCACCCGCATGAAGACCGAAGTGCTCGCCACAACCGTCCAGCTCGAGCTCTCGATTGGCCGGATGGAGGTTGCCCTGGCCGTGGCGCTCATCATGCTCGCCGCGGCATCCGTGGCACTGGTCCTCGTCCACGCCCTGGCGCCCGGGCGGAGGTGGATGAACCGATGATCCGCGTCCGCGGCCTCAACCTCCGCATCGGCGCATTCGCTCTCCGCGGCCTGGCCCTCGACGTGGCCCGCGGCGACTACTTCATCCTCCTCGGCCCCACGGGCTCCGGCAAGACGCTCTTCATCGAGTGCCTCTGCGGCCTCATCCGCCCCGACGGCGGGACAATCGAGATTGATGGGGAGGACGTGACGTCCCTCGCGCCCCGCCTCCGCGGCATCGGCTACGTCCCCCAGCACCAGGGCCTCTTCCCGCACCTCACCGTGCAGGAGAACATCGCCTTCCCCCTCCGCGCGCGCCGTTGGCCCGCCGCGTTGATCAAGGAGGGCACGGAACAGTTCGTGGAGCTACTGGGCATCGGCTACCTGCTTCAGCGCTGGCCCGGCAACCTCAGCGGCGGCGAGCGCCAGAAGGTCGCACTCGCCCGCGCACTCGTCACCCAGCCCCAGGTGCTCCTCTTCGACGAGCCGGTCAGCGCCCTCGACGAATCGAGCCGCGAGCGCCTCTGCGGCGAGCTCCGCCGCATCCACGAAGAACTCCACATCACCACCGTCCACGTCAGCCACAGCGTCGAGGAAGCCCTCAGCGTCGGCTCCCGCGCCGGCGTGATGAACGACGGCCAGGTCGTCCAGACCGGCCCCCTCACCGAACTCCTCCGGCGGCCGGCCGACGAGTTCGTCGCCCGCTTCTTCCGCACCGAGAACATCTTCCAGGCCGCCGCCAGCCCACTGCCTGACGGCGGCTGCGAGCTCGCCTTCGCCGGCCACCGCCTCGCCGCCAGCGGCCGCCACGGCGGAAAAGTGACCTTCATCATCCGCCCCGAGGACATCCATGTCCACGGCACCCACTGCGCCCCCGCCGACTCTCCTCTCACGCATCACGAATCACGTATCACGAACTCCCTCCCCGCCGTCCTGCGCCGCGTCAGCGACCGCGGCGTCTACCGCCGCCTCGAGTTCGACGCCGCCGTGCCCATCGTCGTCTACAGCGCGGGCGCCGCCGAATCGTTCGTCCCCGGCCAGACCTACCTCCTTGCCTTCCCGCCCGAAGCCGTCCACGTGCTTCCCTCCTGAGCGCCACGGAGGCCTCTTCCTTGACACGGCTCAGGCGCGCGGCTACACTGCCAAGTGGAGATAGGGCTGATAGGGCAAGGCTCGATGGTGGCTTGGGCGCTCGATCGGTCGGATCCGTCGGATCCGTCGGATCGGTCGGATCATCTGTTCCCCCAGCGGGGCAGGTGCCAATGCGGGTCGTCTATTCAATCGGCTCTCGGCTGGCGGGCGGCGGGATCGGGAATACGGCGTACCACGCCGCGCGCGGCATCTGGCAGGCGGGATGCCTGGAGCGGCTCCTGTGCCTGGGGCACGAGCCTTCGGATATTCCCACGGAGCTGATTCGCTCCACCTGGTTCCCGTCGCGGCGGTTCCTCCGGCTGCCGGCTTACACCTACTGGCGCCTGAAGGATTGGGCTTACGACCGCTGGGCGGCGAGGCAGTTGCCGGAGAGCTTCGAGGTCTTCCACGGCTGGAACTCGCACTGTCTGGCGACTCTGGGCCGGGCGCGAGCAAGGGGGGCGGTGAGCTTCGTGGAGCGCGGCTCGGCCCACGCAGCCGTCCAGGCTCGCCTGCTCGAAGAGGAGAGCGAGCGGTTCGGCCTCCCGAAGCCGGCGGGCATGGGCAGGCTGGTGGAGCGCTGTCTGGCCGAGTACGAGATCGCGGACTTCGTTCACGTCCCCTCGTCGTTCTGCCGACAGAGCTTCATCGAGATGGGCTTTCCCGAGCACAAGGTGGTGCAAAGCCCCTACGGGGTGGACCTGGCCCGCTTCAATCCACAGGCCGGAGGCCTGTGCCACCACCCGGAGGCAGGGGGCGGGTGGCACAGGCATCTTGCCTGTGACCCACAGGCCGGAGGCCTGTGCCACCACCCGGAGGCAGGTGGGGGGTGGCACAGGCATCTTGCCTGTGACCCACAGGCCGGAGGCCTGTGCCACCACCCGCAGGCAGGTGGGGGGTGGCACAGGCATCTTGCCTGTGACCCACAGGCCGGAGGCCTGTGCCACCACCCGGAGGCAGGGGGCGGGTGGCACAGGCATCTTGCCTGTGACCCACAGGCTGGAGGCCTGTGCCACCGCCCGCAGGCAGGTGGGGGGTGGCACAGGCATCTTGCCTGTGACCCACAGGCCGGAGGCCTGTGCCACCACCCGGAGGCAGGGGGCGGGTGGCACAGGCATCTTGCCTGTGACCCACAGGCCGGAGGCCTGTGCCACCGCCCGCAGGCAGGTGGGGGGTGGCACAGGCATCTTGCCTGTGACCCACAGGCCGGAGGCCTGTGCCACCGCCCGCAGGCAGGTGGGGGGTGGCACAGGCATCTTGCCTGTGACCCACAGGCTGGAGGCCTGTGCCACCGCTTCACGGTGCTGTTCGTGGGTGAGATCGGCCTGCGAAAGGGGGCGCTGGACCTCCTCGAGGCCTGGGCGAGGGTGGGGTTGGGGGACAGCCGCCTGGTGCTCTGCGGGGGGATCGAGCCGGCGATCGCGCGGCGGGTGGACGACTTCCGCCGCCGCTGCGCCTTCGAGACGCCCGGCTTCGCGCGCGACATGCCGGCGGTCTACGCGGCGGCCTCGGTGCTGGTGCTGCCCGCAATCGAGGACGGCTTCCCCCTCGTCGTCCTGGAGGCGATGGCGAGCGGGCGGCCAGTGGTGGTGTCGGAGAACACCGGCTCGAAGGACGCCGTGGTGGAGGGGGAGAGCGGATTCGTGGTGCCCATTCGCTCGCCCGATGCGATTGCGGAGAAGCTCCAATGGCTCCACGACCACCCCGCCGAGCTGGCGGCGATGGGCGCGGCGGCCCGCCGCGAGGCCGAGAGCTACCCCTGGGAGCGCCACGGCCGCGACCTGGTGGAGGTCTACTCCACTGTCGCGGAAGGAGCAAGAAAACAGGTAAAATGACTACGGGTAGAATGATTCAGATCAGAATTCGATCTTCCGTTTTTCTCCTATCATTATACCCGCAATCATTTTACCTGCTTCTTCTCGTGCCTTCGCGCCTAGCCCGGGCCTTCGGCTCAGGAGCGGCGCCCCTGGAGCGGGCCAGGGGGTTTGGGCCGCGCGGACCGCCAAGACGCCCATAGTGGGTCAAGTGACCGCGCAGTTGACCCAGTATGGGAAAAACGGCCGGGGATGCGTCCGGATCGCCAAAGTACCCATAGTGGGTCAAACACCTGTGTCGCACAGTTGATACAGTATGGTGGGACCGCCCCGGATGGGTCTGGATCGCCAAAGTACCCATAGTGGGTCAAACACCTGGGTCGC
>VGYW01000485.1 GCA_016872875.1 Planctomycetota bacterium | reverse complement strand
CAATGGGCAGGTTGCCGTGCCTGGGCCGGGCAGAAAGGGACCAAAGGGACGAAAGTGACCAAAGGGACGAGAAGAGCCAGGCACGCGGGACGCGGGACGCGGGACGCTTGCCTTCTCACGTGTCACGCATCACGCGGTCTTGCCGATCAGCTTCTTCTTCTCATCGCGGTAGAACATGTAGTTGGGCAGGGAGATGTCGGGCGGGACGAGGTGGTCGAGGTGGGGGATGAAGCCGCCTTCGCCGAGGAGCGGGGCGACGCGGTCGAGCTCGCGGCGGATCGCGTCCTTGCCGCGCGCGACCGCCACCTTGTCAACTCCGCCCTGGAGGCGGACGCGCGCGCCGAACTGGCGGCGCATGCGGAACATGTCGGTGCCCGCGGCGACCTCGCAGGGGAACATGATGTTGACGCCGACGCGAATCCAGCTCGCCACGAGGTCGTGGATGTTGCCGTCGCAGTCCACGTGCGAGAGCATGCAGCCGTGCCGCCGAGCCTCGTCCATCACGGCCTGGTAGGGCGGGACGAAGAACTCGTCGAAGGTCTTGGGGCTGACGAGTGGGCCGTGGTTATAGGCCATGTCCTCCCACCAGCCCATCTGGTGGAGTGGCACGTCGGGCGGCACCTGGCGGAGCGAGGCGAGGATGAGCTCGGCCCAGTGGTCGGCCATCTCGTGGCAGAGGGCGGGGTCGTCGTAGAGGAGATAGGAGAGGTTCTCGGTGCCGACCCAGTTGCGGAGCGCGCCGTAGAAGCCGCAGGCGCCGGCGCCGACCGTCCAGCCCTCGGCGGCGGCCTTGCGGGCCTTCTCGATAGCCTCGTCGGAGACCTTGCGGGCGGGGTCGTCGAGCCGATAGCGCTCCTTCATCGCCGCCCAGCTCTTGCGGTCTTTCACGGGAAACTCAATGAACTGGGGGATCGAGGATTCTTGCACCCCGCCCTTCCAGCGGCGGGCGATGACGCCCGAGCTGTCCTGCACGATCTGCGTCAGCTCATCTTCTTCCAGCACCTTGTGCTCGAAGGCGGGGTTCATGCCGAGGTGGATGGGGATGCCTGCCCCGCCCTCGTCGCGGTCGGTTCCGATGAACTCGTTGAAGCGGTGGTGGAACATGTTCTCGCCGATCTCGGCCGCCCAGTCCTTCGGGAAGCCGTCGGGCACCCACGCCCGCACCGTCTGCGGCCAGCAGCCGAACTCCACATCCGGCACCCGATCGGCCGGCAGATACATGAGTGTTCGATAGCCACGGTTCTTGGGGACTTGGTTCGCCATTGCTGCTCCTTGTGGAAAGCTGGGGGATTCTACATCAAATCTCTTGACTCGGCAAGCTTCCAGGTATCGCCGCCGTCGGGCGACATGAGGAGCGCGCGGCGGCGGCCGAAGTGGTCGTTGCGGTAGAACCAGTAGGTTGACCAGTAGTCGTAGGAGAGGAAGAGGCGGCCCTTGCGGTCAATGGTGAGGCGGTGGTAGTAGACGCTGTATTCGGAGAAGGCGGCGACGACGAGGACCTTCGGCGGCTCCCAGGGCTGCCCCGGGCGCTTGCGCTGGTAGGCGAGCGTGGCGTAGTGGGCGGCGGGGAACGGCTCGGCGCCCCACCACCAGAGCCGATAGGCGAGGTGGAGCGTGTCGTCGGGCCCGCAGACCATGCCGATGTAGGTTTGCGACCGGTTGGCGCAGACGGGCTCGGCCTGCGTCCAGCCCGAGTGCGCGTCGTTGGGCTTGAGCGACCGCGCGTAGGGGAACGGCTGCCCGTGGGTGCCGGCGAGGGCGTGGAGGAAGCCCTGCCCGTCCATCGTGATGCTGGGGGAGTTGTGGACGTCGTTGGCCGGCGCGCCGTGGCCCACGAGGGCCGGCTCGCCGAGCTTGCCCGTCTCGCGATCATAGGTCGCCACGAAGGTCGGCACGCCGGGCACCTTCACGTTCGGGTCGGTCGCCTCGCCCCAGATGACGTGGACCTTGCTGCCGCGCGAGACGACGGAGGCGGGAATGCCCGAGTGGGCGGCAAGGCCGATGCACTGCTTCGAGACCAGGATCGGCTCGCCAATGGTGACGCGGCCGCTCTCCTTCTTCGGCAGGAAGAGCTCCAGGTCGTTCACCCTCCGCCAGAAGACCTTGGGGTCGGTGGCGGTGAGGGAGTATCGGAGGAAGGGTGGCGGGCCGTCGGACACGTTGTGGCCGGAGAACTGCTCGATGTCGTAGGCCCGCGCCAGCCCCTCGCGGGCCGGAATCGCACAGGCGGCGAACGTCTGCCCACCGTCGGCCGAGTGGAGGACGGCGGCCTGCACGCCCGCCGTGGCCAGGAGGTAGACGCCGTTGTCGCGGTCGAATGCGACCTTCGAGGAGAGCGCGCCGGAAACTGCCGTCGTCGCCCACTGGCCGGAGGCCTGTGCCACCGTTGCGCTGGTGGGAGCCTGTGCCGCCGCCAGCCCGCTCCCGGCCCGCATGAAGGGCCGGTTCTTGAGGTCGAAGTAGGGCTGACTCTCGGTCGGGTAGTCGGGCAGGTAGCCGAACTGCTCATTCTCGTGCTGGTATGGCTTGAGGACGAGTGGCATGGCGATGGGCCGTGCGGCTGGGGCGGCGCCGCCCTTGACGATGAGCGTCGAGTAGGTCGAGAAGTCGGGATGGCTCGCGGGCGTGGCCCGCACGTGGCAGGAGCGGGTCTCGCCCTCAGCGGGGAGAGTGTAGGCGAGGGTCACGTCCGCGCCCTGGCTCGGGCCGAGCGCGACGCGGTCGGCGGCCAGCTTCGCGGGCCACTCGCCGCGCGGGAACTCGAGGCTCAGGTGCACCGTTTCGGCGCGGGGCGCGTTGTTGTGGACGCGGAACGTGACCTGTCCCGTGCGGCCCGGCTCGCCGTAGATGGTGCGGCTGTAGGGCGTGAGCAGCCAGCGGTGCTCAAGGAGCGGGAACCAGGAGGCCGGCTCCGGCGTCCAGCAGCAGATGTCGGCGCACAGGTCCGTCTTCTCCCACCGCGTCAAGCCGTCAATGTTGAGGGTCGCCTGCGCCTTCGGCAGGCGGAGGCGCCAGGGCACGGCGTCGCGGCGAATGGCCGCAGGGAAGGTGTGGGCCGCGGCGCCCTTCGCGCTCACCTTCAGCGTCGCGATGGCCTCTCCCTTGCCGTCGGCCACGGTCAATTCCTTGACGTCGCTGGGAAGCCCGGCGAGGTCAATGGCGAACTCGCCCTGGCGGGGGAGGAAGCAGACGTCGGCCGCCCTGTCGGGGCCGAGGAGCACGATGGGCTCCTGGTGGCGTTCGTCCTTGTGGCCGCGGGCGGTCTCGATGAGGTACTTCGGGCAGTTGGTGCGGAAGGCCCAGGCCATCTCCGTGCCGTAGCGGTCGTTGGACACCGTGATGTTGAGGGCGTAGACGCCCTTGCGTTCGACCTTGGCGGCGAGGCGGACGCGCTGAGGCGGTCCGAGGCCGCTGCCGCGCGGCTGCCCGTCGTCGGGGATTGTGGCATCCTGGAGCACGTGGCGGTCGGGGCCGACGAGGATGGCCCGCAGCTCGGTGCGCGAGCCGCGGACGTGGCGGTCGCGCTTCTCGACCTCCACCCAGAGCTCGCCCGGCTCGGCCAGGAAGTAGACGCCCCCGCACCCTCCGATGGCGGGCGAGAAGTCGTGGTCGCCGATCATGACAGGCGTCTCCTTCGCCGCCGGCTGCCCGGCGAGCGCCCCGAAGCACAGCGCAAACGACACAGCCAGCCCCAGAACCCTGACCATCGTAGTAACCCTCGCATCCGCTGGCCCCCCTGAAACCGCCGGTTCATCATGGGCGCCCGGCGCCGCCCTGTCAAGTCACGAGTGTGGCCCCCAGTTCTGGAGCCATCCCCACACAAGAGCCCGACCCTCACCCTACCCTCTCCCTGAGAGGGAGAGGGGTTTGGCACTCCCCTCCCTTCCAGGGAGGGGGTAGGGGGAGGGTCGAGGCCCGAGATGAGGGCATACTGCCAGAACAAACGGCCCCGCTCTCAAGTCACTCACCACTTGACAATGTCGCATCCGAGTAATAAGGTGCTGGTATTCTGGGACCGGGAGGCGAGGAAGAGGAGACAGGGAATGCGGCGTCGTGAGTTCGTGCTGAACCCCGCGGGCAACAAGTTCGTCGCGGCCCAGATGCTCCAAGCCCTCGGCATCAAGGCCGAGCCGGTCGAATCGAAGGAGCAGCCGAAGAAGTAGAGGAGAGCGCGTGCGAAAGGCAGCCGTGCTGGCGTTTCCGCTGGCGTTCGCCGGGTGCATCGCCGCCGCGCCCGTCGAGATGCGGCCGTATGTGGACCCCACGCAGCTCGACGTGCCGTGGCCCAGGCACAGCCACGTGAAGCAGCCGTGGCGGGGGTTCCTGGAGACGAAGCCTGCGGCGGAGATGCTCGACGGCATCGGGATGGTGTTCCAGTTCCACGGTGGGAGCATGGAGGCCCAGCTCGGGCTGCTCGCCAAGGCCGGCATCCGCTGCATCCGCTGGGAGCAGCCGTTCGGCCAATACGACCCCGACATCAAGGGGATTGCGAAGCACTCGGAGGCCGGCTACCGCCAGATGCTGCGCGCGTGCAAGGCCCTCGGCATCGTGCCGATCGTGCTGCTCAACGCCCACCACGGCTATCCGTGCAAGATTCGCTGGACCGAGCGGACGCTCTCCGCCGACGCGCCCAAGGGCGCGACGGAGCTGCTCCTCAACTCCGTCGAGGGCTTCCGGCCGGTCCATTCGGGCCTCAACAGCCTGACGACCTACTGGGCCGGCGAGGTTCTGTTCACGGAGGTGGACAAGGCTCGCAACGCCGTGAAGCTCTCAAAGCCGTTGCCGAAGGACCTCAAGAAGGGCGAGCGGCTCAACTGCCCCGACCTCTATTACCTGCCGCTCCACCCCGTGGGCACCCGTGAGTTCGAGCACACGGCGGGCGGCTGGGTGGACTACGCGCGCGCCATCTGCCAGGCGGCGAAGGAGGAGGGCGTCGCCATCGAGCTTGAAATCTGGAACGAGTTCAGCTTCGGCTCCAACTTCGCCTTCGGCATCAACCACTACTGGCCGGGGCGCGTCAAGGTCGCCAAGGAGTTCCTCAACCCCGGCGGCCACTGCTGGGAGCTTGCCAACCGCACGACCGCGATGGCCAAGAAGGAGTTCCCTGGCACCCGCGTCATCTGGGGCTACTCGAACACCACCTTCTTCCACTGCCCGATAGCCAAGCTGCCGCCGGGCACGGACGGGCAGAGCTATCACCCCTACGGCACGGGCTGGCGGGATATGCCCGAGCGCGAGCAGTTCCGCGGCGACGCGGCGAAGTGCGAGGAGGGCTTCGCGCCCACCTATCGCATGGCGTTCGCCGAGGGCTGGGCGCACACCTTCATCCAGACCGAATCGCTCATGCGCCACCTGCGCCCCGACCGCCGCTGGACAGTGCGGCCGGAGGGCGTCGAGCGCTTCCGCCACTACATCACCGAGCACGGCGTCGTGCCCGCCGAGGCGGGGGTGAAGGGCGACGCCGCCTCGCTTCGCCTCAAGGAGAAGTTCATCCTCCGCGCGCTCCTCTTCTGGCTCAACAAGGGCATTGACCGCCTCACCCTCTTCGTCTCCGGCCCGGACAAAAACGAGGAGGGGATGGGCTTCCATCTGGCGAAGGTGAAGGAGCTCAAGGCCATGCCGCCCGAGGGCGAGGCGGACGCCTGGCTCTCCCCCGCCCTCCGGGCGCTGCGGCGGACGGTGAGGGCGTTCGATGGCGCCGTGCCTATCGCCAAGCCGCGGGCCTTCGACCTCAAGGTGGCCAAGCTGACGCACGACCGCAAGGTCTTCGACGCTCCCGAGGGCAAGCCCACCCTCTGGTTCCGCGACCTCTTCGCCGTCTTGCCGTTCCAGGTCACGGAGAAGCGGTTCGTCCTCGCCCTCTACGAGATGACCCCGAACTACAGCGTCGAGGAGCTCCCCGACGCGCCCTACCGCCTCACGATCCGCCCGGTGGAGGGGAAAACTACCAGGGCGAGCTACTACGATCCCCTGGCGGACAAGGCGCTGCCCGTCAAGGTCGTCGAGCGCGGCGAGCACGCCCTGACCATCGAGCTGCCTGTCA
>VGYW01000484.1 GCA_016872875.1 Planctomycetota bacterium | reverse complement strand
GGAAGGCCCCAAATCGCGTCTTCTCGTGGCTCACTGGCAGGAGCAGTTGACCTTGGCGGCCTGGGCGCCGGGCATGTCCATGCGGGGCTTGGCGGCGAGCATGGCGCGGAGGGGGTCGAAGCACTTGAGGAGGAGCTGGTAGTCGGGGTCGTCCTTCGAGGCGAAGACGGCAACTGGCTCCGCCGACAGGGCGTCGGGCTTGGGCTTGGCCTTGCAGGAGCCGCGGCCGCCGGCGGCCTTGGCGAGGGGGGCGGCGAGGAAGTCGTTCAGCTCGGGCTCCGTGATGCGGATGTAGCCCCGGCTGGGCACGCCCTTGGCGTGGCATTCGGCGCAGCGGCGCTGGGCGACCTCGGCGAGCTTGGCCTTGAGGTCCTTCGGGACGAGGCGGCGACCGCCTTCGATGTCGGGGTAGGCCATGTCGTAAGTGGCATAATAGGGGATGTTCAGGTCAATCCAGGTGAAGATGCGGCGGCGCTCGGCGTCGGAGAGGGCGAAGCGGGGCTTGCCCTCCTTGTCCACGTGGCCGCCCATCAGAATGGGCGTGAGCTTGCTGGCCGGGCTGCCCCAGGCCTTCGGGGTGATCTGGAGGATGTTGGCCTCTGCACCGTTCATCGTGCTGATCCAGCTCACGTAGCCGTGGCTGAGGGTGTCGTAGGAGACGTTGAACCACTCGGTCTTGCCGCCGGTGAGGTCCACGCGCTTGGGCGGCTCGGCGCCGCTGTGGCACTTGACGCAGTGCTTGTCGAGGACGGGTTGGACGATGCGGCTGTAGTCGAAGTGCTCCGTGCCCCACTCGGGCGGGGCAAGGGGCTCGGCCGGCCGGCTGACGGCTAAGGGTTGCTGGGTGCGGGGGGTGGCGTTGCGCGGCTCGTGGCAGCCGATGCAGCCGCGGCGCTCGCCGGGGACGAAGTGGGTGAAGCTGCGCATGCGCTGGACCGCCTGGCCGCTCTCGTCGAGGGCGAGGAAGTAGATGGGCACGTTGGTCGGCACTTTGAAGTGGGCCGAGCCGTCGGCCTCGACCTTGGCGAAGCCCCAGACCTTCTTCGGGGCATAGGTGGCGCCGCAGGAGATGACGGGGCGCTGGAAGCCGAAGCCGAGGACTGGGGTGCGGATAGACTTGGCGAGTTCCTGGACCACGGCGACCTGTTTGACGGCGCCGCGCGGCACCACGGGCTCGAGGCCGGCATAGATGTCGAGGACGTACACGATTGCCGATTGCCGATTGCCGATTGAGCGGATTGATGAGAAGAAGAGGGAACCGGCTTGGGCTTGGTCTCTTTCAAATCGGCAATCGGAAATCGGAAATCGGCAATGTCCGAGGAACTGGCCAGGACAGGTGGTATCGGCCTGGGGCGGAGGGGGAGGGGGTTGTAGAGGCCGAAGCGGCCGTCGCGGGGCTTGATGGCCGCCCACTTGCCAGAGCGAGAGCCGACGCAGATGCTGCCCTTCTTCGAGACGAGGAAGTGCTCGGTGTCAATGGGATATGGGTTTTCGTAGGGGCCGCGCACGCTGTTGCCGTCGCCGCGGTAGGCCTGGCCGATGCCGACCTCGGGGGTGAGGTTGAGCATGGCGGCCTGGGCGTCGAGGCCCTGGTTGCGGTTGATGACGGCCACGCCGCCGCGAATGGGGCCGTTGTGGGCGGTGACGGTGGAGAGGACCTCCGTGGTGCCGGGGATGCCCCGGACCTCGAGCATGCTGGCGGGGCTGAGGACGCCATTGCCGTAGAAGACATTGAGGTTCGTGCCGTCGGGGTGAATCGTCCACACGCTCTGGATGGGGATGGCCGGCTTGTCCACGTACTCCCAGCGGGAGTAGACGATGCGGCCGTCGGGCAGGACGCTCGGCGTGAAATCGTTCACGTAGTTGGCCGAGAGCCGCTGCATGTTCTTCCCGTCCCGGTCCATGCGGTAGAGTGCGCCGGCGGGGGTGGTCCAGCACAGGGGCACGATGGCCGCTCGCGTGGAGATGAAGGCGATGCCGCCGTCGGGCAGGCAGGCGACGTTGTAGTCGTGGCATTCGCCGTCGGTGAGCTGGGTCAGCCCCGTGCCGTCGGCGTTGATCCGGTAGATGTGGTAGCCGAGGTTGCCCTCCTTGCGCCAACTGAAGATGATCTCCTTGCCGTCGTAGGAGACGTCGAGGTCGAGAATCTGGCCCTTGGGCGAAGCGACGAGTTCCTTGAGCTGGCCGGCAGGGGAGGGGGGTGAGAGGAGGTGGAGTCCGCCGCCGGGTGAGAAGCCCTCGGCGCAGGCCGTGTAGACGTGAGAGGGATTCAGCTCGTTACGCTGGACGACGACGAGGGTGTCGAAGCCGAGCTTGCCCTCGGCGACCGCCTTGGCCAGTTCGGGCGACTCCTCGGGGATGGGCACGGCGGACGCGCCGCCGACCTTGGCCAACGCCTCCTTCGGCGGGCTTTCGGAGTAGACCTCGATCTCCGACGCCCCGGGGTTCAGGCCGCCGTAGGAACTGAGGAACTTGATGGTGAGCTTCTTGACGGAGGCGGGCTCCACCTTGATCCGTTGCGCCTGGGGGTCCATTGCCAGCGTGCCTTTGGCGACGACGGCGGGGTTGTCGTCGAAGCGGACCTCGTAGTCCTTCCAGCCCTCTTCAAGGAACCAGGCGGTGCGTGCGTAGTAGACGATTTCGGCGATCTTGACGGCCTCGGGCCATTCGAGGGTGAAGGTGGAGCCGTTGCGCTCCTTGTCGCCCTTCACGGCCCAGGCGCGATTCGTGTCGTCGTGGCCGAGCGGCTCGGGGACCACGCCGTCGGTGGCGAACTTCGCCAGGTACTGGTTCGAGTACTCCGTCGTGGCGCTGGCCTTGGCCTTCCGCGCCAGGTTCTCCGGCTTCGGCGGCGTGGCGGCAAGAGTGGGCAGAGCGGCAACTGCGATGGCGAGCGTAGCTATTCTCATGAGTCGTTCCTCGAATGGCACCACGGCCAACTCAACGGTAGGTCTCCACAACGAGCCCGGGAATCAGGGCAAAGTGCCCGGGGTCATGCGCGAGCAACGGCATCGCATGCGCCTTGGCCGTCGCGCCAATGAGCAGATCCATTGGGGGAATTGGCGTCCCGTTCCTGCGCAGCCAGACCGCGATCTCCGCGTAGAGCGCCGGGAACGCAGAGTCAGGATAGACAGCGGTACAGAACTCGGTGAGTCTGCTCAGTCGCAGCAGCTCACGATCTGGCTCCCGGGAAACCCTGGCGCCGGCATGGAGTTCACACAGGGCGAAGACGGAGACGAAAATGCGCCTGTCGCCGAGCTCTCTGAGCTTCCGCGTGGCGCAGCCCTCTTCGCCTCGACGCCAATCTCTGAGGAGATCCACACAGAAGGATGTGTCGAGGAACACGGGCTACTCCTCGGCGTCAAGGGGAGGTGTTTCCGTCAGGAAATCCTTGCGCGATGCAATCACCTTCTCAATGTTCTCCAGCGTTTCCTCCTCCAGGGCGATCTCGTGCAGGTGCTCGTAGAGGTTCCGAGCAGTGTTCTTGGGGCGAAAGCGGCGCTTGATGACCTTGCTGAAGGACTCGCCGTCGTGCTTGTCCGCGGCCAGCAGATCGTAGGCTTCCAGGTCAATTGTGATGGTCTTCACCGGCATGGGGATTCTCCTGAGACGAGGACAATGCACTTGCAACACACTTATGCTACTCCTGCCGCCACGGCTTGTCAACACGGCGCAGCCAAAAGGCGCAGTAACGGGCTTTGGCGACCGTCAACGTGCAGGTCCTTCACTACACCCGCCCCCTCGCTTGAGCGGGGGGCTCGCCTCAGTGGAATCTGAAGGTCCTCATGCTCTGCTCGAAGACGGGATCGAGCGCTTCGCCGCCCTCGGCGAGCGCCGTGCAGGTGACCACGTACTTCCGTTCCCCGTCGCCGAAGTAGTAAAAGGTCTGGCGCAGCCGACGGCCCTCCATCTCGCTCTCCGCGATGATGCGCCACCCGGCCACGCCGTGGTCGGTCCGGAAGGCGGCCCGACCCAGGCCCTTTATCTCGGGGCTGAGCTTCCTCGCGGTGGCGGTATCGGCCTCCACATACTCGGCGAGCGAGCCGGGGTACGGCTGGTCCACAATGTTGATGTTCGGCGTGAAGTCCTTCTCGCGGGGGCCAAGGCTCACTCGGTACTTCAGGCCCGGCCACTCCACGATCTGCCAGCCCTGGGGCGGGTCGTAGGAGAAGCCGCCGGCCCGCTCGTAGTGCCGGCCCCCCGCCTTCTCGCCGCAGCCGCAGAACGCAATGGCGGCCAGGGCCGCGACGGCCGGAAGCCACTTCATTCCTCTACTCCTTCTGTCGGCTCCCCGGGCAAAGACGATCGTAGCACTTCAGCCGAATGAAGTGGGAGTTTGGAGTGCGGCCTTCAGGCCGTATCCTGCGCCCCAGATACGGGCTAAAGCCCGCACTCCGAACCCGGCGCACCATCTGAGGGTGACGGTTGGCTCTCCACTTCATTCGGCTGAAGTGTTACAGACGATCATAGCTTCTGGCGAGAACCTGTCAAGGCACAGGCGGTTTTGACTCGCCTCCCTGCCGCACGTATAATCTGCCCGACACCGAGGAGAATGCTTTGGAGAGAAACGCGGGCGAATTGCGCGCGCGGGCCGAGGCGCACGGCCAGGGGCACGTGTTCCGCTGGTGGGACGAGCTGGACGGGGTGTGGCGCGACTATCTGCTCGAGCAGGTGGAGGCGCTGGACTTCGCGGAGCTCGACGGGCTGATCGAGAAGTTCGTCGTCAAGCCGCATACGCCGGACTTCGGGGAATTGAAGCCGGCTCAGCCGATCACAATGCCCGACACACCTGAGGGCGAGGCAGCGCGGCGACGCGCCATCGCCATCGGCGAGGACGCCATCCGCGCGGGCCACGTGGCCACGCTCGTGGTCGCGGGGGGCCTGGGCACGCGCCTGCGCTACATTCCGCCCAAGGGCACCTACCCGACCGCGCCTATCACGGGCAAGTCGCTCTTCCAACTGCACGCTGAGAAGATTCGCGCCGTCAGCCGCCGCTATGGGGTGCGGATACCGTGGTACATCATGACCAGCGAGGCGACGGATGCGCCGACGCGCGCCTACTTCGCCGAGCACGGCTACCTGGGCCTCCCGAAGGACGACGTGGTCTTCTTCGAGCAGGCCCTGTCGCCCTCCGTGGACCTGCACGGGAAGCTGCTCCTGGCCGAGAAGGGCGCGCTGGCGATGAGCCCGAACGGCCACGGCGGCGTGCTCGCGGCCCTCGGGGCCAGCGGCGCACTCGCCGACATGCGGCGGCGCGGCATCCGCGAAATCTCATACTTCCAGGTGGACAACCCGCTCATCAAGCTCATTGACCCCGCCTTCCTCGGCTACCATATCGAGCGCGGCTCCGACTTCTCCAGCAAGGCCCTGGCCAAGCGCGACCCCGAGGAGGGCCTGGGCGTCTTCTGCTCGAGGGATGGCGCGCTCCACGTGATCGAGTATAGCCACCTGCCCGACCAGTACAAGTACGCCACCAACGAGCGCGACGAGCTGGTCTTCCTGGCCGGCAGCATCGCCATCCACGCCATCAACGTCGAGTTCATCGAGCGCGTCCTCGGCTTGGGCGTCCGCCTGCCCTACCATCCCGCCCTCAAGCGCATCAAGTGCCTCGATGCGGGGGGGCGCCTCCTCGACCCCGAGAAGCCGAACGGCTACCGCTTCGAGACATTCATCTTCGACGCCATCCCCTACGCCCGCAACACCCTGGTGCTCATGGTGGACCGCGCCGAAGAGTTCTCGCCCATCAAGAACAAGGAGGGGCAGGACTCGCCCGCCACGGCCCGCCAGGCCCAGATCAACCTCTCCGGCCGCTGGCTCGAGGCCGCGGGCGTGGCCGTCCCGCGCGACGCGGCGGGCGACGTGGCGGTGCCCATCGAGATCAGCCCGCTCTACGCTCTCGACGCCGAGGAACTGCGCCGCCGCCTCCCCCCCGCCACCCGCCTCGACGCCCCGCTCAACCTCCAGCCCTGAGCACAACGCCCCGCAAGTGAAGGGACAGGGTCGCCGCCATCCCGGTCGCTTGCTCCCAGAGGGAGCATAGTTGGTTGCCGG
>VGYW01000483.1 GCA_016872875.1 Planctomycetota bacterium | reverse complement strand
AGACTACGTGGTGTTGCCCGCGACCCTGGGGGCTTGCTTTGGTCATTGAGCATTCCGGGCTTGGAGATTGTTTGGTGCTTGGCGTTTGGCTCTTGGGATTTCCCGCATTTCGTGAGAAATGCGGGCTAGGGCCAAGGAGCGCTCATTCGCCACTCACTGTCACGGAGGCCGGACGTCGTGGGCAAGCCGTCGCGTCTGTGGAGAATCGTGTCGCAGGTGGCCAAGGTCGAGGCCGCACGCAGCCCATCTTCCTCACCTCGGTCACCTCGGTGCTCGCGGCTTGGCCCATCACGCCTGATCCCATCTTCTCGGGGCTGGCCTGGGCGCTCATCTTCGGCCTCGCCGTCTCGACGGCCTTCACCCTCGTCGTCGTGCCCATGGTCTATTGCATGGCCTACAAGCGGCGTTTCGCCGCTGCCGCTTGAGCCGGAGCGCGCGAAGCGCTATAATGCAGATTGCCCGGCCCGCTTCCCGAGGCGGCCGGGCGCACAAGGGTGCGGCAGCACCGGCGTTGCCGTAGGTTTCTTGGGTGGTCGGGCCGCCATCCAGCAGGCGATTAGGCAGTGCTGGAGGCGGCTATGTCCACCCATCGGGCCGAGAGGCCCTCTCCCAAGGCGCGCTCCGCGCAAGATGCCCCCGCAAAGGCCCAGCAGGCCCCCAGCGTCGCCACCGTGGGCGGCTGCCTGGTCAGGGTCTGCTGGATGGTGCTGGGCAACGGCGCCCTCTTCTTCATGGCCGTGCACCTGGCCATGAGCGCCCCGGCGCTGTCGCTGGTGGACGCGGCGTTCTGGGGCACGGTTGCCCTCATCATCGGGCTTCGCTATCTGGATGTCAGGAAGCTGGGCGGGCTGACGGTGACCAACGAGCCCGCCACGATGGCCCACTGGCGGCGCTACGCCATCGCGCTCCTCGTCGTCTCCCTTCTCGCCTGGGCTATCGCGCGGCTGGTGGGCGGGGCCTCCGCGCCCCGCGTGGGGCAGTGACGCCCCCAGGCGCGCGGGGCAGAGACGCCCCGCCCACATCGCATGGGCGAAGTGAGCCCGCTTCAGGAGACAGGCCAATGCGGATCTCTGCCATGCTCGCGCCCGAGGCGGTGGCCACGGACCTTGCCGCGCCGAGCGGCGAGGCGGCCATCGCGCAACTCGTGGGCCTCCTCGCCCAGAAGCGGCCGGTGGACGCGGCTCTGGCCGTCAAGGACATTGCGGCGCGCGAGCGCGCCGGCTCCACGCTCTACCCGCTCGCCTCGCGCTGCGTCGCCCTCCCGCACGCGGTCACTGCGGCCATCAGGCAGTTGCTCGTGGCCGTCGGCGTCTCGCGCGAGGGCGTGCCCTGGGCGTCCTCGGGCGGGCGGCGCGCCCACCTGATCGTCGTGCTGCTCAGCGCGCCCGAGACCCACGCCCTCTATCTGCGAGTGCTGGGCCGCCTGGCCAGGCTCTGCCAGCAGGACGACATCGTGGAGGGGCTGGTCGGCGCCGCATCGCCTCAGGAGCTGATGAGCCGGCTCGCGGCAGCCGAAGAGCCGCTGGGGGAGATCGAGGCCGGCGACGGCCAGCCCGCCTTCTGCGTGCTCGGCGCAGGGAACGGCGGCATGGCCATGGCCGACCACCTGGCCCTCAGCGGCTACAAGGTGGCGCTCTTCAACCGCACGCCCGAGCGCCTGGGGGCCGTCCAGGCGCGCGGCGGCATCGAGGTCACTGGCGAGCTCGAAGGCCTCGCCGCACTCAGCAACGTCACGGCCGACCCCGCCCAGGCCGTAAGCGGCGCGGACGTGCTAATGGTGGTGGTGCCCGCCACGGCCCACAAGAGCATGGCCGAGATAGCTGCGCCGCACATCAAGGACGGGCAGATAATCGTGCTGAACCCCGGCCGCACGGGCGGCGCGCTGGAAGTGGCCCGGGTGCTCAGGGAGCGCAACCCCGCCGTCCGGCCCTACATCGCCGAGGCCCAGACGCTCCTCTACGCCTCGCGCGTCACCAACCCAGGCCAGGTGCACATCTTCGGCATCAAGAACTCCGTGCCCCTCGCTACGCTCCCCTCGTACCAGGTGGTGGATGTGTTGCCGGTCATCCGCAAGGCCCTGCCTCAGTTCGTCCCCGGCGACAACGTGCTGAAGACGAGCCTGGACAACATCGGCGCCGTGTTCCACCCGGCGATAACCGTCCTCAACGCCGCGCGGATCGAGGACACCCACGGCGACTTCGAGTACTATGTCGAGGGCGTCACCCCCGCCGTGGCCGCGGTGCTCGAGGCGGTGGACAGAGAGCGGGTGGCCGTGGCCGCCGCGCTCGGCATCAGGGCCAACACCGCGCGCGAGTGGCTCTACCTGGCCTACGACGCCGCGGGGCGGACGCTCCTGGACGCGATGCGCGCGAACCCCGGCTACGGCGGCATCAAGGCCCCTGGCACGGTCCAGCACCGCTACATTTCCGAGGACGTCCCCGCGAGCCTCGTGCCCATCGCCTCCATCGGCGAGATGCTCGGGGTCCCCACGCCGGCCACACGCGCCATCATCGCGCTCGCCTCCGTCATGCACGGGGTGGACTACTGGGCCGAGGGCCGCACAGTGGACCAGCTCGGCATCCGCGGCATGAGCGTCAAGGACATCCGCTTCCTCGTCGTCGGCGCCGAGCCCAGTTCTGATCGCAATGCGGCCGTTGGCCGCAGCCAAAGGGGATGATTGGATGGTTGGATGAATGGATGATTGTCAGACACCCATCCACCCATCCATTCATCCACTCATCACCGGCCACAACAGGCCTTGGGGTCAGACCATGAGGGCCAGCGTGAGCCGAGCCGATTGCTTCGGGCTGGTCAGGCCGGCGCTCGACGCCCACACCCTCGGCGTCAGCTCGGTCCGCCAGTTGCTCCAGGACTGCGGCTACCGCGCCCTGGAGGCCGATGCCGCGGCCTGCGAAGCCGCCGGGCAAGCCGCCAACCCGGCCCAGGCCGCGCGCTTCGAGCGATGGCTGCGCGAGAACCGCGTGACCGTCCTCGGCTTCAGCTACCGGCTCGACCCCGCCGACGGCGCGGCGCTCTTCGAGCGCCTGGTCCACGAGCTGAAGGCCCGCCGCCTCCTGCGCGAGCAGGGCGGCCCGCTCAAGGCCCTCTTCTTCGCCGGCCTCCCCCAGGCCTGCGAGCGAGTCCGCCAGCGGGTGCCAGAGGCCGCCGGCGTCTTCGCGGGCGACGAGACGCCTGCCGAGACGCTTCGCATCCTGGGCCTGCCGCCCAGCGTGGTGCCCGCCGACCTCGCCGAGGGCATGGCTTACGACGATGCCCGCCTGGCCTTCGGCCGCGACCTCGTCCGCCGGGGCGACTACCTGGGCGTGAAGCCCGTGGACAGGAGCGGCTATGATGGCTTCGGCACGCGGGCCGACACCCTCCTGGCCCGCCTGCGCCACGGCCGCGACAACCGACTACCACCCATCATGCGGGCACACGTGGGACCCTACCTGCCCGACAGGGAGGAAGCCGTCCGGCGGTTCCTCGACTGGACCCGCCAGCTCGCGGCCGCGGGGCTGCTCGACGTCCTCTCCATCGGCACCTCGCAGCTCACCCAATCGGCGTTCGGCGAGAATTGGGGCACCCGCCCCAACGGGGGCGGCGTGCCGCTCAACTCCCCCGCCGAGTTCGCCGCCGTCTGGCAGGCCGCGCGGCCCATGCTCGTCCGCTCCTATGCCGGAACCAGGGACATCCCGGCTCTGGCCCGCATGTACGAGGAGACGATTCACATCGCGTGGCACACCCTGTCGCTCTGGTGGTTCTGCCGCATTGACGGGCGCGGCCCCTACGCCGTGCGGGAGAACCTCGAGCAGCACGTCGAGGCACTGCGCTACATTGCCACGACGGGCAAGCCCTACGAGCCCAACGTCTCCCACCACTTCGCCTTCCGCGGCGCCGACGACGCGGCCTACGTCGTGGCCGGCGTGCTCGCCGCGCGGGCCGCAAAGGCCTGCGGCGTCCGACACCTCGTCCTCCAGGCCATGCTCAACACCCCAAAGGCCACCTGGGGCGTCGCCGACCTCGCAAAGGCCAGGGCCATGCTCCATCTCGTCCGCGAGCTGGAGGATGGGCGCTTCCGCGTGGTCCTCCAACCGCGCGGCGGACTCGACTACTTCTCCCACGACCTGGCGAAGGCCAGGGCGCAACTGGCCGCCGTGACCGCGCTGATGGACGACATCGAGCCTTGGTGGCACAGGCGTCCCGCCTGTGACGACTCAGGCCAGAGGCCTGAGCCACCAGCCCCCAGCCCGCCCGTCATCCACGTCGTCAGCTACTCCGAGGCATCCCACCTCGCCGACCCCGCCGTCGTCAACGAGAGCATCCAGCTCACCCGCCACGCCCTGGACGAATACCGGCGCCTGAGGGCCACGGGCGACGTAGACGACATGGCGGCCCACCCCGAGGCCGCCCGCCGCACCGCCGAGCTCCTCGCCGAGAGCCGCACCATCCTGCGCGCAATCGAAGCCCAGGTGTCTCACCCTTACAGCGCCCAGGGCCTCTACCAGGTCTTCGCCCGCGGCTTCCTCCCCGTCCCCTACCTCTGGGAGTGCCGCGACGAGTTCGCCCGCGCCACCCAGTGGCGCACCCGCCTCGTGCGCGGTGCCGTGAAGGTCGTGGATGCGGACGGGAACCCTCTGTCCGCCGCGGAACGGATGGCACAGGTCGGAGCACTGCCCGCTTGACGCCGCGGGACGCTGCGGCTACACTGGGGGGCGCTGGGGGGACAGTTGGCCTCTGTTGGGGGACCTGGCGATGGGCGAAACGAGTCGGCGGGAGTTCCTGGCGGCCAGCGGCGGGTGCCCATTGCTGGCAATGGGCGCGGCGGCCTGGGCCGCAGGGCAGGCGGCCGCGGGGGAGGCGCCGGCCAAGTGGCCCCTGCGCCTCTCCACCTCCTCCAACCACTTCCGAGGCCTGAGCCTGGAGGAGGCCTGCGAGCGGATCGGCAAGCTCGGCTTCGAGGCCATTGACATCTGGTCGGCCTTCCAAGGGTGCAGGCACCTCGACGACGCGAAGGACCGCCTGGGCGCCGACGGGCTGAAGGACCTGCTCGCAAAGCACAACCTCAAGCTCTTCGCCTTCTCGGTCTACGTCGGCGGCTACCCCAGGTACGCCGAGTTCCTCGGCAAGTGCGGCGGCGGCGTCGCCGTCCAGGGCAGCGCGGGCGCAGCCAAGCCGGAGGAGCTGACCTCGCGTATGAAGGCATACCTCGAGACCCTCAAGCCGCAGGCCGAGCTCTGCGAGAAGCACAACTCGCGCCTCGCCATCGAGAACCACGGCGGCTCGCTCCTGAACAGCATTGACTCGATGAAGGCGTTCGTGGACCTCAACCAGTCGCCGCGCCTCGGCATCGCGCTCGCACCCTACCACGTCCAGGCCGGCAAGATGTCGGTCGAGGAGGCCATCCTCGCCTGCGGCAAGCAGCTTCTCTTCTTCTATGCCTGGCAACACGCGCCCGGCGTGAACGAGTTGCCCGGCCACGGCCCCACGGACCTCGTCCCCTGGCTCAAGGCCCTCGCGAAGGTGGAGTACGGCGGCTGCCTCAACCTCTTCACCCACCACCACATGCCGCCGGACGCAATGGCGGAGGCCCTCGCCAAGTCGCGCGACTACGTGAAGGAGTGCCACGCCAAGGCCACAAAGGAATAGGCAGCTCGCAAGCCGCCCGCCGATTCCTTTGCCCCCATCCCCCATTCTGAATCACCCGCGCTGCCCCTATAGTTGAACCACTATGGGCGCTTTGGCCATCCGGCGGCTTCCGGGGCAGTCCCGCCATACTGTATCACCTGCGCGACACAGGTGTTTGACCCACTATGGGCGCTTTGGCGATCCGGACGCACCCCTGGCCTTTTTTCCCATACTGTATCAACCGCGCGCAGCCGTTTGACCCACTATGGGCGCTTTGGCGATCCGGGCGGCTCCAGGGCCTTCCCGCCATTCTGAATCAACCGCGCCGCCGCCGCGGGGGCGTGATCCAGTATGGGGCGGCCACGACTTCGGCGTAGGGACGTGCGGCCCGCCTGTCCCTCCCCCTAAACGCGAGCCGCGTGTCGCC
>VGYW01000482.1 GCA_016872875.1 Planctomycetota bacterium | reverse complement strand
CACCAGAATTCTGGTATCCTTGATCTTCACTCGAAATGCCCTTTCCTGAGGGAAGAAGCGTTTTCCGTCAAACATATTCTACCCACAGGGATCGGGCATTTCGAGCCATTTTTCGCGGGTTCCGCAAGAAAAATACGCTTGAGTTGGGTCTAGTACGCCCTTACAGGGCTGAATTGGGCCGCTCGGCTTTCCCAGGGCTTCGCCCTGGGCTGCTATAGTACGCTCCGTTCGGAGCTTCGGAGCCGAAGGGCAATGGCACACGGGGCAGGCAACTGCAACCTCAGGGGCCTGGCGCCTGCCACGGGGCGGGCGTCGCGGCCGCCTCGGGGCCGAATGCCTGCGAGGCCTGGAGGCCGCTGGCCTGGGTGGTGTAGAAGAGGCGGCCGTTGGAGACGACGGCGCCGACGCACTCGCGGCAGTCAATCGCAGGACCCGACGAGGCGAGGGCGTGGCCCTCAGCCGTGGAGATAACGTCCATGTTCGCGCCCAAGAGGTACGGCTCGGAGAGGGTGAAGCGGGTGCAGGCGGTGCCCTTGTTGAACTTCGAGGCCACCTTGCCCGTCGCCTTGTCGAGCAGGAAGGCGTCGCCGCCATAGGCATAGGCGAAGAGGCGCTCCCTGCCGATGGTGACGACGTTGATGGCCTTGGTGAGCGGCTCGGACTGCCAGACGAGCGAGCCATCGCGGGCGTCGAGGCACCAGACGTGGCGCGGGCCTTTCTGGGAGACGGCCGCGTTGTAGCCGCCGAGGTAGAGCCGTCCGTCCTTCGCCGAGACCGTGCAACCGCCGGTGACGGAGTGCTTGGTGGTGAGCCAGATGACTTTGCCGGTGGTGGGATCGAGGGCCGCGGTGACGCCCGTTGGCCCCGGCTCGCCCTTCCGCCTGGCGGCGTAGCCGAAGAAGCACGAGTAGTAGACCGTGTCGCCCATCAGGCAGAGGCCGGCGTCGTCGCCCCCCGAGCCGTGCTCCGTGAACTCGGCGGTCCAGGCCTCCTTGCCCGTCTCGATGTCCCAGGCGCGGACGAGGGGGCGGTGGTCTTCGGGGTAGCGCGGGTTGTCGTGGCTGTAGAGCCAGCTCATCATGTCGGGCCGGCCCTCGGGGGTCGGGTCGCCCTTTCCGCTGAAGACGAAGATGCCGGTGCCCTTCGGGCGGTATTGGCCCGTGCCGAACATGTAGATGGCGAGGTTCTTCCAGACGACGGGCGGCTGCTGTCGGCTCCAACTCGGCGAGCCGGTGAAGGGGGCCTCCCAGAGGAGCCTGCCCGTCGCCGCGTCGAGGCAGAGCATCCGCGAGCGCTCAAGCCCTGCGTGCGGCACAAGGAGGCGCTCGTTGTGGTAGAGGGGCGAGGTGTAGGTGACGAAGGCGCCGGGGAAGAAGGCGCGCCAGAGCTGGCGGCCGGTCTCCTGCTCGACGGCGAAGACCTGGCCCTCGGCGGTGTGGGTGTACATGCGGCCCCCGCCGCAGACCGGGAGGTGCTTGAACGAGCCCTCGTAGCGGCGAAGCCACTTGACCCCGAAGGGCGGGGCAAGCCCCTGGTCGTTCGCGTTCGTGTTCGCCATGTCCCCGAAGTTCGTCGCCCAGTCGTAACGGGCGTCGGCCAGCTTGCTCGTCAGCGGGTTTCGGACCTTCCAGACCGCCAGGTCCTGCGTCGGTAGCGGCGCCGTGCCGCCGCGACCCAGGGCGTAGAGGTAGCCGTCCTCGCAGCCGAAGTAGACGCGGCCGTCGCAGACCGCCACGGGCGCCGAAATCGGCCTGCCGAAGGGGGTCTTGAACGCCCAGGGCTCGCCGCCCGACAGCGGCACGACGTGGAGCGCGCCGTCCAGGCTCCCATACACCGCGGCATCGCGCAGGATGATCGGCGGCGCAATCGCGGCGGCCTTGGAGAGCACGGCCGGCTGCTCCTGGCCGGGTGAGTGGCGGCAGAGGCCGAAGCCCTCCTCGGGGCGGCAGCGGAACACGTCGCGCCCCCGCACGCTCACGGAGCAGACGCCCAGGAGGCCGGGGAGGTCGTTCCGCACGAGTGTTCCGGGCACGGAGGCGGCCTCGAGCTTGCCGTCGCGGAGGGCGAGGATTTCGACGCGGCCAGTGTTGTCGCGGCGGTGCCACTGGACGTATGCGGTGCCCGCCTCGTCGAGGCTCAGGCCGAACGTGGCCGGCCCTTCGCCCCCCTTGTAGCTGGGCACGGCGCCGGCCAGGCGAAGCTGCGCCTTGTCCCCGGCGTCCTCGAGCCACACGATCTGGCCGCCGGCCGGGATGACGAGGGTCTTGCCGTGGAGTGCGATGTCGCGCGAGCAGAGGAACTGGTCGCGCCAGGTCGCTCGGCCGCCCTTGTGCTTGGCCCAGGCCTCGCCGCTCCATCTGTCGCCCGCGAAGCCCAGCCGCTCCTTCACGTAGTCCCACGTCCAGCATACCGTGCCGTCGGGCTTGAGAGCGTGGACGCGCGAGCCGAGGGTGGCGAAGAACACCCGCTCCTCGCCGGCCACTGGGCTGCTGAAGATCGGCTCGCCGCAAGCGATCTCCCTCACGACCGCCCCGCTGGCCGCGTCCAGCACGTAGTAGGAGCCGCCAGTCGTCCCGAAGTGCAGATAGCGGCCCGCCAGTGCCGGCGACGACGTGTTGTTGCAGTTCGCCTTCCCGCCGCGCGTCTCGAACCGCCAGATCACGCGGAGGGTCGCGGCATCGAGGCAGAGGGCCACGCCCGAGCCATCAACGACGTAGACGCGCCCGTCGACCACGACGGGCGCGGTGAAGACCGCATCGGTCAGCGGCGCGGCCGCCACCAGCCCGAGCGGCGTGGCCACCGCGCGGTCGGGCACGTCGCCCGAGTGCCGGCTATCGTGCTTGAGCTGGAGCCAGCTCTCCCCGGCGCCCACGCTGGCCGCCAGGGCCGTCGCAAGGACCACCATCGAACCCGTCGCTCGCCGCAATCGTGCCATGTCTTGTCCTCCTGGCATCTGCCGCGCCATATCATACTCCATTCCTGCCGCGCGGTCGAGTGGCTTGCATGGGGGCCGGTATATGCTATAATCCGAGTTGAGATTCGAGGAGTTCCAGCATGGTCGCAGTGAAAGCAAGATACGAGAATGGCAAGGTGGAACTTCCCTCCGAGTTCACCGGCCACGCGCCCTGCGAGGTCACTGTCCTGTTCCCCGACACGGTCCGCCCGGGGGACGACACAAGCGGCGATCCATTCGTCGAAGCCGCGGGCGGCTGGCGCGGACTCGTGGACGGTGAGAAGCTGAAGAGGAAGATCTACGAGGCGCGGACAGTCTCCACACGGCCCAGGGTGAAGCTGTGACCCGTTACCTCCTGGACACGGACTGGGCCATAGACTACCTGGAGGGATACGAGCGCACAGTTCGCGCTCTTCAATCGGTGCCTCGCGAGAGATTGTGCATCAGCGTCGTGTCCCTGGCCGAGATCTATGACGGCATCGAAGGCGATCCCGAGCCGGAGGAAGCACTGGCCGTCCTCAACAAGTTCCTTGTACGGCTGACCATGTGCGATGTGACGCAGGAGACCGCGAAGCTCTTCGGGCACCACAGAGAGCTACTGCGCCGAAAGGGCCTGCTGATAGAAGACTTGGACATCATGATCGCGGCTACGTGTTTTCAGCACGGCCTTCGCCTTCTGACGAACAACGTGCGGCATTACGGCCGGTTCGATGGGCTTGAGATCGGCCTTGCCGAGGAGTAGGCAGGCGCGCAGCCACGCCGCGACGGCGGGGCCGCTTTCTGCGTTGATACGGGTGTGACGTGGCGAGCCCGCGCGGAGTCTCGCGATGGTTGCCGTGAAGGCCAAGTATGACAATGGCAAGGTGGAGCTTCCGCCCGATCTCACCGGCCACGCGCCCTGCGAGGTCACTATTCTGTTTCCCGACGAGCCGCCGCGCAAGCGCAAGCTAGGCGACAGCGAGCGCTTCCGCCGCGCCGCGGGAGCGTGGAGCGACATGGATTGCGAGGCGCTGAAGCGTATGATCCACGAGTCCCGAAGTGACTTCAGGCGTGGAGAACCCCCCGGGTAGCCAGATACTTGATGGCCGCGCTCCAGGCGTAAGCACAGCCGCTGTTCCGCTCCGCTCCCATCCAAAGCGGCATCCGCGATGCCGCACTCCATATTCCTCCCCTATTCTGGGCAGGGGGTTTTGGAGTGCGGCGACGTGTCGCCGCTTTAGCTCCAAGCGGAGCGGGAGGACAGGAGAGTGCTCCGCGGCACCGGCCGCGGCCCCGGAAGCCGCCGAAGGGCGCGATAGTGGCCGGGCGCGTCCTACGTCTGAATCGCAGTACCTGAAACACACTGACTTGTCTACTGCCGAGCGGCCCTCTCCACCTGGGCCTTCAGCCTGGCGAGGTCGAGCTCGGCGGGGCTCGATGGGTACTTGTGGGGGAGAATCCACCACTCCTCGGTGAATGAGGCCGATTGGCCAGGGGCGATGTTGTTCTTCGGGCCGATCGGCTCGAGCTCGCAGAGCTCGTCCTTGTAGTACCAGATCGAGATGGTCAGCCCTGCGACCTCATTGTAGGCGCGGTCGGGGTAGACGGGATAGCGCTTGACGAAGAGCAGGCCGTTCTTCATCAGGTAGGCGAGCCAGCCGACCGCGGAGTCCATCCCCAGCTTCGGGTTGGCGGGCGTGCCGGTGATGAGGAGGAAGCCGTCGCGGGCGGCGATCTGCTCGTCGCGCGGGTTGTACATGATCGTGTCGCCCCCGCCGTACATGACCCAGTGCTTGGGGAAGCGGCTGGTGGGGCTGAGGGGGATGGCGACGATGCCGCCGCCCGGGGCGAACGTGCGGCTCCAGTGGCACCACTCCTTCGGCTGGTCCGAGACGTTGCGGATGGCCTGCGTGCAGCGGAGGCGGCTCGACGCCTTGTCGAGCTCGAAGTCGCGGACGAGCTGGACGCCGGTCGCCTTGTCCCGCACGCTGGTGAGGCGAGCGGCGCGGGGGCCGGTGATCTCGGCCTCCCAGGCGCCCACCCAGAGGTCGGGGTGGGGCGGGATGACCTTTTCGGGGCCGATGTCGAACCGCCCGCCGTCGGCGGCGCCGCCCTGCTTCTTCGCGGGGTCATAGACCTTCCCTGCCCCATCGGGGTGGAGCGCCATCGCATTCGTCCCCTTCCACGAATACTCCAGCACCCGTCCGCCGCACTGGTGGCAGAGGACCACCCGGCAGCTCTCGTTCTCCAGCTTCACGCACCCGGCGTAGCCGTGGAAGTCCACCCGCCCGGTTCCCTCGAACTCAGCGGCGCCCGCGAAGGCGGACGCCAGGAGCGCGCACGCGAAGAACACCCTGAAGCCCGAGTACATGGCTGAATCCTCCTTGCCAGCGGACACCTCCGCGTCTTGCTCCCGAAGGGAGCGTAGTGGGTTGCCGGCGGCTTCAGCCGCCGGACTGCTGCGCCAGAACCAGGCGAAGTCCCGAAGGGACGATAGACCGGGGCCGCGGAGCGCCTCGCCACGGGGCTTCTGCCGTCCCTTCGGGACTGCGCCGCGCGTGCGCCCCGATCCGGCGGCTGAAGCCGCCGGCAACCCACTACAGTTCCTTCGGGACTAAGAAGAGCGCCCGCGCGCACGTTGTCGCGCACCCGATCGCGGCGCGGCATACCAGGGCATCGTAGCGGGATGGGCTTGGCGCGTCAAGGGGGCATGGCATCTGCGAATCGTAATCGTCCTCGTCCTCGTCCCTCGTCCTCGATTCCCCTGAGATGGGGGACAAGGGTCGAGGACGAGGGACGAGGAGGAGGACGATTGGGGCCAAAGGAAATCCCCCGCCGGGGGTTGCTCGGCGGGGGATTTGCTGACGGGCAAAGCCGGGGGCGGTCTGCCCGCTCAGAACTCGGTGGCCTTGGGCTGCTCGGCCTTGGGGGCCTCGCCGCCCTTGGGCGGCGGGCCTGGCGGGCCGCCAGGCTGCCCCGGAGGCTGGAGCTGCCACCAGGCGGCGCGCATGGCCTTGGCTTTCTCGGCGCCGACGAGCTCGGTGAGCTTCTTCTCGCAGGCGTCGTCGGCCTCGGCGACCTTCTTCTTGTAGGCGTCCAGGCCCCCAGCCGCGGCCTCGTATGCCTTC
>VGYW01000481.1 GCA_016872875.1 Planctomycetota bacterium | reverse complement strand
GGCCGAGAACGACCTCAAGCAGATCAGCTCGGCCTTCCAGCTCTACTTCAACAGGTACGGCAGCTACCCCCAGCAGGGCGCAGACCTCGCAACTGAGCTCGGCCCCTTCGCCAGGGACCCCGAGGTCTTCATCAATCCGGCAAAGGAGGAGGCCAAGCCGGGCCAGACCCTCAGCTTGCTCTACCGCGAGCCCATCCTCAGTGAGCTGGACGCCGCGAACACCTACGTCACCAGCCTCCCCATCGGGAATGTGCTCCTCATTCTCAGGACCAGCGGCGGGGTGGACAAAGTGGAGCTCGAGGCCAATCTCGACAGCGACGCGGCGGCGGAGTTGCTGATCGAGCAGTTGACCGGCGAGCGGCAGCTTCGCGGCGGCCTCAACATCAACCCAAGGAACAACCACGACTTCGAGTTCAACATGAGGATCGGCGACGGCAGGGAGATCACCCGCAACCACCTCCTCGCCTCCAAGGGCTCCCTGTTCTACGAGGGGAAGGCCATCTACATCAAGATGAACCCTAAGGGCAACGGCAACAAGAACACGATCCGCATCAGTGGCAGGCCCTTCGACGTGCAGAACGGCATCATCTACGTCATCGAGGACCCTGAGATGCAGGTGAAGCTCTGGAACATGGGCGCACACGGCGCCTCGATGGGGCGCTGGTGGCTCGACCTGAACGCCTCGGCCCCCAAGATCACCCTGATGAGCCCTTCTGGCGAGGTCATCCAGGTCATCACCGGCCTCACCGGCAACTAGCCGGGCGGGCCTCCTCAGGGGCGGCAGCGCGACCGAGCACGGCGGCACGGCCTTCATCCTCGAGCTCTACGGCTCGAACCGCAAGGACTACAAGAAGGGCCTCGCCCGCATGGCCGAGGGCAAGGACCCCATCAACTACAACCGCAGCGCCGAGTACGGCTCTTACATCATAGACGCCGTGACCACGGGCCAGACGTTCCGCTTCAACGGCAACGTGGAGAACGACGGGCTGATAACGAACCTGCTGCCGGGCGCGTGCGTGGAGGTGCCCTGCTACGCGGACAAGCATGGGGTGAACCCGGCGTTCGTGGGCGACCTGCCGCCGCAACTGGCCGCCATCAACCAGGCACACGTCGCCGTCTGCGAGCTCACCGTCCAGGCCGCCCCCACGGGCGACCGCGACGCCGTCTACCAGGCCTGCGCCCTCGACCCCCTCACGGGCGCCGTCTGCTCCCTCGACGAGGTTCACGCGATGTGCGACGAGCTCTTCGCGGCCAGCGCCCCCTGGCTGCCGCAATTCAAGAGGCGGGGACGGGCTCGCAAGGCGTCACGCAAGAGTTGAACGCGCGGGCAGCAGAGGGTAGGATATGTGTACCCACGTGCAAGGAGGCAGGATGATGGCCGAGGTCACTGAGGAGTTGCTGCGAGGCATTGTGGATGCCATCGTGCGCGAGGTGGAACCGGAACAAGTCCTGCTCTTCGGCTCCTGGGCGCGAGGGAACCCTGGGCCCGATTCCGATCTCGACCTCCTCGTGGTTGAGCGAGAGCCCTTCGGGCCGGGTCGGAGTCGGTGGAACGAGCTTCGCCGGATCCGGCGTTCGATCTCTCCCTTCCCTATCCCCAAGGATATCCTTGTCTACAGTTCGGATGAAGTCTCCACCTGGCGCAGGTCGCCCAGCAATGTTGTGGGCCGGGCCTTCGCCGAGGGGAGAGTCCTCTATGAGCGACATTAGAGAGGCCCGGCGGGTGGTCGCTATCGCCGGAAGGGACCTGCGAACGCTCAGGGGAATGGTCGCGGACATTGATGCCTTTCCCGACGAAGCGTTCGGCTTCTTCGCTCAGCAGGCCATCGAGAAGGCTCTGAAGGCGTGGCTCGCGCTCGCCGAAGGCCGGTATCCCCTGACACACGACCTTGAGGACCTATTCGGCCGCGTACAGGCCGGGGGCCGGACCGTCCCTGAGCGCTTCCTCAACCTCACAGATATGGTTGACTTCGCAGTCCAGTACCGCTATTCCGCATTCGAAGACGAAGGTGGACTCGATCGGGAGTTGCTTTGCGGACTCGTGGCGGACCTTGTTGCGCATGTCGAGGAGTTGGTAAGGCAAGGCGGCGCACAACAGTAGAGACCGTTGCGAAGCAGTCAGTATACCTTGCTGGGGTCGAATATGGGTGTGCCCTGCGCCTCCAGCGCGTCCTTCGCCCTGTCATAGCGGCGGTAGTAGCAGGTGTAGTAGCCCGCGTGGCAGGCGGCGACCTTCTGCTCGACGGCGATGGCGAGCGAGTTGCCCTCGCAGTCCGCAAAAACGTCCACCACCCGCTGCGTGTGGCCCGAGGTCTCGCCCTTGAGCATCACGCGGCCATGCGAGCGGCGGAAGACGTGGACGAGGCCCGTCGCAAGCGTCCGCTCCAGCGCCGCGCGGTCCAGGTAGCACAGCGTCAGCGGCTCGCGCGTGCCCGCGTCGAAGATGATCGCGGGGATAAGCCCCTTTTCATCGAAGTGCAGCATATCCGCCAGAGGCATCCGATTCCTCCTGGTTCGGCCCGCCTGCATTTTACCGGCTTGCCGCCTCTCGCGCCAATCCTGTATAATCGCGTCAGGCGCGAGCATAGGAGAGGATGAATGGATGGGTGGATGTATGGATGAATGAAAGAGGAGTCGCCCGCGGGGTTCCCTCATCCATCCAATCATCCATTCATCCATTCATCCATTCACCCTCTCAAGGAAAGAGGGCCAGGCCGTGGAGACGATTCATCTCAGCGTGGACGACTCGTATCAGGACATCATCGAGTTCCTCGCTTCGGCGCTGCCGACGCTGCCGCTGACGCGGATACGGCGGCTGGTGGCCCACGGCCACGCGATGGTGGAGGGCCGCCGGGTGGACCACCGCTTCGTGCCGCAGACCGGCCAGTCCGTGGCGCTCTCGCTGCCCGACGCCCCCTTCGTGCGCTACGAGCCGAAGAAACTGGACCTCGAGGTCCTCTACGAGGACCCGCACGTGCTGGCGATCAACAAGCCGGCGGGCATCGCCGTCATACCAGGGCCGGGCACCCTCGAGGCCACGCTCATCAACGGCCTCCTCTGGCACGTCCAGCACGAGTCCCACTGGCCGTGCAGCCGCGTCCACATCGTCCACCGCCTCGACAAGGATACGACGGGCGTGCTCCTCGTGGCGAAGGACCTCGGGACCGCCCGCCACCTGAGCACCGCCTTCGAGGAGCGGCGCGTGGCCAAGCGCTACCTGGCGGTGGTCCGCGGCGAGATGGCGATGACGGAGGGGGAGGTTGACCTGCCCATCGCCCCTTCCGCCACGCGGGGCAGGATGCGGCTCCGCCGCGAGAAGGGCCGCCCGGCGAAGAGCCGCTACAGCGTGCTCGAGCGCTTCCGCGGCTACACCCTCGTCGAGGTCCAGCCCCTCACCGGCCGCCAGCACCAGGTGCGGCTCCACCTGGCCAGCCTGGGCCACCCGCTGGCCGTGGACCCCCTCTACGGCGGCGCGGACGCCCTCTACCTCTCGCAGATCAAGCCTGGGTATCGCCGGAAGGAGGACCGCCCCGAGCCGCCACTGATGGCGCGCCTCACCCTCCACGCCAGCCGCATCGAGGCCGAGCTTGCGGATGGCGTACCGCTGGCCGTCGAAGCCCCCCTTCCCGCCGACTTCGAGCGGCTGCTGCGCTGCCTCCGCAAGTACCGCGCACGGAGGATGTAGGGCCCATCGGTCGGATCGGTCGGATCAGTCCGATCGAGTATGGCCCCCAGTTCTGGTGATGTTCTTCGGCTCCGAGGCTCCGAACGGAGCGTACTATAGCAGCCCAGGGCGAAGCCCTGGGACAGGCGGGCGGCCGGATTGAGCCCTGTAAGGGCGTACTAGCCGCCATAGGCAGGATGTGGCGCCCGGACCGCATAGTACGCTCTTTCAGGGCTGACCTACCTGGCGCCCTCTTCCCAGGGCTTCGCCCTGGGCTGCTATAGTACGCCCCTGTCGGGGCTCCGGGAGTAGTTCACCAGAACTGGGGGCCATACTCAGTCCGGTCCCGCCGGTTGCAGCGCTGCGGCGGAGTTGCTAGAATGCCGAAGAGAGGCGGTTGAGGAGCATCCCGATTGAAGATCGTCTGCGGCAGGTGCGCGGCTGAGGTGGAACTCCCCAAGCAGGGGGAGGGTCCGCAGATACGCTGCCCGTCGTGCGCCGCGGTCTTCCTCCTCCCCTCGCTGGCCGAGGGCGAGGAGCTGGCGCGCCCCGATACGTTTCCCGGCTATCGCGTCGTGGCTCTCGTGGGCCACGGGGGGATGGGCGCCGTCTACCGCGCCATCCAGCTCTCGATGGAGCGCGAGGTCGCCATCAAGGTGCTCCTGCGCAAGTACGTGAACGTGCCGCGCTTCGTGGCGCGCTTCGAGCGCGAGTCGGATGCCCTCGCCGCCCTGAGCCACCCGAACATCGTGGGGGTGATTGACCGCGGGCGGGTGGGCGACATCTACTATTTCGTGATGGAGTACGTCCACGGCCGCACGCTGCGCAACCTGGTCAAGGGCGGCCAGGTGGGCGTGGCGCGCGCGGTGGACGTCGCGCTCCAGATCTGCCAGGCACTCGAGGCCGCCCACGCGGCCGGCGTGGTCCACCGCGACATCAAGCCGGGCAACATCCTCGTCGGCGAGGGCACCGACCAGGTGAAGGTGGCCGACTTCGGCATCGCGCACATCGTGGAAGAGGACGCCACGGTGCAGCGCGAGAGGCGCTCGCGCCTCGGCACCGCCAAGTACATGGCCCCCGAACAGCGCGGCACGGGCGAGGTGGTGGACGCCCGGGCCGACATCTACGCCCTCGGCGTGAGCCTCCACGAGATGCTCACGGGCGAGCTGCCCACGGGCCAGCCGCCGAGCGCCGCCAACCCCCTCGCGCCCAAGGAGCTCGACGCGGTGGTCGAGCGCGCCACGCGCGCCAGGCGCGAAGAGCGGTTCCAGTCCGCCGCCGAGATGCGCCAGGCCCTCCTCGCCGCACGCGAAGCCGTCAGGCGCGAGGAGACCTCCGTCACCGAGGCCGTGCCCGCCGGCGTCGCGGCAGGCCCGGTCTGCCACGCCTGCGGCCTGGCGGTTGGGCCTGCGGACCTGTCGTGCGCCGCCTGCGCCACCGCACTGGTCGAGCCCTGCTTCCGCCCCGACTGCGAGGGGGTGAACCGCGTGGGCGCCGAGCGTTGCGCCGCCTGCGGCGGCCACATCAAGCTCATCGAGCGCCAGCGGCGGGCCGAGCTCGAAGAGTTCCTCGCCCTCGCCGAGGCCGAGATCGCCTCCGCCAGGGTCGTCGAGGCCGCCGAGCTCCTCGCAGAGGTCCAGGCCGAGCCCCACGGCGTCTTCGCCGGCCTCCGCGAGCGGGCGCAGGAGCTTCAGCAGCGCCTCCTCCTCCTCAGGCCCCCGCCCTCTCGCGGGTCGTTCGTCTTCGTTGCCGCGGCGGTTGCCGCGGCCGGCCTCGCCCTGCTCGTCTACTGGCGCATCACAGAGGGCCTCGCCAGCAGGCCCCCCGACCACATAGCCACTACCGTGAAGGCCGACACCACGAAGCGCATCACCACGCCCATTCCCCTCCCCACAGCCGTCCCCGTTCCGCCGCAGCCCCTCCCCGCGAGCAACGCCCTCCGCGACTACCTCCTGGCCGTGACCGACGACGGCTGGCCGAAGCTCGCCCCCGAGCTCCGCCTGGCCGTGGCCGCCGATGCCGCCGCCGTCCTCGCCGCGGCCAAGGGCAATGGCCAGGCGAGCAAGCGGCTCCTCAGGACCCTTGCCGACCTGGGCAAGGCAGAAGCCCCTCTACCCGAGACCGCGCGCTCGCGCGCCGCCGCGGCGCTCGACGCTCTCTGCGAGGCGTTCGGCAGGGAGCTCGCCCGCAACAAGGCGCTCGCGCCGCAGGTGAGGCCCATCCTCACCCGCTACGCCGCCGCCGCACGCGCCGCCACCGACCACGTCCAGAAGCTCGACCTTGCCGCCGCCGCCCTCTACGACCTCCTCGCCGCCGCCGAGGCCGCGCAGAACCCCAAGCCCGACCTCCCCACGCGGCTCATCCTCCTCGAAGGCAGCCTGGGCGCGCCGGCGCGGGCGGACCTCG
>VGYW01000480.1 GCA_016872875.1 Planctomycetota bacterium | reverse complement strand
AGACGCGGCTCGCCAGGCGGCCGTCGGGGCCGAAGGCCGCGAAGCGAAGCTCCCAGAGGCCAGGCTGGTCGAGGACAATCGGCTTCTCGTAGCGGGGCGAGTCGGACGTGGGCGAGAGGCCGTCGAGGGTGTAGCGGACGACGGTGCCTTGGGCGGAAGGCACCCTCACCCCGTCCCTCTCCCCAGGGGAGAGGGGGGAAGGCTGTGGGGAGAGGGCGATCTCGACCTTGCCCTTGAAGACGCCGCCCGCGGGCTTGGCGCTGATGGCGACGGGGGCCGCGGGCTGGGCGGACTCGATGGCGAGGTCGTCGAGCCAGGCCTCGAAGGGGCCGCCGCCAGAGCGGCTGTCGTAGGCAGCCATGATGGCGGCAACCACCTTGCCCGCGTGGGTCTGGCCGAGCGGGATGGCGAGCTTCGTCCATTTGCCGACCTCGCCCTTGGGGTTGCCGGGGTGGACGCCCTGGCCGTCAGCGGTCCTGGCCTGCGAATCGCGGAGGACCGAGCCGTTAGAGAAGAGGAGGTCGAGGCCCACGCAGCGGCCTCGCTCGTTCGCTGGGCGAATCCAGTAGGTCAGGACGGAATCGGGGGCGACGCCAATCGCTTCGCCGAAGAGCTTGAAGTAGACGTGGGAGTATGCCGGGTCGTCGGCGACGCCCGACACGCGGAGGGCGCGTTTGCCGGTCTTGGCCTCGGTCTCGGCCACGCGGCATTGGGGCTTGCTCACGCGCTTGATGCCGCCGCCCTGCTTCGCTACCGTGTCCGCCGCGGGCTGCGGCTCGCCCTCTTCAAAGCTGGTCTTGAAAGTGAGGCGGCCCGCCACCGATGGAATGGCCAGGGAGTTGCAGCGCGCGTAGAGCTTGCCCCCCGCCCCATTCTCAACCTTCAACTCATTCGGCGCCAGGTTGGCGATGAGGCGGGCGCTCTCGACCGTCGGCTCGACGCGGATGTGGCAGGGAAGATCGCGGGTCCAGTGGGCGTTTTCGATGGCCACGCGGCCGCCCTTGAGGATGAAGGGGCCGCAGAGGGTGTTCACGCCCTGAATCACCACGTCGCCCTGGCCAGCGATGATGCCGCTCGTCTTCCCGCCCCATATCTGCGTGTTGAAGAAGCTCGCCTTGCCCTTGAACGAGTCGCCCACGATGATCGCCCCCACCTCGTGCGCCCCGAGGGGCACGAGTTGGGCGTTGATGAACGTCACGTTCGCGCTCCCCTCCAGCACGGCGCAGCGGCTCCCCGTGTCCGTCCCGTGGTTGATCACCGTGGCCTTCGCCCCGACGCCCCCGTCGTCTCGGAACGCGATGCCGTCGTAGGCGGCGTAGAGGAAGGTGCCGCGCACGTGCTCGTTCTCGCAGCGGCCGAACACGATCCCCTCCAGGTTCGCCCGCTGATACTCGATGACCCCCTGGATGCTCTTCCCCTCGGTGTAGGGGCTTGCCAGGCTCGGATGCACGCGGACGCAGTAGTGGGGATTGAACTGCACGTCCTCGACCCATCCGTCGCCCTTGCACTTGGAGACGAAGAGTCCGCGCTTGAACACCGCGCCCGCGAGGTAGCGGATGACGTGGCCGTCGCTGGGATGCGTCCAGAAATCCGCCCCCTGGTAGGCATTGCCGAGCGTCACGTCCACGAGCCAGCACCCCGGCCCCAGGCTCTGAATCGCCCAGGGATAGGGCTGGATGCTCCGCAGGTCCTGGTCGGGATACCAGATGGTCAGCCCCCGCAGCCCCGACTTCGCCTCCAGGCGGATGAACGGCGTCCCGTCGGCCTTGCCCTTGCCACTCGTCGGCATCAGCACCGAGCCGCCCGAGACCGTGTGGTGGGGCACATCGAAGATGCCGCGAAGCTCCACCCCCGACGGCACCACGATTTCGCCCGCGAAGCGATAGTTCCCCGCGGGCACATACACCGTCCCCCCGCCCGCCTTCCGCGCCGCCTCCAGCGCCTTCGCAAACGCCGCGGTGTTGTCCTGTTCCCCGGCCCCCGCGCCGAAACCGGTGACCACAAACAGCCGCGGATTCTGCAGCAGGGGCTTGCGGGTTGACAGGCGACCTCCAAGCAATTCCATGACCTGCACGGGTACGGGATGGCCTGTAGCAACAAGCGGGTATGTGGCCATCATGACATCGCCGGCGCTTACCTTCTTCACGGCCGGCTCTGGGTCGAACGGATTCCACAGCATTCGCGCGCGCCGGACGCCTTCGCCCAGCAGGGCCGGGAACCCCGGTGCGGCGACAGTGCAGTTCAGTGCCGAGATTTGGCCGCTGCTCGCCACGATGCCTCTCCCGCCGCCCGGCATAGGCGGCAGCAGGCCCGCTTGTAGCGTCAGGGTGCCCGGCCCGTCGAGACGCACCCGGCCACTTAGGGCGCAGTCCTGGAACTGCACAGTGGAATTGAAGGCGGCGGGGGCATGCACCGCGTGTTCCAGTCCACCCAGAACACAACCTGTAACAGAGAGCCCGACCTCGTTGAGGCCCTCCAGTCTCAAAGCTGTGCCGCCGGCAAGAACTGACGAGGCGATCACTGCGTTAGCTGTCCCCTGCTGGCCCTGACGAACCAAGACCCCAATGGCGTAGTCGCTGATGGCGCTATCGGAGATGTACTCCCAGTCCGAACGGCGCATCTCCAGACCGACCCCATCCTTACCGAGGACGCGGCGGAGCGCCGCCTTTGCTTCGTCTGTCGTGGGGGAGCCGGGCAGTCCCGACCGTTGCCACCAATCGGGCAGGAAACTCACGGCGCGCACCCGCCCAATGTCCGTCGTGGTATCGATCCAGATGCCGGCCTTGAGCGGAGTGCCATGGATGTGACGGATGGTGTGAAGCTCGTTCCACTCGGGGCCGATCTTGATGGCTTGGTAGGGGTTGATGAGGGCGACGCTCTGGATGGTGATGTTGTTGCCAGTGACCTTCTCCGAGGTGCGGATGGTCCAGGGGTAGGGGACGATCTTCATCGGGTCCTGGTCGGGATACCAGATGGCCAGATTGGTGAGGCCCGTGCCGCGCTCCATCGTGATGGCGGGCGGGCCGTCGGCATTCCCTTTGTCCGCCGTCGGCATGAGAATCGTCGCTGTTTGTAGTGCGGGCTTCAGCCCGTCCTCCTCCTTACGGCCTGAAGGCCGCACTACGAACGGGTTGAAGTCTCCTCGGAGGGTGACGCCTTCCTTGAGGGTGAGGCGGCCGGCGAGGCG
This sequence comes from Planctomycetota bacterium, assembly GCA_016872875.1. Next base: position 2,891 of record VGYW01000480.1, on the reverse strand, counting down.
GTAGCGGCCTGGGGGGAGGAAGACGACGGCTCCGCCCGCGGCGGCGGCCTCGTCAATCGCCGCCTGAATCGCCCCCGTGGCGTCGCCCACGCCATCCTTCGGCGCCTCGACGACCAGCGAGGCGATCACCACGTCGTCGGTGGGGAACTTGGTCTCAATCACGCGGGGCTTCATGGCGGCCAGGGCCTCCTGAGCAAGGAACAAGGCCAACAGAAGGGGCCACGGGCGCGCGTTCATTCGGAGTCCTCCAGGAGCTTCCGGATCACCTCCGGGGGCGGAAGCTGGCCGTGCAGCTCGCGCGGGAGCCTTTTCACGATTCGATAAGACGTCACGCCGATCGGCTTGGCCGTGTCGCGGAGCGCATATTCGACGAAAGTGCGGTCCTTGGACTTGCACAGGATGATGCCGATGGACGGTTTCTCGCTGGGCAGCCGCACGAGGTCATCGAGGGCCGAAAGGTAGAACTGCATCTTGCCGACGAACTCCGGCTCGAACTCGCCGACCTTCAGGTCAATGGCCACGAGGCAGGAGAGCCGGCGATGGAAGAGCAAGAGGTCAATGAAATACTCGCGGCCTTTGACCTCGAGGCGGAACTGGCCGCCGACGAAGGCGAACAGGCCACCCATCTCGCGCAGGAAGCCCTCGACCCGCGAGAGCAACGCCCTCTCCAGCTCGCGTTCGGAGTGCTCCTCCCCCAACTCGAGGAAGTCGAAGGTGTACTCATCCTTGACGGCCAGCTTGGCCTGCGCCCGCAGGGCGGGCGGCAATGTGCGGCCGAAGTTCGTCTGGCCAAGCAGCGTCTTCTCGTAGCTCTGGTTCTCGATCTGGTGGATGAGGACATTCGTGGTCCAGCCGAATCTCCGCGTCATGCGCAGATAGAACTCCCGCTCCAACTCGTCCTTGCACCTCTCCATGATGACCACGTTCTGGGTCCAGCCTATTTCTGCAATTATCAATTGCAGTTTTTCGTTAGCGGCATAGGTCACATAGAGGTTCCGCATGTACCAGATGTTGCGAGCGGAGAAGCCGCGGATTCCGGGGAACTCCGCCTGGAGGTCCCGCGCCAGGCGTTCCACCACGAACTTCCCCCACCCCTGCTTCTTCTGCTGCGACACGATCATCTGGCCGATGTCCCAGTACAGACTGATGAGTTCCTTATTCACGCGACGGAGCGCGGCCAGTTGCGCTGCTCTGACGCGCTCTTTGACCTGTCGCAAGAGCGCGCCATAGTTCCCGGGAACGATGCCTCTCTGAGCCATCGGGGCTCCTCCTATTCCTCTCACCGGTGGTGAGGCAATTCCTCGGTCCTGTGGCCCGCAGCCCATGATGGCAAGGTTACGAGTTCCCCCTGAATTCTGCAACTCGTGGTTGCAGTTTTGTATCCCCTTGCGTCGCAAGAGTTTCCGCGTGCAGGTTTGCACGCCCTACCGTCCCTTCCTGGCACGCGGGACGGGGCACACGTCCGAAACCGCCTCACTCGCCGGCGATGGCCTTGATGGCCGTCTCCGCCGCCAGCTTGTGCCCCGGCTCGCCCAGGTGCGTCTTGTCGGAGCAGAAGAGCTTGAGGCGTGCCGCCTCGTCGCCGCCGGACTTCTTGAACGCCGCCGCAACGTCGCCCAGGCCCGTCTTCTTCTTCATCGCGACGATGCGGACGGCGCCCGCCATCTCGTCCATCTCGTCCCAGCGCTCGAAGGCGGGGCAGGTGGTCATCAGGAGCACCTCGCTCTTGCCCTTCGTCAGGCGGCGAATGCGGTCAACGGCGAACGCCAGCGTCTCCTGGAACCGTTCGCCCCGCATCCCATCGCTCCAGTCGTTGTAGCCATACCACACTGTAACCAGATCGGGCTCAGGCGTGTCGCGGACCCAGAGGGGCATCTGGAGGAGGCCGTGGGTGAGCTGTGAGCCGCCGCGCGAGACGTTGACCAGCTTGACCTCGGAGCCATAGGTCTCCTTGAGCTTCGCGGCGAAGTCCTCGGCCCAGACCACCTGGCGATTGGCCCAGTGGCGCCTGTCGGTTAGCGAATCCCCCATCGTCACGACGGTGACAGGCTGCCTGGCCTTGAGCTTGGCCAGTAACTTCGGCACGCCCCCTTTCGCGGGTGTGTAGTCCGTCGTGTCAACCGCGATGTCGCGTTCAAGCGCCACCTCGTCAATGGTGAACGAATGGGCGGGATAGTCGCGCCAGGTCCACCACTTGCCGAACCAGAAGTTCCCGAAGGAGGAGGGGGCGTAGCCCTCCTTGGTGCCGACGAGCTTGGCCTTGGGCAGCTCGGGAATGAGGTCGCACCAGGGGATGGAGATCTTCCGCCACTCGGTTGAATCGAGCGGGAATGCGGCGGCGTAGCGGAGAGCGTAGTCCGAGCCGTCAATCAGCTCGACGCCGCCCCAGTTCTTCGAGCCATCGCCCTTGAGCCAGAAGGAGATGCCGGCGGCCTTATCCCACTCCGGCGTCGCCCGCACGCCGGCCGTGAAGAACCCGCCCGACGCGCCCTCGATGAACGTGAACTTGCACGCCTTCCCCACCTTCCCATCCACCAGCTCGACCGTCCCTGCTGGCTTCTTCTCCTTGCCCACGGGCGTGGGCTTGTGGCGGATGGCGTCCATGTCGAGAATGACCGTCTGGCCGCCCTCTCCCGCGCGGGCCATCCTCAACGCTGCGCAGAGGAGCAGAACCAGCAGCCAGATGCTTCGACGCGCGCGCATGCGTATCTCCGGGGGGTTGGGGAGCGTCCACGCAACATTGTCATTCCGAGCGGAGCCCTTCGGCTGGTATGATGATCCGGACGACCTTTTTAGATCGATCTGATCAGGATCGCTTGCAAAAGGTAAAGGACCAGGCCTCCATGTGTGGAAGCGTGTTCTCTTCTTTTCTTCCACTTCGAGGAGGCCTG
>VGYW01000479.1 GCA_016872875.1 Planctomycetota bacterium | reverse complement strand
CCGCGCTTGCCCTGTCGCACCGTAGCCCCGATCGAGCTATTCCGCCTTACGCCCCCTTTCTCTCAGCCGGTTCCCCACCCCCTCCTGGCCTTCCTCAGCGCGACGAATTCCCGATTCCGCAGCCCTGTGGCCCGGTTGACAACCCCCTTCGACTTCTGCTATCCTCAATGGACTGAGCGGAGTGTTGCCATGCGATCCGAGATGTCGCGGCGGGGTTTTCTGATAGGCACCGCGGTGGTGGGCGGGAGCGCCTTCGGGCTCGGGCTTTGGCGCCGCTCGCGCCTCAAAGGCCGTACCTATAAGGCGCCCGCGGCGAACGGCCTCCAGCTCGGAAAGGGCAAGGTCGTCGTGGCCAAGGGCGCCGACCCAGCCGCAAACGTCCGCCGAGCCATCGAGGCCGCAGGCGGCATGAAGGCCCTCGTCAGCGGCCACCAAACCGTCGTCATCAAGCCCAACATGGCCTGGGATCTCCCGCCGGAGACGGGAGCGAACGCGAACCCCGCCGCGGTCGCGGCCGTGGTGGCGCTCTGCCGCGAGGCGAGCCCGGACGCGCGCGTGGTGGTCTTCGACCGCACGATGTCGCGCGACCCGGCCGGCCCCTACCGCGCGAGCGGCATCGCGGACGCCGTCCGCAAGGCGGGCGGAACAGTTCACTACGTGGACGAGAGCCGGTTCCACGAGCTAGCGATCCCCGGCGCCTTCGCGCTGAAGAGCTGGCCGTTCTACGAACTGGTCCTGTTCCAAGACCAGGTGGACGTGCTCATCAACATGCCCGCGGCGAAGACCCACAGCACGTCGGGCCTCACGCTGGGGATGAAAAACGTCTTCGGCATGGTGGGCGGCGAGCGCGGGCAACTCCACCAGCAAATCCACGAGAAGATCGCCGACCTCAACCGCGTGGTGAAGGTTGACCTGACGATTCTCGACGCCACGCGGGTGATGTTCCGCAACGGCCCGAACAGCCCGAGGCGCTCCGATGTGGATGACGGCGCCGAGCGCGCCCAGCGAATCATCGTGGGCACCGACCCCGTGGCGGTTGACGCCTATGCCGCGAAGGAGCTCTTCGGGCGCGACCCGGCCGACCTCGGCTTCCTCCGCTTCGGAGTTGAGGCGGGGCTCGGGGAGATGAAGTTCACGGGCAGGGAAGCGTGATGCGTGCCGCGTCCCGCGTGCCGCGTCCCGCGTGCCCAGAGAAGAGAAGACCTCGCTTGCGGCCTTCCCTTTTCACGCGGCACGCGGGACGCAGCACGCAACCTGTCGAGCAGGCGCAACCATTGAATATGCTGCGACGCATAACGCAGATCGCGACCTTTCTGGTCTTCGCGGCGCTGCTCCTCCACGCGGCGGCGCTGGTGGGGAGCGCCTTTGCTCCACCCGATGCGGTGCTGCGGCTCAGCCCGCTTGGGGCGCTGGCCGCAATGCTGGGCGCACAGGCGTTCATCAGCCGCTACGTGCCGGCCCTATGCCTCTTGGCGCTGGCCGTGGCCTTCGGGCGCTTCTTCTGCGGCTGGGTCTGCCCACTGGGGAGCACGCTCGATGCCTCCGACCACGCGCTGACAGGCCTCCGCAAGGGGCGGAAGCCGTCGTTCTACGACGGCCGCCGCCTGAAGTACTACCTCCTGGCGCTCCTCATCATCGGCTCACCTCTCGGCATCAGCGCGGCGGGGTGGCTCGACCCGCTGAGCATCGCCACACGCACCTACGGCCTCGTTGTCGCGCCCTACGCGGTCTGGCTGAGCAGCGGGCTGGGCCTGGCCCTCAAGGACCTGCCGACCGGTCCGCTTGGGGACTTGTGGGGCCGAGGCTCTCGCGCTCTACTCGCCGAGAGCAGCGTGCCAGTCTACGAGCAGCAGGCCGTTTTCGCGCTTGTCCTCCTGGCGCTCCTGGGCTTCGGGGTCTGGTATCGCCGCTACTGGTGCCGGAACCTCTGCCCGCTGGGGGCGCTCCTGGGCATTGTGGCACTCAAGCCCCTCTTCCGCCGCTCGGTCAGCGAAGAGTGCGTGTCGTGCCACAAATGCGAGCGGACCTGTCCGATGGGCTGCATCACGGAGGGCGGCAAGGGCACCCTCGGCGGCGAGTGCATCCTCTGCCTCCGCTGCCAGGATGGCTGCCCCGTGGACGCGGTGCGCTTCACCCGCCGCCAGCCCAGGGAGCAGGATGTGCCGGTGGACCTGACGAAGCGCGGGTTCCTGGCCACGCTGGGCGCGACGGCGGCGGCCCTCCCCTTCCTCCGCATCAACCCCGAGCGGCACGCGGCGAAGGGGCGGCTCCCCGTCCTCCGCCCGCCGGGGGCGCGGCCAGAGGACGAGTTCCTCGCCCGCTGCGTGCGCTGCGGCGAGTGCATGCGCGTGTGCCCAACCCAGGCGCTTCATCCCGCGGCGTTCGAGGCGGGTGTCGAGGGGCTTTGGGCGCCGAAGCTCGTCCCCAGGATGGGTTACTGCGTCTACAAGTGTACCTCCTGCGGCCAGGTCTGCCCCTCCCAGGCCATCGAGAAGCTGGCGTTCGAGGCGAAGCAGAAACGCTCCCTGGGCAAGGCGAAGTTCGACACCAGCCGCTGCATCCCCTGGCGCGGCCACGCCCGCTTCATGGAGGGGTCGAGCGAGTGGAAGGACTGCAACTGCGGCACCTGCGAGGAGGCCTGCCCCGTGCCCGGCAAGGCCATCCGCTACAACCGCTTCGTGGGCAAGGTGGGCGAGCGGGAAATCTTCATTGACCGCCCCTACGTGGTTGAGGAGCTCTGCGTAGGCTGCGGCTTCTGCGAAAACGTCTGCCCCGTGGCCGGCGAGGCCGCCATTCGCGTCGAGGGGCCGGCCGGCACCGCGGAGGTCGCTGCCGAGGAGAAGCCGGCCGAGCCGCAGCCGAAGGGGATCGAGCCAGATTACAGACGGGTGCTCGTCCCGAAGCTCGACGCCTGGGCAATCGAGGGCGAGGCCCGCGTCCACGCCGGCGCGAACGCCCTCTACGACTACATGGACGGCGCCGCCGACCCATACCTCACCTACGCCTTCCTCCAGCTCGCCACGGCGAAGTACAAGCAGGAGCGCATGGAGGTGAGCGCGGAGCTCTGGTACTTCAAGACGCCCGAGGAGGCATTCGGGGCCTATGGCCGCGACTGCTCGTCGGGCGCCCGCTCGGCGGAGAAGCTCGGCAACGCCGGCGGCTCCGGCGAAGGCGAGGTCTGGGCATGGAACGGCGCCAACTACCTGCGCCTCGTGAGCCTTGGGCAGCGGCCCGCCGTGCGCGACGACCTGTGCGGCCTCGCCAGGGCGCTCCTGGCACGCATGCCCGAGGGGGAGGCCAAGCTGCCGCCCGTCGTCACCGCCCTCCCCACCGCCGCGCGGGAGGCGACCAGCGTGCGGTTCTTCCACCACACCCTTGCCGCGCCCGACGTGTTGCCCGCCGACCTCACGAGCGAGAAGGGCCTGGCGCTGGCGCCCTCCACCCCCGCCGCCTTCGCCCGCTACGCCGAGGGCGGCAAGCACTCCCACTGGGCGCTCGTCGTCGAGTACCCAACCCCCGCCGACGCCGCGGCCGCACTCAAGCGGTGCAGCCAGCTCCACGCCGGCGCAGCGGTGGCCGCGAAGGTTGGGGACGTGGCCATCCTTGCTCCTGCCACCGGCGCCCCAGTGGCCTTCATCCACACGGGCAGGATGGTGGGCGTGGTCCTCAAGGCGAGGGATGTCGAGGCCGCAAAGAAGGCTGTCGCCGACCTCAATCTGTCCCTCCCCCATTGAGCCTCGCCGCCTCTTGATTCCGCGTCGTTCCGAGAGTAGAATTGTCCTACGAGGTGATGGCGCGGGCCAACAGCCGCCTCTCGAGGAGACGAAGCCATGAGCGTCGCCACGCTGATGACCGCCGAGCAGTTGCTCGAAATGCCGGACAACCGCTGGTACGAATTGGTGGAAGGAGAACTCAAGAGAATGGCTCCGCCCAGTTGCCAACATGCTGACTTTACCGCCAGGCTAGCCCGCATCATTGGCAATCACGTGCACAAGCACAAGCTGGGCAGTGTGCTGGCCGGCGACCCCGGCTTCGTCGTGGCGCGCGACCCCGACACGGTTCTCGGTCCAGACGTCGCCTTCATCTCGGCCGAGAGCCTGGCCGCCGAGCCGCTCGGCGAAGGCTTCCGCGAAGGCGCCCCTGACCTTGCGGTCGAAGTCCTCTCTCCAGGCCAGGCCCCCCGCGAGGGGCACGAGAAGGCCCTCGCCTGGCTCGACGCCGGCGCTGCGCTTGTCTGGGTCGTCAATCCGGCCGCCCGCACCGTCAGGGTCTATCGCTCCCGCACCGACATCGAGACCCTCTCCGCCGGCGCCGACCTCGACGGCGGCGACCTGCTCCCCGGCTTCCGCTGCCCCGTGGCCGACCTGTTCGCCAACCCGTGAGGCCGGTATCCGCGTACTGTGAGAAACGGCGACCCATCGGGGCCTCCGCGCGAGCCGGGCCGCCCATCGGTCACCGGCCAATGGCCGCCCCGCCGGGAGGAAGGGACCACAGGGACCACAGGGACCAAAGGGACAAGAGGGTCAGCAAGGCGGCGTTCTCCCCAGGCGTGTCCCTTATGTCCCTTGGGTCCCTTATGTCCCTTGGGTCCCTTGGGGAACGGCCAGGCATAGGGGCTGGGGCTGGCCCTGCCACGAACGGCCTCATGAAAAATGGTGAATTGCAGCCGCGAAGATCATATAATGATCTTGGCAGACGGGGGCATGCCGGCTCCTCGGCCTTGAAGCAAGGGTCCCGCCCGTGCATGCATTCAAGCGCAAACTCAAAGAGCTGGGCCGCCGAACCCCCTGGTGGGGAATCTCCTTCCTCGTCCACGCCATCGCCATCCTCATCATGATGAACTGGAAGGTCGAGTCCAGATACAGGCGGCCCGAGATAACCGAGCCGGTTCACATCGCGAGCATCCTGCCGGACGAGCCGAAGCCGCCGCCCTACACGATGACCCAACAGGTGGCTCCCGACCCCCCCGTCATCGAGCCGCCGATTGAGAAGGCGAAGCTTGGCGAGGTGGAGGACTCCGCGGCCAGCGACGCCGCCCTGAAGGTCGCCGAGACCCGCGTCATCGAGGTCGAGGGCGGAGCCTGGGCGCGACGCACCCCTGGCTGCCGCGGCCGCCTGACGAAGGAGGGGGGCGGCCCAACCGAAGGCTCCGAGAACGCCGTCGAGCATGGCCTCATGTGGCTGGCCCGCAACCAGCAGCCGACCGGCGGCTGGCGCGCCGAGAGCGAGGGCGCGCGCTGGGCCGAGCCAGGCATCTCCGCACTCGGCACCATGTCCTTCCTGGGCGCAGGCTACACCCACAAGAAGGGCAAGTTCTTCCGCGTCGTGGATAGCGCGCTCGGCTACCTCAAGGGCAAGCAGGACCGCGAGGGCTGCATCGCCTACACGGAGGACGGCAAGCGCGGCGGCGGCTACATGTACTGCCACCCCATGGCCACCCTCGCCCTCGTGGAAGCCTACGGGATGACCAAAGACCTCAAGCTCCAGGAGCCGGCGCAGCGGGCCATCGACTTCATCTGCCGCACGCAGAACTCCACCGGCGGCTGGCGCTACTACGCCAACTCGCCCGACGGCGATTCCTCGATCAGCGGCTGGATGGTCATGGCGCTCCGCTCCGCCACCTTGAGCGGGCTGGACGTCCCCTCGAAGGCCATGGATGAGGCCCGCAGGTTCTTCGATTCCGTGACCGACAAGCCGGCGGGCAAGACCAACTACATGCGCGGCCTACCGATGGGACTGGCCCTCAACGCCGTGGGCCTCCTCTGCCACCAGTACCTCGGCATGGCTTCCGACGACCCCTATATCGAGAAGGCGGGGGCGTTCATCAACGCCAACCCGCCCAAGTGGCACGACAAGGACGCCATCGTGGCCATGCCCCTCGACAAGCTGGCGCTCTTCACGGCCACGAACAACTACTACTACTGGTACTACGCGAACCTGGCCCTCCACCAGCGCCGCGGAAAGCAGTGGGACAAGTGGCACGAGCAGGTCCGCGACCTCCTCTGCCGCATCCAGGAGCGCGGCGGCGAGAAGGACGGCAGTTGGCCCCCCGTCACCTACGGCGGCACAACGGGCGGACGCGTCTACA
>VGYW01000478.1 GCA_016872875.1 Planctomycetota bacterium | reverse complement strand
ACCGCTCATCCGTGGGCGAGAGCCGCCGGGTGGGAGATAATTGCAGAGTCATATGACTCTGCAATTGTCTCTCGACCACAGCCTTAGGCTGCGGGCGCCGGTTGCGACGTCTCGAACGGGCCAGGCCCGTTGGAAATGCCGGGCACGATGGTGTAGTATGGCCGCGCCGGCGCGGGCGGCGCGTCGGGAGTCCTCATTCCCACACGGAAAGGAGCCGGATATGCGGAACGCACTGCTTGGCGGGCTGTGCATGGTGCTGGCCTGGGCCGTCGGGTCGGCCCGGGCGGGCGAGGCGGATGCCGAGGCCCTGAGGCAGGAGCTCGCGGCTCTCAAGGAGAAGGTGGCGGCCCTCGACAAGAAGCGCGAGGCGCTCCGCGAGGAAGTCCGCAAGTCGCCCCAGCTTGCCGACCTGCGAACGGCCGTGGAGAAGGCCCAGGCCGCCTACGACGAGAAGCGGAAGGCCGACACTGCCTACACCGCGGCCACCAAGGCCGACCAGGAGGCCGCCAGCGCCTTCGACAAACTCGTCCGCACCAAGGTCGAGGCCAACGCCGACGCCAAGAAGCTCCTCGACGACATCGAGAAGAACAAGGGCGATGCCCCCGAGGCCAAGCAGGCCCGCGCCGAGCTTCGCAAGAAGCTCGACGACGTTCGCCGCACCGTCGAGAAAGGCGACGATGCGGAGGTGAAGGCGGCCCGCGAGAAGCGCGACGCCGCCCGCGCCGCCCGCGACAAGGCCCGCGAAGCCGAGCCACTCGTCGCCGCCCGCAAGGCCGTCGAAGAGGCCCGCAAGCCTCTCGAGGCCAAGCTCAAGGAGCTCGAGGCTGCCAAGCCCGAACTCGCCACCATCTCCAAGGAGCGCGACGAGCTCCGCGCCCAGATGCGCGAAATCGAGAAGAAGCTCAAGTAGGCCCAGCCCGGCTGCTCTTGCGGCTCAAGCGATCAACTGGGAAACGCGTTTGTAGTGCGGCCTTCAGGCCGCCTGGCGCCCCAGCCACGGGCTGAAGCCCGCACTACGAACCGCTCGCGTTCTCTGTGGCGGGGCCCGAGGCCCCTTTGGGCATCGACCCTGGTGAGCTCTTCAACAACGGCATGCCGCGCGAGGGATCATCGCGGTCCTCGCGGATGATCGCCGCCGACTCCGAGGGGGAGCGGAGTCCCAACTTGCGCACCTTGGCGGCAAGCTCGCCGATCGTCAGGCGGCGCTCCTTGTCAGTTCCCATTGCGTCCTCCTCAAGCATATCTGTATACCGGCGTCTCGACCACCCGGTCCGGTTTCCTCCTGCCCCGGATGAGCGCCTGGATGCGCTCGACCGTCTCGGGGGCGAAGAATTCCTCGCCTGTCTCCTTGCACACCCGCGCCGGCACGTGCTCGATCACGTACAGCTTGCCCTGGTACGCCAGCGTGTACGTGACCTTCGTATCCACCATCGTCTCCTTCATCGGTCGTCTCCGCTCCGCGGCGCACCTCGGCACTTCAGCGGGCCTCAGCGCCCGCGTGCGAGCCCGGTCTCTTGCGGGCATACGAGACCACCTTTCTCCCGCTGCGCTTTTCTTCTTCCTGCAGGCTCTTCCCCATCACCCGAATGTCGTAGTTGAACTTCGCGGCGTGTTCCTCCTTGATCCGCCGCATCTCCTCAACGATCGGGTCCCTTGCCATGTCCACTCCCCTACGCCGGAGTTCGCACGTCACTCGCACCAGTGTGGGGGGTCCCGGCGACGCCGTGGGGGAAAGCGCTCTCGCTCTGGCGGATGTGCTGGATCAAGGCGTCCACATGGTCGAGATCATGAAGAACGACTTCGTTCTCGCCGAATATGTCCCTAACGACCGCGCACGTCCGGCCAGGTTGCGGCGGGAACTGCGCAACCACAACCAGTTGCATCTCGCCGCGAAGCAAGTCGGGGTTCTTATATAAGGAGTGGCCCTCTACAGCGAGAAGGCAGGCATCACTCACGGCGTCATGTATCCGCGGCTGCAAGAACGCCGCCGGGCGCACCAGATTGAACCGTCCGTTCCGGTATCCGAACGGGACCTCCAGCTCCTTGTCAAGAGCTCTGACATGAACTACGACATCGCGTTCGACGAACTGGTCAAGTCCCTCCCGCTCTAGACGCACACATAGTGCCTCTCTCACTGCCTCTGCTGTCCCCCTCCGCACTGAGGCAGGCCCCTCCGCGACAAGCTCGTCGAAGAGTCGCTGGAGGTCCTGCTCCGGGTTGAGTACCTTCATCGGGCGAGGCGCTGTAATCTGCAGCTCGTTCGCGCGGCTCGCGATGAACTGCTCAAGGTCGCCGAGGGTCCGGAATGCCCGCTGGTCCACCTCGAGGCGGCGCTCGAGGGCGTCCTTGATCGTACTCAGTTGGCGTCTGTCGTAACCCTCCTGACCGAAGAACTGGCGAATCCTGGCATTGCTCGGGTCCATCTTCGCGCGGATGATCCGCAGTTCAGGGCAGAACAGCAGTACGCCAACATTGGCTGACTCAAGACGGGACAGGTCAGGACAGTACTGGACCAAGGAGTAGTAGCCTTTGGCTGCGCTCATTGATCTTCCTCCTTAGCGTCTATGAAGGGCATCAGAAGCTGGGGCCAGATACCTCTGGCCAGACGCATCATATTCCCAAGCAGGAAACGTGAGCGTTGCCAGATCAGCTCGGTCACAGCTTCACGAGTGCGCGAGTGGAGGCCCCACTCCGCAGGAACCGACTGCACCGCGGCATGCACCTCCTCGCGACCGATGCCGCCCAAGTCGCCCAGCGCGTCCCGCATGTGGTCCTGCATGGCGACGGCCCTAGCCCGGCGTACCATGAACCTGCGAAACTGGGGGAACAGCCCGTATATCTGTTCGTCGCGGATCCGGTCGATCGCGGCGAGGCGCGGTGACAACTCCTTGCCGCAGGTCAGACAATGGGTGTGGTCCATCGCTTTGAGGATGAACCGCCCCCGTGGAGCGCCCTCTCGAGAGAAGAACACGTTGTCGGGATGGACCCGTTCTCGCCCTTTGCCCACTGAATACCGATCACAGTTCAGCATCCACGTGTCGAAGAGCACGAGGCGGGGGATATCGTGGGGATTGGCGAGGACTCTCAGGTCGCGCTCTGCGCCGCTCCACCACCCCCCTCGCTCTGCTCGGGTGACAAACGCCGGCCCCGCCTTCGCCATGCCACCGGCTGCAAAGGGGAGTTCATCGTGCTCCGTCACCCGAAGGATGTAGAAGTCGAACGTAGGCAGTCCCAATCGCCGAGCCAGCAAGGTGCCGACCCATTCACAGGCGAGAAGGTGGTCCCCGCCTGGATTGCCCATGCCCTTGAGATACCCCTTCCCTTGATCGGTTTCAACCAGGACGACCCCGGCCCCGGTGCTGAACGCTTTGACGAATCGGCGGATGGTTGTGGGATGCCAAGCCGGCTTCTCCAAACCCATCCAGTCACTCCCGTAACCGAGGCCAATGCCACGGGCCAACGTTCACAGCATAACTGACCTGAGTGGTGTTGTCAACAAGGAACTCCGCATAGGCCCGTACCAACCGGTTCTCGGGACGCGTGCCTGTGGACCGGACATAGGCGCTCTCACTTCCCCGTCGCGGCGGTGAGGGCGATCAGGGCGGGCACGCCGCGGCGGTCGGGGCCGTAGAGGAGGTCGAGGGACCTGAGCTCGATGTCGCGCCGCTTGCTACCTCAGGTCCAGGATGGCCTTGAGGGCCTCACCAATCTGGTCCATTACGTGCTGAGGGACTGTGCCGATCTTCTGGACCAAGCGCGAACGGTCGCAGACCCGGACCTGCTCGCAGAGCGCGACGGCGTCCTCTGATAGTCCGCCTGTGCCAGCGCGCACGAACACATGGCTTGGGAGAAGCGCCCCGCGAATCCTGGTTGTGAAGGGGACGATGATGGTGTGGGGGCTGGCAGCGTTGGCGCGATCGGTCTGCACGACGAGGACGGGGCGGCGGCCGGCTTGTTCCGTGCCGCGGGTCGGATTGAGGTCCGCCCAGTAGACGCCCCCGCGCGCTACTTCCACTGGATTTCGCCCCTCGCTAAGCGCTCCTCGTAGTCGTAGAGCGTGTCGGCGTAGTCGCGCAACTCGCTCAACTCGCCGCTCTCGCGCTGAAATTCGTCCTCAAGGAAAGTCACGAGGACCGGCGTATCGTGATCCGGCACCTTGCCATCTTCCAGGTCCAGGCGCCCGTCTCGGCGCACCCAACCTCTGACCGTGGTGAGCATTTCACCTTCCTCCGGCGGTTACGCCTCGCTCCTGCCACCAGGAATCGTAACACGCGCGGGCCGCTTTGTCAACGGCGCCGCCGCGGAACGCACTGCGAACTCACTTCCCGCTCGCCGCGGTGAGGGCGAGGAGGGCGGGGATGCCGCGGCGGTCGGGGCCGTAGAGGAGGTCGAGGGTTTTGATCTCAATGTCGGGACGCGGGTTGGTCCATTGCTTGGAGTAGAGGACGGCGGAGAGGTCGGTGCCGTCGTAGGGGCGGACCCAGGCGATCTGGGCGCCGGGGATGGCCTTCGGCTCCTTCTGGCGGTAGTCGTCGAGGTCAATCTCGGCGATGAGGGGAATCTCCTCGGTCTTGCCGTCGGCGTAGGTGACGACGTAGCGGGCCATCTCGAAGCGCTTCTTCTGCTTGATCTCCTGGGGGTTCATTCGCTGGTCGAGTCGGGCGGCCATGAGGAAGAAGAGGGCGTCGGCCTTGCGGCCTATCGGGATGCCGCGAATCTCCTCCTTGAGGTTGCCGGGGATGCCGCGTCCGCCGAGCATGAGGATGGTGGGGACGGGCGAGGTGCGGAACTCGAAGATGTCGTAGGGCACGCCGGCGAGGGTCTGGCGGCCAGTGGGGAGGTCTTTGAGGGTCAGCCGCCTGTCGCCGAAGCAGCCTTGCTCGCCGGTGTACTGGTTGGCGTGCTTCGAGAGGTCTATGGGCGTGTAGTTGAGGTTGGCCCCCGCGATGATGGCCTTTCCGCCGGCGAAGGGGGCCTTGAGGTTGCGCAGCAGCGTGGTGAGGATGTTGCGCTTCTTGGCGTAGTTGGCGGGCACGTCCTCGCGGTCCTTGAGGAGGAGGTTGCAGAGCACGACTCCGCCCTGGCCGCGCGGGTATTCCATCATGGCGCCGATGTTGAGCATGGGCTTGACGGACTTGTAAAAGTCGGGGGAGCGTTTGGACTTGAGGCGGATGTTGTCGAGGCCGGTGACGGCCTGCTTGTCGGGGAGCTTGAGCCATTCGGCGAGGCGGAGGGTGATGGTCTTGCCCTTGACGGCCGGGTCAATGGGGAAGGTTTGGGGCTCATTGGTCGGCTGGGTGGCGAAGGACGCGGCCTTGGCGTCGGCGCCGTCGGGGACGAGTTGCACTCTTGTGACGGGCCAGTAGAAGGTGTTGCCGATCCATTCCATCTCGACTAGCTCGACCTCTTTGGGGAAGGCGAGGGGGAAGTCGAGGGGGCCAGCCGCGGGGGCCTGGCGATTGACGATGTACTTCCAGGCGTCGGCGGAGACCATGCCGTTGACCAGGTTCGAGGGGTTGCGGTCGGGGTGCTCGGAGTCATACTTGTCCTCGAACTGGGCGAAGGGCGCCACGTCCTCGTAGTCCACGACGAAGGAGAAGGTGTCGGAGGCGACGTAGTTGCCCTGGGTCCAGGGGAAGATGCGCTGGGAGGAGTACATCACGATGTCGTTGAGGGTGAGGCCGGCCATGAGGGGGTTTCGGACGGGCGGGAGACCGACTCGCTCGCGGCGGAAGGGGCGGAGCATGTGGTCGAAGCCGACCAGTTTGTTGTAGTCGGCCAGCCCCTCGGGCGTAAGGCCGTGGAAGATGAGCCAGCCGCCGGCGTCGTGGAATGCCTTGACCTTGGCCGCATTGTCGGCGAGCGACTTCAGATTGGCGGGCGAGGCGGAGACGATGGCGACTTTGGCCGTGCCGCCGATGGCCTCGAGCGGGGTGCTGGCCTTGGCGTACTTGAGGCCGATTTCGTCGAGTGTCTTGGCGAGCATTGGGTCGGTCGCGCAGGCGGCGACCTGGCGGAACTCAAGCTTGTAGGCCGCCGCGTAGTCGAGCAGGTTCACGAGAAGGTGCTGGGCGACGGCGTTCGTTTCGAGC
>VGYW01000477.1 GCA_016872875.1 Planctomycetota bacterium | reverse complement strand
GCCCCCTTCGGGGGCTTGGATGGGGGGGACGCGCGATCCCAGGGCTCCCTTCGGTCGCCCTGGGCTACGGCTGGGTCGCCCGCGTCGGCGGGCTACAAGGCCCCGAGATGTGGGCAAAGATCAGGGCGAAGCCCTGGGAAGAGGGTGACGCGTAGGTCAGCCCTGAAAGGGCGTACTATGTGGTCCCGGGCGCCGAACCGTACCTATGGCGGCTAGTACGCCCCTACAGGGCTGAATCTGGCCGTCCACTTTTCCCAGGGCTTCGCCCTGGGCTGCTATGGTACGCTCCCTTCGGAGCTTCGGAGCCGAAGAGCATCACCAGAGCTGGGGGCCACACTCGCTCTTCAGCGGCGCGCGACGCCGATGGTGGTCGGTCACTCTCTCATAGGCCCTCGCCAGTTGGAGCAGGCCGAGCTCGTCGAAGGGCGTGCCGAGGAGTTGGAGGCCGATCGGGAGGCCGCCCTTTGTGAAGCCACAGGGGACGCTGATGCCCGGGAGGCCCGCCAGATTGCAGGAGAGGGTGAAGACGTCGCCCATGTACATGCGGAGCGGGTCGTCCACCCTCTCGCCGATGCGGAAGGCGGGCGTGGGCGAGACCGGGCACGCGATGGCGTCCACGGCGCGGAACGCCGCGTCGAAGTCGCGCCTGATGAGGGAGCGGACCCTCGACGCCTTGAGGTAGTAGGCGTCGTAGTAGCCGGAGCTGAGGGCGTAGGTGCCCAGGATGATGCGGCGCTTGACCTCCGGCCCGAAGCCCTCCGCCCGCGACCGCGAGAACATCTCGACCATGCCCACGCTCTCCGCGGTGCGGTGGCCGAAATGGGCGCCGTCGTAGCGGGCGAGGTTCGAGCTCGCCTCGGCCGTGGCGATCACGTAGTAGGCGGCCACGGCGTAGGCCGACATCTGGCCGTCCCGCACGTCAATGCGGTTGTGTGGCAGCGAGACCTCGACGATCTCGGCCCCCTGGCGGGCCAACACGTCGCAGGCGCCGCGCACCGCGCTCTCCACCTCGCGGTCAATCCCCTCGATGAAGAACTCCCGCGGCAGGCCGAGCCGCCGCCCGCGAATGTCAGCCTCCAACTGGCCAACATAGTCCGGCACTGGCACGGGGGCCGAGGTGGCGTCGCGCGGGTCGTGGGGCGCGATCACGCCGAGGAGCAGCGCGGCGTCCGTAACGTCCCGCGCGATCGGCCCAATCTGATCGAGGGATGAGGCGAAGGCCACGAGGCCGTAGCGCGAGACGCGCCCGTAGGTGGGCTTGAGTCCCACCACGCCGCAGAAGCTGGCGGGGAGGCGTATCGAGCCGCCGGTGTCGGAGCCCAGGGCCATGAGCGCCTCGCCTGCGGCGGCGGCCGCCGCCGAGCCGCCGCTCGAGCCCCCTGGCACCCGCTCGAGGTCCCACGGGTTCCGCGTCGGCCCGAAGGCCGAGTTCTCGGTTGACGAGCCCATTGCGAACTCGTCGAGATTCGTCTTCCCCACGGGCACCGCGCCCGCGGCCAGCACCCGCTCCACCACCGTCGCGTCGTAGGGCGGCACGTAGTTCGCCAGGATTTTGGAGGAGCAGGTGGTTCGCACGCCCGCCGTGCAAAGGTTGTCCTTGAGCGCGATGGGGATGCCGCACAGCGGCCCTGGCCTCTCTCCCCGTGCGAGCGCCGCGTCAATCTCCCGTGCTCGCCGTAGCGCCCCCTCGGGGTCCACCGACACGAAGGCGTGGAGCCGCCCCTCCAGCGCCTCGATGCGCGCAAGGCAAGCCCGTGCCGCGGCCTCGGCCGTCAGCTCCCCGGCCACCACCCTGCCGCGTATCGCGTGTCCCGTCAGCTCATGCAGTTCCACGGGTCCCCCGGAAATCCGTAGCGCCCCTTGTTCGCATCAGGCTCGGGCCGCCCCCAGAGGCCTTCGAGAGGGCGAGGATCATCCGACCTGCTCCGCCATCGCGGCAAATGGCAGTTGGGTGGCGAGGATGATGAGCCCCGCACACAGCAAGACCCCAAGGAGAACCACCACGGACCAGACCGTGCTCAGAATCCTCGCGCTGGTGCAGCTCCGCAGCAGGGCGTATACCCCGACATCGGCAGCCAGGACGACTGGCAGTAGCAGGAAGTAGTAGTTCATGGCGAAGCGGGACGTGTTGATGAGCGCCACGGTTAGCTGCGGGAGGCACATCGGCGCGTTCCTGTAGGTCTCCTCATACCGCGGCACCACGACCACGAGAAGCACCATCAAGCCGATGAGCGCAAGGCCGTGAACCACCGCCGTGGGGAGCACCGCGCGCCCCACGCCGCTCGCCTCAGGACTTGGTGTTACCGCTTCGGGGACGCCCATTTGCTCTCCTCCGATCCTTCGTCCCACGGGGAGATCACACGGACGCACACGGACAGACACGGACGGCCGACTCGCCGCCTCTGGGGCTTCTGTCAGTGTTCGTCCGTGTATGTCCGTGTCATCCTCTCGAATGCCTTACCTTGCCGCGGCGGTGGCGAGGGCCACGGCGTCCACGGCCGTGGCGCCGTAGCCGTCGCAGCCGGTGCGCTCGGCCACCATGTCGCTTGCCGCGGCGCCACCGATAATGACCTTCACCTTCTCACGCAGCCCGGCGGCCTTGAGCGCCTCGGCGGTCTCCTGAAGGGCCTTGCAGCAGGTGGTGAGGAACACGCTCATCCCGACCATGAACGCCCCGCTCCTCTTCACGGCGTCAACGAACTGCTGCGGCTTCACGTCCACGCCCAGGTCCGTCACCTCGTAGCCTGCGCCGCGGAGCATCAGGACCACGATGTCCTTGCCGATGTCGTGGATGTCGCCCCGCACGGTGCCCATGACGATGTGCTTGGCCCCCGCCTTGGCTTTGGGCTTGGGGCCTTTCTTCAGCAGGGGCGTGAGCTGGGCCGACACGTCCTTCATGATCTCGCCGGCGTACATCAGCTCAGAGATGAAGTATTCGCCCTTGTTGAAGCGTTCGCCCACCTCGCCGAGGCCGGCCCTGCACTCGGCCAGGATGTCAGCCGCAGGCACTCTGGCCTTGATCGCCTTCTTGATCAGGTCTTTGAGTTGCGCTTCCTTCAAGGCGCTCATCGCCTTCGCAATCGCGCCCGGCTTTGCCATGCGGGGGCCTCCTTTATGACTGCATGATGCAGAACCAGAGGTAGAGGTACGCCAGGCTGTCAATCTCCTCCCACGACTTCTGGAGGATTTTCGGGTCCCCCATGATCACCGGGTATTCCTTCACCTTCTCCTCCCAGGGGAAGCACACGCCGGGCCTGATGGCCTTCTTCTGCTTCTTCTGAGCCATTGGGGGAACTCCTCTCGGTTAGCGGTAGACCCCGTATTCCACGGTGAACTCGGTCATGGCCTTGACGTTCTCGATGGTCGAGTCGTCTTGCATGATGGCGCCGGCGTCCATGATGTAGCCGCCGTTCCTGCCAACGCGGTCAATGACCTCCTTGCACCTCGCCCGCACCTCGTCGGGCGTGCCGTAGGCCAGGATGTCATTGGGGATGCCGCCGCTGATGGCGAACTTGTGGCCGACCTTCTCATACACCTCGAACGGGTCGGCCCTGTCCACGTGGTAGATGATGCTCTTCTCGGGAAGCTCCGCAATGTATCTCAGGTTCGGGTTCCAGTCGCCCTCCGCGTACCAGAGCACCTGCCGCCCCTCGGCGTGCAGGTCCTCGATGATCTTCTTGCAGGTGGGCCAGAAGAAGGACTCGAACTGCTTTGGCGAGAGGAACGGCGTGCAGCCGCGGTGGAGCCAGATGCTGATGGGCACGGTCTTGGTGGGGTCGGAGCCGGCGACGGCGCAGTAGTACATGTGTGGCATCAGCGCTTCGCAGGCGGCGAGGACCTTCTTCGGCTGGCGATGAATGTCGGCGCAAAGTTGCCTGAAGCCGCGGAACTTGTCGGCCAGGATGTCGAAGGGCGCCTTCAGGCAGCCCGCGATGGCATGCACCGTGCCCGTCTCGGACTTCATTCGCCCCACCTGCGCCCCGAACTTGTTGAAGTAGTGGAGCATCGCCATGCCGCCCTTGAGCCACGACAGGTTGTTCTTCGCGGTGTTGGGCTGGCCGGGCGCCACGGCGTACTTGTTGGCCCGCGGCATCCAGACGTTCGCCACGAAGCCGGCGGGGTCGGCGATGAACTCGTCGTACTCGTCGGCCTTCATGAACGCCCCCTCCTCGTCGGCCGGCTCGACGTATTGGAAGGCATCGGTCACTGGCTTGTCTATGCCGGGGATCGTGTAGTAGTTCAGGCCGACCGCCTCGGTCAGCCCGGTCCACACATAGACCATGTTGCCCACCGTCGCATCCCAGTTGAAGTCGCGGCAGCACTTCATGATGGCGTCGAAGGCCAGGTCAACGTCGTGGGTCACTTGCTGGTTATTGTAGCCGGCGTACTTGCCCGCGAACTCGGCGGCGAAGGGGCGGATGGGCACCCTGTCGGGCTTCTCCTTCCGCATCGCCGCCACGTAGCGCGTCAGCCGTTCCTGGTACAGCTTCTCCATTTCCTGCGACATGTTCACAGTCCTTTGCCAAACGCGGCCTGCGGCCGCAACTAAGGGGGATGTTTGGATGGCTGGATGAATGGATGACTGTCTGACACCCATCCACTCATCCACCCATCCATTCATCCATTCCCCCCATCTTTAGCGCGCCGCCGCCCGCGTGTCAAGGACGAAATGAGAGATCTGTCCGATCCGTCGGATCGGTCGGATCCGTCGGATCAGTCGGATCATCGGTTGCCCCGGGCGCAGGCGCTAAGGAGGCCCCCTCACCGCTCGCGCGGCTGGGGGATGGGCAGCGGGCCTGGAGGGAGCGGCACCGGCGGCGGCAGGATACGATAGCCGGGCGTTGCGTGCAAGTGTAGCACAGCGTTACGATTGAGGAGCGCGGCACCCTCGACGCCGTGCCCGCTGAAGCCGAGGGAGCTGCCGGCCCCTGGCGTCCCCTGGTTGCGGAACCGGGCCGAGTAGATGCGGGCCATGAAGTCCCGGGCATCCTCCTGGCGGAACACCGGCGGGCGAATCCGCTCGAATCGCCCAACGCAGTCGAAGGCGTAGGAGTCCAGCAGCTTGTGCCGTAAGCTATTGAAAAGCCGTGGGTTACAGAAGGCGTCAGCTCCGACGATCTGGCCGCCCTGGGCGACGACGAAGCCGACGATGCGCGGGCGCCAGATGCGGTCGAAGTGCCCCCTGTAGGCCGCGAGCTCGCCGGCGACCGCGCGGCTGCCGGCCACCGCCTCGTAGTCCTTCGTGGCCGACTCCACGCGGAAGCGGCGCTGCTCCCCCTCCACCTGGTCCCACACCTCGGCCTGGGGCGCACCCGCCATCGCGCGCTGACGTAAGGCATAGTTCCCCAAGTACTTACCGCTATCGAACTTCGAGTGGTCGCCACCCACCCAACGCCCCTTCTCCACGCAGTAGGTCGGCACACTCACGCGGGTGTCGGGCGCGATGAGCACGTCGTCGCGCACCATGCGGTTCTGCTTCCCGCCGCCGATGACCTCGCCCGCCAGGAGGAACACCCAGTGGTGCCGCGACGTGTTCTCCATCGTCACCCGCTCCACGGTTCCCGTGTCGAAGATGCGCAGGAAGCCCTGGCGGAGCGCGTCGTCGAGTGTAGTGTAATCCATATCGTCTCCGGCACCACGGAGTTCCAGCGGGAACACGGTCAGCCCGCGGAAGTGCTCGGGCGCGTGGACCAGCAGGCGCCCGAGCAGGCTCGTCACCTCGTTGTCAGCCCCGCCGCGCTCCTCCTGCGCGAGGCCGCTCGGCGCCATAAGGCCAACGATGGCAAGGGTTAAGGCAACGGCGTGTCTTGCGCTTCTCATGGCTCTTTCTCCTTCGGGCAAGGAGCCTACGGGCGGACTCTCCCTCTGTCTCCTTAGACGCAGAGGTGCCCCGGCGGTTCACGGGTCCCTGTGAGGCCAAGTCACCACGGGATCACGGGAAATCGCATGCCCCGTCCGGCATATCCCCCAAGATGTTGGGAACGTCCCAAGTTCTTGAGCCTCCCCGGGCGACGCTCTCCGCGCCGCGGGAACGCAAAGGCGAACTCGCCTCTGGGGGACCAGTCCCCCAGACCCCCTGGGATTTATCGCATTCGGCCACCGGC
>VGYW01000476.1 GCA_016872875.1 Planctomycetota bacterium | reverse complement strand
CGGGCCTTGGCGAAGTCGCGCGGCATCGGGGGCGAGTAGTTCATCACCTTGTCGCCGACGTAGTGGCCGAACTGGCTTGTCCTGCGCTCGACGATGCGTGCGCCCGGGGGGAACGGCCGTGCTGGCAGGCCGAGGAGCCCGAACTGGATTCGGCGCGGCCCCTTGAGCGCGAACGGCTTGCCGATGAGGTTGAAGCGCAGCGCCGTCTCGCCCCCCTGCCGCAGCGCCTCGGCCGCCGGCACGTCGTCCGTTGGCACCCAGCCGCGGTCGTTGTCGGCGTACCAGCACAGGCCGCCAAGCGAATCCGAGACCACGTACTGAGGCATGAAGCTGCCGACCGTCATGCCCAGCCCGCGGCACCTGGCGCTGTCCCACACCGTCCCCTCGCCGTTGGCGATGTCCTCGGCCACCCAGCTCTCGCGGCCGGCCATGGCCATGGTGTAGAGGAACTGGGCGCGCTCGGGCTTGAAGGGGAGCTCCAGCCGCAGGTAGTCCAGCTTCAGCTCCGGCGCCGCCGGCTCGATGTCGAGGGTGATCCACTGCGCGCCGTCGTACTCCATGCGGTTCGCCACCTTGGCCGTCAGTTCGTTGGAGCGGAGCGCGCCGCTCAGTTCGACTTCGGTGGCTGTCTTCCGCCCGAACCCCGGGGCAGCGTCCGCCACGAACGCCACGGCCTGCCCGCCCGCCGAGGCGGTGAGGCGGACCGGCGCCGCAAGCAGCTCTCTGCCCGCCATCTGCACCTGGGTGGGCATGGCGCGGCCGTCGAACGCCACGCGGCCTGTTGTGGTGATGACCGCATTCCCCTCGACCCGCATTGGCTGATGAGGCGGGATGGGCTTGTCGCTCAGGCCCGCCGGGCTATCCCACCAGGGGAAGGTAGCCGCCTCGTCCAGCTTCTCGACGGCCAGCTCCTTGCTCTCAATGGCCTTGCCGTCCGTGTCCAGCAGCGTCAGGCGCGCCGGGTAACTGCCGGGCTTCAGCGCGGGCAGGGGCAGAAGGTCGGAGATGACGTGGTGGCCCACGCGGGTCACGACGGTGTCGAGCAACGGGGGCAGCTCGACCCGCAACCCCTTTACCTTGGACTGATCGGGATGGTCGAGTATGTCGCAGGAGGGCATCAGGTTGCCGCGGGCCGGGTTGTAGGCGATGTCAATCGCGTACCCGCGCGCTACCTGTTTGGCCGTGTATTCGAGTTTGGTGAAGTCGCACTGCCGGACAAACAACGGCGTGGCGCTCCCCGCGCGGCTGACCTTGAAGACCAAGCCGTAGAGTTGCGCAGCCGGCTCGGGTAGGGCGGCGCCCCGGATGGCCCACTCGACGGCTTCGCCAGGCCGGAGGGTGAACTGCTTGCTCTGCATGGCCAGCGGCTTCTCACGCTCGCTCCGGTCCTTGTCGCGGCCCTGGTAGCCGCTGTTGTCATAGACGCTCGCCAGCGCCGTGAAGCTCTGGGGCCTGGCCGTCGTGTTGGCGAACCGGGCCTTGAAGCCGAAGCGGCCCTTCCAGAGGTCCGAGATGTCGAGCAACTGCACCACCGGCGCCGAATCGTCCAGCACGAGCGGGAACTGGTTTTCCTGGGAGATGAACCCGCCGTTCCCCGTGAGCGAGGAGTAGATGTTCCAGTGGGAACTGCCCTTCTCGTCAATGAGCCACTTCCAGTCGCGCGTGGCCAGGAAGAGCCAGCAGTCCCCGGAGCGGTTCGGGCTTCTCATGCGCATGGACCTGGCGGGAATCTCCACCTCCAGGTCCCAGTGGGTCATGCCGGGCTTGTAGTCGCTCTTGAACTCCCAGGTGTCCGCATCCCAGTACTTCGCCGTCACGCCGACCGTTTGCATGGCATCCCAACGGAAGCCGAGGGCGTTGAACATGACCTGGAAGATGGCCGGCTCCGGCTGGTCCCGTCCGAGCGGGTTGAAGAAGATCTCGACCGCATCGTCCCGGTTCACGCCCTCGGCCCCATCGTGCTCGCGCCCGCGCCGGCGCAGGACATAGCCTGGCTTGACCTCGGTCCGCATGCCAAGATAGAAGCTGTCTTCATCCCACGTGATCAAGGTCAGGGACTGGAGCGGCAGGAGCCGGCTGCCGGTGGGCGCGAGCATACCGGGGATGGCGGCCGCGTCGGCCCATTCGCCTTGCTCCAGATTCAGCGTGCCGTCGAGCGTGGGCAGCTTGGCCGCCCTGGGGGCCGAGACCCACACCATCCTGTTCTGGCCGGGCGCCTCGCGCAGCGCCTCGGCAGTCATCGCGCCGTCGCGTCTCTCGGCGAGGCTGCCAGCCGGCTTGCCCTCCTGAGCCAGCACGGCCGGAAGGAACAGCGCCCCGGCAATGGCCGCGACGCCAAGAAGACGCCCGCTCCTGGTGACAAAGCGCTGCACGCTATCCCTCCTTGAAGACTCCCATCAGGAAGGGAGAGGCCGCTGATGGGCAGTGTAGCAGGTCGCGGACGCAGGGGCAAGAAGCGGCGGAGGGATGGCGGCCCGGGCGCGGCGCACAGCTCAGAGCACGCGGAGGACTTCTTCGAGCGAAGTGGCCCCTTCGGCGGCGCGGCGGAGCCCGTCGGCGGCCAGGGTGGTCATGCCCTGGCCGACGGCAATGGTGCGGAGTTCATCGAGCGAGGCCCGGCGGCGAAGGGCCGCGCCAATCTCGGCTGTGACCTCGAGGGCCTCGGCGATGACCTCGCGGCCGCGGAAGCCGGTCTGGTGGCACCTGGCGCACCCGCGCGGCGCGCGGAACGCCTTGGGCGCCGCCGCCCAGTCGAGGCCGCCGGCGCGGGCAAGGCTCGCCGCCTGCTCGAGCTGGCTCCCCAGGGGCTGGGCCTCGACGCTGCACTCGGGACAGAGCTTGCGGATGAGCCGCTGGGCGACGATGAGCTTCGTAGAATCGGCCACGAGGAAGGGGTCGCTGCCGATCTCGACCATCCGCACGAGAGCCCGCGCCGCCTCGTCCGCGTGAAGGGTCGTGAGCACCAGGTGGCCCGTCAGCGCGGCCTGGTGGACGAGTTGGAGGGATTCGAAGTCGCGCACCTCGCCGAGCATGACGACGTTTGGGGCGGAACGGAGGAATGCGCGGACCGCGGTGGCAAAGGTCACGCCCGCCTGGGGCCGCACGGCGACCTGGACGACGCCGGGCAGGAGGAATTCGACGGGGTCCTCGACGCTCATCAGCTTGCGGTCGGGCGTCGTCAGGTGGGTCAGGCACGCGTAGAGGGCGGTTGTCTTGCCGCAGCCGGTGGGACCGGTGAGGACTATTGTGCCCCACGGGGCGCGGAGGGCGCGCAGCAGACGCTCCTTGTCCCGCGGCGCGTAGCCTAGGCGGTCCAGGTCCAGCCGCACCGCGTTCGGGTCCAGAACCCGCACGGTGAGCGAAGGGCCGAGGACCGCGGGCACGAAGCACACGCGGAGGTCCACCACCTGCCCCGTGTCTTCGAGTCGGACCTCGATGCGGCCGTCCTGGGGGCGGACCTTCTCGTGGACGTCGCAGCCGGCCATCGCCTTCCACTGCTCGTCCAGGGCGGGGAGGAGGCGGGCGTCAATCTCCGCAACGGGGTGCAGCACGCCGTCAACGCGGTAGCGGAGGACGCCAACCGTCTCTTGGCGGCCGACCCGGCGGAGGGGTTCGATGTGGAGGTCGCTGGCCTGCATGGCCACCGCGAGGCGAACCATCAGGCTCACGGCGTGCGCGAGGTCGGAGGCGCCGGGGGGCGCGACATCCTCGGCCCCAAGCGCGGCGACCCGGCGGCGAAGGGATTCGATCAGGGGCGCGAGGCTGGCGCGGAGCGCGATGCGCGGCCCCTGGCCGGCCAGGAAGCGCTCGATGTCGCCGCGCTGAAAGCGCCACTGGCGGCCCACCTTGGTGCCCACGATACGGCCCTGGCGCACCCAGCGGTAGAAGGTGGGGTAGGAGACCTCCAGCAGCTCCATCGCTTGCCCCACGGTGAGCAGCTTGCCCGCCGCAAGTGCTTGTTTCTCAAGGGGTTGCGTGTCGCTCGCCCTGGCCGCTCCACGGCCTCCGTTCGCTCCGCGCTGCCTGGCCATCGCGTGCCTCCTAATTTGACTGATCATAGTTTATCATAAGAGTTATGATAAGTCAAGATAAAATAGACCATTGGCGACCACAAAGCAGCCACGGCGCGACTCTGAGCGATTCTCTTCAGCTTTCTTCCGCATCGTAAGTGGTTGTTAAATATGCGCTTGCGGCCTTCTATCCCCGGCCCCGGCGGACGGTGTAGTTCTTTTTGACTTGCTCAGGGTCTCAGCCGGCGGAGACTGAGGCCCGTTGCACGTTGTTGCCTTCCCCGTGGTCCGCATGCGGCGGGGGGAGGTTGAGGGACAGCCAGTAGGCGCACAGCTCCCTCACGGCCTTGGTGAACGCCTCGAAGTCCTCGGGCTTGCGCACGTAGCTGTTTGCTCCCAGGTCGTAGCTGCGGGCCACGTCCTTCGGCTCGTCCGACGAGGTGAGGATGACGACCGGCGTGTGGCAGGTGCGAGGGTCGGCCCGCAACCGCTCGAGGACCTGCAGGCCGGTCAACTTGGGGAGCTTCAGGTCGAGGATGACGACGGTGGGCGTGAGCGCGGGGTCGCGGCCTGCATAGGCCCCGGTGCCAAAGAAGTAATCGATGGCCTCCTCGCCGTCGCGCGCCAGGATGATCTCGCTGGCGGCGTCCGCCTCCTTCAGGGCGTGAAGGGCGAAGGCGGCGTCTTCCGGGTCGTCCTCGACGAGGAGCATGGTCTTGCTGCGCGCTGAGTGGTTCACGGGGCTGATCCTGCCAGGGTTGTACTTTCGGGCTGCGGAAGGGTGAAGAAGAAGGTGGCGCCGCGCTCGACGGCGCCCTCGGCCCAGACGCGGCCACCGTGTCGGCGGATGATGCGCTGTATGGTGGCCAGGCCGATGCCGGTGCCCTCGAACTCCCCCCGCGAGTGGAGGCGTTGGAAGGGGCCGAAAAGCTTGTCCGCGTAGGCCATGTCGAAGCCAGCCCCGTCGTCGCGGACGAAGAAGGCGCGCTCGCCCTCCCGCTGCTCGGCGCCGAACTCGATCCGCGCGGAGGTGTGCTTCGAGGTGAACTTCCAGGCGTTGGACAGCAGATTGGCCAGGACGATGTGGAGGAGGTGGGGGTCGGCCTCGGCCTTCAGCCCGTCGGCGATGACAAAGGTCGCCGCGCGGCCGGGCGCCGCCTCCTGAAGCTCAGCGGCGATCTTCCGCGCCATGCCGCTGAGGTCCACCTGCGCCCTGCGCATCTCGCTGCGGGTCATGCGCGAGAGGCCCAACAGGTCGGCAATGAGCTGCCCCATCCTCTGCGCGGCCGTGCGCACCCGCCCAAGATGCTCCCGGCCCCGGGCGTCGAGCATCGGGCCGCAGTCCTCCAGCACGGCCAGGCTGAAGCCGTCAATGGCCCGCAGCGGCGCCCGAAGGTCGTGCGACACCGAGTAGGAGAATGCCTCGAGCTCCTTGTTCGCCGCCTCGAGCTCCGCGGTCCGCTCCCGCACCCGCTCCTCGAGCTCGGCGTTCAGCTTCCGCATCTCCTCCTCTGCCCGCTTGCGCTCCGTGATGTCGTCGAACACGGCGACGAAATGGCCCGGTCTCGGGGAGTGGGCCGAGACCGCGAACCAGCGCTGCAAGGCCCGCACGAAGGTCTCGAACCCCTCCGGCGCCCCCGAGCGGGCCACGCGGCCATAGGCCTCGAACACCTGGGGGTCGGTCTCCCGGATGCCGGGCATCACCTCGCTGGCCCGCTTGCCCACCACGTCCCTCAGGCCCGTCAGGGACTCGAAGGCATCGTTCACGGCCAGGAACACGAAGTCGCGCGGCTGGTCCCGGTCGAACTCCATGCGGCAGAAGGCGACGCCGTTGAGCATGTGATCAAATAGCGCGTGGAAGTGCTCCTGGCCCACCTCGTGGGCCGAACACAGGTGGTCGCCGGGCGGCGAGCTAGCAGTCGAGCGAGCGGGGCCTGGGCGATCCATCCTGGGCTGCTCCTGTGCCGTCAGCTCGGGCCCGGCGAGGCCGGGAGCGGTGGCTTCGGGAACGTGGCCTCGGCGCGACGTACAGCGACGTGCCGTCAGGGGGGACAGGGCACTTGGCTCCCTCACCAACCCATTATTGCCCGCCGTCCGTTCCATGT
>VGYW01000475.1 GCA_016872875.1 Planctomycetota bacterium | reverse complement strand
CCCCGCGGCGCACTTGCGGCAACGCGGATACATGCATCGCCGCTTCATGAGCACCACAGACCCTCGCACGAAGCTCCCCCAAGAGGCGAGTTTCCCCATGAGGGCCTTCCGCGTGCGTTCCAGGCTACGTTGGGCCGAGTCTTCCACGTCGGACTCCATATAACATAAGCGTATACACTTATATCACATACGGCCAAAGAAGAAAAGCGGAAACTGGTCCGTAGGAGATTACACGCACCCTTCGTCTGGAGCCGCGACGGCAACATAGTGAACATCACAGCCACTCCGTGCCTGCGCATCACCAACTATCTCCTGAACGAGGTTCTGAAGTCGGTCGAGTTCACGGGCACCCCCGAGTGGCTCTGCAACGAGGGGGAACGTTGGCCCGGCTCGGCGGGCAGAGGAAGCCCCAGCGGCGGACCGAAGCGCGCCGAGACCACTTGTCAGCCAGTCGAGGCCCGCATGCGCGACGTGTCGCTCCGGAGGTTCCTGAACGCCGTCACTTCGGTGACGGGCGCCCCTTGGGGCGCGGACTACGATGGGAGATACGGGGTGACGCGCCCCCGCGTCTATCTGGACATGCCCGGGCGGCTGTGCCGCGTCGAGCGATCGGGGGATGACGCGCACGGCTACGCTCGCCGCCTGGCCGAATTGACTGGGGAACCACACCTGAAAGTCGAGCGATACGACCCGCCGCGTTTCATCACGGCCCCCGAGCCGAACAGAGCGCCAGTCGCCAAGTGAGCAGACGCCGGATGACCCCTATGGCCATTCGGCTGACGCCTCTCTCCGACAGGCTGACGAATGCTCCCCGGCAGCTCACCTTGTCGCCTTATCCTCCGTGCTATCCGTGCAACCCGTGGTTGCCCTCCTGTCCGGGTCTTCTCCGTGCTCTCCGTGTCTCCGTGGTGGGGCTTTCTCCGGGGTTTGACGCCGAACAGCCGGCGGCCTATGATGAGCGCCGAAAGGAGTGCCTTGATGTCCACGGCAGAACCCTCCAGTGCCCGCTTGCCCCGAAGGCCCTACGGGAAGACAGGCGAGGCGCTCTCGATCATCGGCTTCGGCGGCATCGTGGTGATGAACCGCGAGCCGGCCGATGCCGCGCGGGCCGTCGCCCACGCCGTCGAACGCGGCGTGAACTACTTCGACGTGGCGCCGTCCTACGGCAACTCCGAGGCCATGCTCGGCCCGGCCCTCGAGCCGTTCCGCAAGGAGTGCTTCCTCGCGTGCAAGACGGCTCAGCGCCTCCGCGGGCCGGCCGCCGAGGAGTTCCGCGGCTCCCTCGAACGCCTCCGAACCGGCCACTTCGACCTCTACCAGCTCCACTGCCTGGCGGACGTTGCGAAGGACGTTGACGTTGCCTTCGGGAAGGGCGGCGCGATGGAGGTGCTCATCGAGGAGCAGCGGGCGGGGCGGATCAGGCACCTCGGCTTCACCGCCCACACCGAGGCTGCGGCCCTCGCTGCGATGGAGCGCCACGATTTCGCCTCGGTCCTCTTCCCCATCAACTTCTGCACCTATCTGCGGCACGGCCTGGGCGCCCGCGTGATCGCCGAGGCGCAGAGGCGCGGCATGGCCATCCTCGCCCTCAAGGCCCTCGCCCGGCAGAAGTGGCCGGCGGACGACCCGCGGAAGCCGAGCTTCCCGCGCTGCTGGTATGAGCCTGCCACCGACCGCGCGGAGGCCGAGCTCGCCCTTCGCTTCACCCTCGGCCAGCCCATCACCGCTGCCGTCACGCCCGGCGAGGAGGCCATGCTCCGCCTCGCACTCGACCTGGGCGGGGCCTCCGCGCCCCGCGACCCCAAGTCCCTCACCGAAGCCGAGCTTGACCAGCTCCGCTCCCTGGCCGCCACGCTCGACCCGATCTTCCCGACTCCGTGACACATCAGTTTGCAAGGCTTGATAAGGTTTGATACACTATGTCAAAGCGTGGCTCGCAGCCCCGCACGCTCAGGCAGTACCTGCGGGTCGCAGAGGCCGCCCAATTGTTGGGGGTCTCAGCTTCAACCCTGCGGAACTGGGACAGGCAAGGGAAGCTCAAGGCGGCGCGGCACCCAATGAACCGTTACCGCCTCTACGACCGCGATGAGCTTCTGGCGCTTCTGAAGGGAGTGGCCCGTGGCCAACGGCAAGGCGACTGAGGCGGACAAGCTGAGAGGGGGCTATTACACCCCGCGGTTCATTGCCGAGGCCTTGGTGTCGTGGGCCGTCCGCGCGCCCTCGGACCGCGTGCTCGAGCCGAGTTGCGGCGACGGCGTGTTCCTGGCCGCGGCGGCACGCCGGCTGCTGGCGTTGGGCGCCTCGCCCGGGGCCGCGGCACGGCAAGTGACCGGCGTTGAGCTAGTCGAGGGGGAAGCCCGCAAGGCGGCGGAAGCGTTCCTGTCTCTGGTTGGCCACGACGCAACGGTCCACCGCGGGGACTTCTTCAGCTTCTGCGATTCGGGAGCCTTCGGCGACTTCGACTGCGTCGTGGGGAATCCACCGTTCATCCGATACCACGACTTCCCTGAGCGCTCCCGACTCCTGGCGCTCAACCTCATGCTGTTCCTCGGGCTGCGGGCGAACAGGCTGACGAACGCCTGGGTGCCGTTCGTGGTCGCGTCAGTCAACGCCTTGCGGACCGGCGGGCGGCTCGGCATGGTGCTCCCGGCGGAGCTCCTCCAGGTGTCCTACGCCTCGCAACTGCGGGGGTTCCTGGTGGACAGCTTCGAGCGCATCACCCTGGTCACGTGCAACAGGATGCTCTTCGCGGCAGCAGAGCAGGAGGTGTTGCTGCTCCTCGCGGATGGGAGGCGGCCCGCAAGGACGGCCGGGGGGAAGTGCAGGATCGCGACCGCCGAGGTGGAAACGGCTGAGCAGTTGGTGGCAAAGCTCGACCATCGCGCGCGCTTCGCTGGCGCGCTCAAGACGGTGAACCACGAGACGGAGAAGTGGATCAAGTACTTTCTGTCGCCTCGTGAAATCTCGCTCATGCGAGAGCTTCGGGCGTCGGATGCCTGCGCCCAGTTGCGGCAGTTTGCCGAAGTGGATGTCGGGATCGTCACCGGCCGCAACGAGTTCTTCGTTCTTTCGAGGCACGACGTCGAGCGCTTCGCCTTGCACCCCTACGTTGTGCCTCTCATTGGGAGGTCCGCTCAACTGAGCGGCGCGATCGTGACCTCAGCCGACTGGCGGCAGTTGGGGGAGGATGGGGAGCGCGTATACCTCTTCGACGCCAACTCGAATGGGGGCGGCGGCCTGTCGGCGGAGGCGCAAGCCTATGTCGCATTGGGCGAGAAGCGCGGCTGCCACACGACATACAAGTGCTCCGTCCGCACGCCCTGGTACGCCGTGCCATCGGTGTGGCTGCCCGACTGCTTCCTCTTCCGCCAGATATACGACTTTCCGCGTGTCGTCCTCAACGAGGCGCAGGCCACCTCGACCGACACGATTCACCGAGTGAAGTGCCGAGCGGCCCCCAGGGCCTTCGCCGAGAACGTCTACACCCACCTTACGGCGGCGTCGGCGGAGATCGAGGGACGGAGCTATGGTGGCGGCGTACTGGAGCTGGAGCCGACCGAGGCCGAGAAGCTGCTCGTGCCGAGGGAGCTTGGGTCGGCAGTGCGACTCGAGGAAGTTGACCGTCTTGTCAGGGCAGGCAGGCTTCAGGACGTCCTCATCGAGAACGATCGGCTCGTGCTGATGGAGAGGATGGGACTCTCCCGAAGCCAGTGCTCGATGCTGCGCCGGATCTGGTCCAAGCTGCGCGAGCGCCGGCGGGCGCGGTCACGATCATCTCTCTCCCCTCATTCGGCAGCGTGTGGCGGCAGGCCCTTATAGCGCTCAACGTACGCTTGCTCGACCTGCCGCGAGAATGCCTCCAGCCTCAGGACAGAACCGTCCAGGGGCCAGTCCTTGTCGATCTCGCCCGTTTCCGGGTGCCACAGCACAAGGGCAATGGCCTCGGCCTTGTGGGCAGCATCAATCGGCGAGGACCGGGATGAGAGCCGCTCAAGCGTCTGTGTCAATGCCTCCTTCTGGGGTGAAACGAGGCATGGCACCGGGATGGCCACAAGGAAGGCCACGACTGCGTAGGGGAACCTGATGTGGACGGTGGTCGCCTCCGTTCCCAGGTCGTTGATCATGTTCTGATAGTTCTTCTGGACGCTCTTGGCGTCGTTGAGTGTCTTGCTGTCGAAGGCGAACCGGACGCCGTCGGGGCGGTAGCCGACGTCGAAGTTCTGGGGCCTGACGCCGCCAACGAGACGGCAGTTCCCCACCTCGACGCAGTCAGGTTGCTCCGGCAGCAGCGACGTGGATCGGGGCCTGGCAATCGGGATGTCGCCGAGCATCTTGGCGACCGCTTCCCCAACTCTCCTGTCAAACAGCTCACCGAGTTGCATAGAGGAACAAGGCGGCGTCCGAGATAAAGCCCCCTTCCTCTTCAGCCACGCTTCGCCGAAGGGCAGCAGGTCGCACGGCTCAATCTCGATGGCCGGCATCGAACTCAGCGTTCCCATCTCAGGCTCCTTGCTCATTCACTGAACCATCTCGAGGATGCCCAGGCGCCAGGGGATTTTGCCGTAGGGGTTGCCGCGGTACTCGGGGTCGCTCGCGCCCTGGAAGAGGAAGCGGATGTCGGAGGGGTCCACCTCGAGGTTCTCGTCTATGCCGCAGCGGATGAGCTCGCCGTGGCTGATGTTGGTGGTCCATTCGGGGTCCACTTTGACGTTTGCGGCGCCGGCGAAGGGCTTGGCGATGGTGTCGGCCAGGGGCTTCCAGGGGCCGTCGAGCTTGTCGGCGAGGTAGGCCTTGTAGTAGCGGCGGCGGTCGCCCTGGGCCTCGATGATGGTGAGCCACTTGTCCATGCCCTTGAGCTTGTAGGTGTGCGATGCCTCGAAGATGTCGGCCCGGAGCGCGAGGGCGGGCTTCGACCAGCCCTTGTTGGGGAAATCGGCCTTCTTCGTCTCGCAGCGCCACATGTGGCCGTCGAGCGAGGTGTAGAAGAGGTGGGCCTTCGCCTCGTCGCAGACGACCCAGAAGTCGAGCCACTTGGGCTTCTCGGGCACGTTGTCGAGGAGGGGCTGGGGCCTGGTCCAGGACTTCGGGTCGCCGATGGTCTCGCTCGTGGAGAAGGCGGGCTGGAAGGGGGGCGTCCGCGTCTTGTCGGCCTGCTGGTAGATGAGATACCACTTCTTGTGTGGGGCGAAGAAGAAGACCTGCGGGGCGCAGTAATACTGGTCGTGAAGACCGAGGACGTGCTTGGTGGCCTTCGCCGCCTGGGGCCAGTCCTCGAAGCTCAGGTATTCGGTCTCCACGGGCCTCGCCGACTGGAAGCGGACGGTGGCGAAGAGGTGCCAGCGCCCCTCGTGGCGGACGATGGTGGGGTCTTTGATGGAGACGTGGGGCTCGAGGGCCTCGGTGTCCGGCCCGATGAGCGGGCCTGTGGCCTTCCACGCGAACACGCCGTCCTCGAACGCCTTCCAGGGCGTCCCTGCGCGCACGAGGCACACAACTCCCCAGAGACACACCAGCAGCAAGGCCAGCTTCATCGGGCTTCTCCTGCCTGGGTTCGTAGTGCGGCCTTCAGGCCGTTCCTTCCTCCCAAACATAAGCCAACGCCGCGCGAATTGCAAGCGGTTGCACTACCGCCGCCCCCTGTGGCACAATGATGGCCCGGCAGAATCACAAGCAGCGGGAGGGAAGGAGCGATGAATGCGAAAGACCCTGCTCGGCTGGGGAACCCTGGTGGGCGTATCGCTCGCGGCGGTCGCGGCATGGGGCGCGGCGGAGAAGGAGGCACCAGCCGCCGATTGGCCGGGCTGGCGCGGGCCGAACCGCGACGGCAAGTCGCCCGACACCGGGCTGCTGAAGGAGTGGCCCGCCAACGGGCCAACCCAGCTCTGGAAGGCCGACGACATCGGCAAGGGCTATTCGAGCGTCGCCGTTGCCGGCGGAACGGTCTACGTCACGGGCGACGACGAGGGGAAGCTCCGCCTCTTCGCATTCGACCTCGAGGGCAAGAAGAAGTGGGCGGTGGACGTGGAGCCCGCCTGGCGCGGCGACCACCCTGGCGCGCGAGCCACGCCCACGATTGACGCGGGCAAGCTCTACCTCGAGACCGCCGGCGGCCTCGTGGCCTG
>VGYW01000474.1 GCA_016872875.1 Planctomycetota bacterium | reverse complement strand
CCAACGACGGCCTTGGTCATCGGCATGCTCCCGTGAGATAATTGCAGAGTCATATGACTCTGCAATTATCTGGCCAGAGCCCGCATCGTCAAGCTCGCGGTCGTTCGGCGCGCAGTGCGGCGCGGCCGCGACTTGGACACGGCTGTGCGGGTGGCCCCAACGACGGCCTTGGTCATCGGCATGCTCCCGTGAGATAATTGCAGAGTCATATGACTCTGCAATTATCTCGGCGCAGCCAGGATTACAGGGCGGGCGGCCGTTCCGCGGCAGCAGTGGACCAGCATGGGCTCTGGTTCGGGTGCCGTGCGCCCCCGGGGGCTTCCTGGCGTGGGGGCAGCAGTGGGCTCGCACTGGCGGCGGCAGGACAAGCTCAACCCAGACCGTTGTGGGCGGTTGCCTTCCTGCAGGCGTACAAGCCAAGGTTCAGGCCGTGGCCATGGGCTTGCTGAGCCGAACGCCAACCCGTTCGGTTCAGTAAGGCGGGACCGCTTGGACAGACCCGCCATCGGTCCCTCCGCCTGAGGCCATCAAAGGAACTTGCGGCGCGGCGGCGGTTGCGCGAGAATACACAAGGTCAGTCATCGCTCTTCACGCCGGGGCGCGGAGAATACCTCAGACCTCTCGGGAGTTGCACGATGCAGGAGCTTACAGTCCCAACCCAGTCCCGCGTCGAGTTCATGGACATCACCTCCGAGGTCCAGAAGGCCATCAAGGCCGAGGGGCTTGCCGAGGGACTCTGCCAAGTCTTCGTCCCACACACCACCGCCGCGGTGACAATCAACGAGAACGCCGACCCCGACGTGACGCGCGACGTCATCGCGGTCCTCGAGCGCCTCGTGCCGCGCGAGGGGGCCTACCGCCACGTGGAGGGGAACTCCGACGCCCACGCCAAGGCCACCATCGTCGGCTCATCCCTCTGCGTCCCAGTCGTCGGCGGCCGACTCGTCCTCGGAACCTGGCAGGCCATCTACTTCTGCGAGTTCGACGGCCCCCGCCGCCGCCGCTGCCTCGTGACCGCCATCCCCAAGTGACCTGCCCAGCCAGCCATCGCCCCGCTTGACTCCCGCCCCGCCCCGCGCATAATGGCAGTTGTTCGTGGTGCGGCCTTCAGGCCGTATCTTCGACGGGCTGAAGCCCGCACTACGAACGCAGAGGAGGTCCGGCCAATGGCCCAGCCCACGCCCCAGCAAGAGCCAAAGCGTCTCGGCGGCTTCGAACTGCTCGGCAAGCTCGGCAAGGGCGGAATGGGAACCGTCCTCAAGGCGCGACAGGTCTCGATGGACCGGCTCGTCGCCCTCAAGGTGCTCCCCAAGAAGCTGGCGGAGAACGAGGCATTCGTCCAGCGCTTCCTCCGCGAGGCGCGCTCAGCGGCCAAGCTGCGGCACCCCAATATCGTGCAAGCCTATGATGTTGGGCAAGCCGAAGGCTACTACTACTTCGCCATGGAGTTCGTTGACGGCGAGACGCTCTCCGACATCGTGCGGCGCGACGGGCCGCTGGAGCCGAATCGCGCGCTCGACGTGATGAAGCAGGTCGCCAGCGCCCTCGCCGCCGCACACAAAGAGGGGATCGTCCACCGCGACATCAAGCCCTCCAACATCATGCTCGACAAGGAGGGCCAGGTGCGCGTCACCGACTTCGGCCTCGCCAAGCGCACGGAGGGCGACGTGGAGGTGACGGCCGACGGCGCGGTCGTCGGCACCCCCGCCTACGTCGCGCCCGAGATGGCCAAGGGGGGCGAGGCGGAGCCGCGCTCCGACCTCTACTCCCTGGGCGCAACCCTCTTTTGCGCCCTCGCCGGCCGACCGCCATTCGAGGGGCGCAACTTCTCCGAGGTCCTGGTCAAGCAGGCGACCGAGCAGGCCCCGCCTCTGGCGAGCCTCGCCCCGCGCGTTGACCGCCGCCTCTGCCACATCGTTGACCGGCTGCTCCGCAAGAACCCCGAGGCCCGCTACCCCTCGGCCACGGCATTGCTCGACGACCTCAATGGCCTGGGCAAGCTCCAATCTGTAGCGGGCGCGGCTCGTGCCGAAGGCCGAGCCATGCTCGCCGAGGCCCCGACCCTCGAGATGACCGAGGGCAAGCGCTTGGCGATGGGAAAGCACCCTCACCCCCGCCCTCTCCCCAAGGGAGAGGGAGCAGACGCTCCCCCACAGCCCTCTTCCCCTCTCCCTCGGGGAGAGGGTAGGGTGAGGGTGCCTTCCTGGCTCGCCGTCGCCGCCGTCGTCGCCATCCTCGCCATCGCCGGCCTCATCCTCGCCCTTCGCTCCGGCTCCAAGCCGCCCGACACCGCCACCTCCGTACCCGATAACCGACGACCGACAACCGACAACCGCAAAGACTTGACCGCCAAGCCGCCAGAGGACGCCAAGAAGACCTCCGTCCCCGACAACCGAAAGACGACAACCGAGCACCCCGTGGTGACTCCCCCGCCCAAGCCCAAGGAAACGCCCGAGCCCAAGGTCGAGCCAGTCCCCGCCCCGAAAGAGGACGCCGCCGCGTTGGCCAAGTGGCAGGCGATCAAGGCCGAGGCGAAGAAGCTCGCCGATGCCGGGAAGTTCGACGAGGCGGTCAAGCTCCTCGAAGCCGCCAAGGCCCTGCCCCTCGACGGCATCGCCGACCTCGTGGCCGAGTCCATCGAGTCCATTGAGTCCATCAAGTCCACTCGCCTCCGCGCCGCCCTGGCCGCCTACCAGGCCGAATCCGACAAGCTCTGGGCGCTCCTCAAGGCCCGCGACTACCCCGCCGCCGACAAGCTCCTGGCCGGCCTTGTGGGCGGGGCCTCTGTGCCCCGCGTTCCTCCGCGGGCCGGAGACGGCCCGCCCACACTTCAGGACATGCTCAAGGCCGACCAGGAGGCATTGGCCGTCCTCAAAGAGTTCTGGGCCGCCGTCGAGAAAGGCGTCGCCGCGCGGAAAGGCACAATCTCCATCGCCGGCGCGCTCGGCAACATCACGGGCGTCGAGAACGGCGTCATCACCCTCCAGACCCCCAAGGAAGCCGTCACCCGGCGCGTCCTTGATCTCACGGCCAAGCAGGCCCTCGCCTACGCCGCGGTGGTGTCGAAGGACGACGAGCGTTCGCGCCTCGCCGAGGCCATCTTCCGCATCGCCGAGGGCGAGGACCCCGCCCTGGCCGACAAGGCCCTCGCCGCCGCGGGCAACCCGCCGGGCCTGTCCGTCTACAAGGACCGCCTGGCCGCCCTCACCCTCGGCGCCGCCGAAGTCGCCGCCCGCAAGGCCTGGGCCGAGATCGAGGCGCTCACTAGGGACAAGCTGAGCAAGGCGCAGGTCGCGGCATTGGGCAACATGCTCGACAAGTTTGAGAAAGAGCACGGCCAGTCGAAGACGGGCAAGGAGGCCGCAGTCCAGATCGCCGCGCTCCGGGCGCGGGCAGGGAAAGCTGCTGAGCCTATCGTCTACACCGAGTGGCCGTTTGACGCCGCGGAAGCCAAGCGCCGCCAGGCAGAGAGCGCCAAGGCTCTCGGGGTGCCAATCGAGCAGGACGTTGATCTCGGCAACGGGGTCAAGATGAGCTTTGTCCTGATCCCGGCCGGCGAATTCCTCATGGGGAGCCCGGCCACCACCAGCGCCGCGCAACTACAGAAGCTCTACGGCGAGGATCTGGAATCGTATCAGCGTGAATTCCCTCAACACAGAGTGAGGATCACGAGACCCTTCTGGCTGGGGAAGTACGAGGTCACGCAGGAACAGTGGGAGGCCCTGATGGGCCAGAACCCAAGCAGGTTCAGGGGGAAGCCCCAGAACCCGGTCGAGATGGTGAGTTGGGTTGCTTGCCAGGAGTTCATAATGAAGCTCAAGGAGAGGCTGCCGGGCAAAGGCTTCCGGCTGCCGCGGGAGGCCGAGTGGGAATATGCCTACCGTGCTGGCGCGGGATCCGAGTTCTACTTCGGCGACGATGCCACCAAGGTGGTTGACTTTGGCTGGGTCCGCGCGCATTCACCTGCGCAAGTTGGCCTGAAGAGACCCAATGGCTGGGGCCTCTACGACATGGCCGGAAACGTGTTCGAATGGTGCGAGGACTGGTACGCAGACTATGGGCCTGGCGCGCAGACCGACCCAGAGGGCCCGCCCACCGGCTCCGACCGCTTGCTGCGCGGCGGGTCGTACCTCGCGGCTCCCAATGGCCTTCGCGCGGCCTTTCGTCTGATGTCCCGGCCCGGTCGTGGTCACTGGCATGTCGGCCTGCGGGTGGTGTGTGCTACGGTGACGGCGCCGACCAAGGCGCTGGCCGAGGCGCCGAAGGCGGGCGAGTGGCCGTTTGACGCGGCGGAGGCCAGGCGGCGTCAGGCAGAGGCCGCCAAGGCCCTCGGTGTCCCGGTCGAACAGGATATTGATCTCGGCAATGGCGCGAAGATGACCCTCGTCCTCATCCCCGCGGGCGAATTCCTCATGGGCAGCCCGCCGACGACCAGCCCGGAGCAGCTACAGAAGGCATTCGGCGGCGAGGCCGAATGGTATACGCGCGAGTTCCCCCAGCGCCGCGTGAAGATCAGCCGGCCCTTCTGGCTCGGAAAGACCGAGGTCACGCAGGCCCAGTGGCAAGCGGTCATGGCTGATAATCCAAGCCACTTCAAGGACAAGCCGCAGAACCCCGTCGAGAAGGTGAGCTGGGACGACTGCCAGGGCTTCCTCCGGAAGCTGAGCGCGAAGCTCGGCAGGCCCTTCCGCCTGCCCACCGAAGCGGAGTGGGAGTACGCCGGCCGCGCCGGCGCCGCCACCGAGCTATACTTCGGCGACAGCCTGGCCGCCCTCGGACCACACGCCTGGTGCGCGGCCAACTCAGGCGCCTCGACACAGGCCGTTGGGCAGACCAAGCCCAATGCCTGGGGCCTGCACGATATGGCGGGAAACACCTGGGAATGGTGCGTGGACTGGTTTGCGCCATACGAGAAAGCGCCCCAGGTTGACCCCCAAGGCCCCGCGACTGGCAGCGCCCGGGTCCTCCGGGGCGGTTCGTGGGACCACCCTGCCGCGACCTGTCGCTCCGCGTATCGCTACTCGAACGGTCCGGCGAACCGGTTCCGCAACATCGGCTGTCGGGTGTGCGTCGTCGCCACGGCAACCGCCAAAGCAGCTCAGGACTTGCGGCCGGGCGAGTGGCAAAGCCTCTTCGACGGCAAAACGCTGAAGGGGTGGCGGGTTGCAGACGTGGGCTCGGCGGCAGGGCATGGCAGAGTGTACACGCGTGACGGAAGCCTGATCCTGGAGAAAGGAACTGGCAGCACCGACATTGCCTGGACAGAAGAGGTCCCAAGCGCGGATTACGAGTTCAGCCTGGAGGCGATGCGGGTCGAGGGGACGAGTAGTTTCTGTCATATCGCGTTCCCTGTGGGTGCATCCCACGCCTATCTCGTAGGCGGCGGGACCGACGATGTGGTGCTGCACTATATCGACCGCTCCCACGAGCCGAGGAATGAGACGACCAGGAAGGTCGCCTTTGAGCAACGCCGGTGGTACGAGATCCGCTTGCGGGTGACTACCGCCAGGGTGACGGTGTGGCTCGACGGGAAGAAGGTGATCGACTTCGCGGACGCGGAGCGTCGGCTGTCGCTGGCTCCTGAGTGGCGGCATCTGCTTCCTTTGGGCGTCGGGACGTGGCAGACCACTGCCGCCCTGCGCAACATCCGCCTCCGCCGCATCGAGCCGGGGGCCGGCGAGGCGCCGAAGGCGGGCGAGTGGCCGTTTGACGCGGCGGAAGCTAGGCGGCGTCAGGCGGAAGCCGCCAAGGCCCTCGGTGTCGAGGCGGAAACCGACATCGCCCTCGGCGGCGGGGTGAAGATGACCCTGGTTCTCATCCCCGCCGGCGAGTTTCTGATGGGCAGCGCCCCGGCCACAAGCCCGGAGCAACTCCAGAAGGTCTTCGGCGGCAACGCGGGGGAGTTCCAGCCCGAGTTCCCCCAGCGCCGCGTGAAGATCAGCCGGCCCTTCTGGCTCGGCAAGACCGAGGTCACGCAGGCCCAATGGCAGGCGGTCATGGGCGAGAACCCGAGCCACTTCAAGGGCAAGCCGCAGAACCCCGTGGATAACGTGAGCTGGGACGACTGCCAGGGCTTCCTCCAGAAGCTCAGCGCGAAGTTCAAGAGGCCGTTCCGCCTGCCCA
>VGYW01000473.1 GCA_016872875.1 Planctomycetota bacterium | reverse complement strand
TACTGGCAGGAGTCTAACCAGCGGGCCGATCGTGGCCACTGCAAGCGGCGGCGTCGTGAACTCAGACTACGAGGCATCAAACTGTCCCAACTCAGGAAGTGCTTCAATGTTTTCTAGCGTTGTAGTGTTAGCCCGCCACCATCAACGGTGGGCGCACCAGCTCAAGTTCGCCAGACCAATCGAACAACTGCTCCCCGGGGAGACTCCAGAGATCGACCGCCCCGAGGTGCTGAAACGCGAGATCCTCAGACTCACCCCGTCGGTCAAGCGCGACCTCGCAAGAGCGATGGTCTCCTCAACCTTCGCGATGACGCGCGACGAACCCAAGTTCGACTCTGAGAAATGCCGGACTGTTCTCAAGGAGACCACCCGGACATTTGATGTTGTAGGGGAATACTCCCTGCTGAACCCAACGGATCCTTGGGATCGGGATAGGCAGCAGTATTTCGAGCTGCTCATGGGAAGCCTGGAGCAAGGCATCGGGTTCTTCACGGAAGCCCGCCGAGCCGCTCGCCTCAGGAAGTTCAACCCTGTCTGCTGGCTGGCCTTTGTCCTACGCTTCCCCATTCTGGTGCTCGAGAAAGCCGGTCTCCAGAGCGAAGAGACTGAGTCAGGCGTCCTCAAGACCTATGGCTGGCTGGTACGACTCGTGATGGTCATACTCCTGGCGTCTATCGCGGCGAAGCTGGGAGTGAGCATTCCATGGCAGGAGATCGGCTCGCTCTTCAGATAGAGCCAGCCGGGATTGATCTCAGACGGCTCTGCGTGCAAGCATGCACGCCCTACCAGAGCCCCTATATGGGTCCCGCCTCCTCATCAATCACGCGGGCAATGGCGAGCATGCTCGCCTGCCAGCGGTCCTCGGGGATGTCCTCGGTGATGCCGATGAGGAGTCGGTTGCAGGCTCGGCGCAGGCTTGGGCTCGGGTCGTAGTTATCTGCTTTCTGAATCGTGCTCACGACAGGGGGAACTGGCGGGCGCCGTGGAGGACGGTGAGGATGCGAACCGCGTCCCCGACGACATCGTATGCGACGCGGTAGTTGCCGACCAGTATCTCGCGTGTGTGGCCGTCGTGGAGTTCGGGGACGAACCGACCCATGCGGGGGAATCGGGCGAGGCGCTCGACTGCCTCGACGATGTCCAGCATGAGCGCGTTGGCGTAGGACTCGGAGTCCAGCGCGATGTAGGCGCGAATGCCCTCCATGTCCTTCAAGGCGGGGTCGGTCCAGACGATGCGGCTCATACCTTCAGCCTGCGTCGCGCTTCCTCGTGGGAGACGACATGCCCCTCGTCCGCTGCCTGGCGGCCCTTCGCAATTTTCATGCGGACATAGAGCTCGTACATCGCGTCGCTGTAAGTGGCTGATGGAGGCATGCGCTTGGCGATGTCTCTCAGCTCTGATTTCACGGTCTTCGCGATCATGTCTCCTGCGTCCTCCTTCCTCTCGCGATGCTGGCCTGAAGTTCCTCAAGCGACAGCAGGTTGCCTGGGTGCGCACGGTGCCTCGCCAACCGCCGGTCCAACTCGTCCCTATGGCTCTGGGGCACCGGCACGCTCGCCTCGTCGGAGGCAATGCTATCCCATAGGTCCTCCAGCAAGAGGATCTTCTCCGGCGTGCTCAGGCGGGCCAGCTCGGGGATCTCGGCCACACTCATTCCGCGCCTCCTTCCAGGTCGGTCACGTCCTGTCCTGCCCCGATTCTACTCCGCCAGCATCGCCCCTGTCAACGAGCGAAAGCCAGAACAAGAAAGAAGAGTAACTATAAGGAAGCCAGGAAGGCAGGAAAGGAGCCGACATGAGGCCGACGCAGCGCGGGGTGGCCTTCTCCTTTCCTGGATTCCTGCATTCCTTATAGCCAGTTCCTCTCTGGCCTGCCGCTATCGCCTCCGTTGCCCGGCCTCCGCGTCAATGACCCGCGCGATGGCGAGCATGTTGGCCTGCCAGCGGTCCTCGGGGATGTCCTCGGTGATGCCGATGAGGAGGCGATTGCCCGGGGCGGCTTCGCGGATGATCTGCCTCGTGGCCGACTCGATCTTCTCGATGCTCGCCAGGTGGAGCGAGGAGGGGAAGTTGATCCAGAGGACCTTGCCGGGCCAGGCGGCGAGGGCGTCGGCCACGCTCATGTCGGAGTTTGGCGCGGGGGTGAATGCCTCGACGTAGTCGAGGCCCGAGCCCGCCACGGCCTTGGCCCAGAGGCGGTTGTTGCCGTCGAGGTGCGCGCCGATGAGCTTGCCGTGCCTGTGAAAGACCTCGGCGGCCTCGTTGTAGAGGGGGACGACGTATCGCTCGAAACGCTCCTTGCCCATGACCTCGGGGACCTCGTTGCCGCCGTAGTTGGCGTGGAGCGCGGGCGAGGCGGCAACGATGGGCCAGATGCGGCGCTGCTGCTCGACCATCGCGTCGTAGAGCCGCAGCACCTCGTCGCGCCGCTCGGCCCACTCCACGGCGAATGCCTCGTGGCCCATCCAGTGGATCATTATCTCGTGGAGAGGCGTGAGGCCGATGCCGGCCCGCAGGATGAAGTCCTCGCCCAGCATCTTCTCGGCCTTGGCGAAGTCCGCGTAGTTCGCCTCGTGGCGCTGGTCGTTGACCATGAAGAGGAGCGGCTTGTAGTCTTCGGGCCGCTTGAAGAGGCGTTCGAGCTTCCAGGAGGTGAAGACTGCGGGCTGGTCGAGGGCGGTCAGCTCGCCGAGGGGCGTTCGGATGATCGTCCGCATCCGCTCCTTGTCGTCCTCCATGTAGCGGCGGGTCTCGGTTGTCACATTTGGCCGGGTCGTCTTCACCACGCCGCAGCCGCGGACGATGCAGAGGCCGCCGTTACGGAGCTGCCGCTCGACCACGCACTGGGGCACCATCCCCTGGTACATCGTCAGGGGCGTTTTGTCGGGCACCTCCTGCCTCAGCACCATCTCCACCCGGCGGCGGGGGGAGAGCTTCTTGCTCGATGCCTTGCTCATTCCCTGGGTTTCCTCCTGTTCTCTTCTCCTGCCTTCCTGGAGTCCTTATAGCACCGCGACGCCACTTTCCACGGAGGCAGCGTCAATTCGGGGTCATTCTGAGCGTAGGTCGCCTCTTGGCGACCGAAAGCCTGCCCTGAGCGAAGCGAACGGGTCGAAGAATCCCTCTTGGCTTGTGTTCGGGCAAAGAGTCTCCCCATTCGCAAGGTGGTCAGAGCCCAGAGAGATTCTTCGCTGCGCCCGCTGGGAAGCGGGCTCTGCTCAGAATGACACGTTATTGTGGTTTATCTCCTGTGCTAGCAAGGACTTAGCTCGTTCGGGGCAGGGGAAAGTAGCGTTGCAGTGATGGAACGCCTCTTCTGTTCTTCGCGCTCTCCTCATTCGGCCGGCGGGATGCCGTCGGGAGACCAGCCGCGCTTCGCGTAGTAGATGTCCAGGATGCGGTCGTAGTCGGCGCGGGAGAGGACGTGGCCGGCGAGTGGGCCGGTCTCGACGGGGTGGTCGAAGGTGCGGTCGGGCGGGTAGTCGTCCTTGCGGCTGACGCCGTGGCTCACCGCGATGCGGCGGGTGAGGTCGTAGATGGCGCGCGAGCGCGCGAGGAGGTCGTCGAGCTTGGTGGGCACGCCGGTGACGGCCTCGAACATTTCGGCGTAGTAGCGTTCGTCGAAGCCGAGCTCGATCCAGGGGAGGCGGCACACGCCGAGCATGTCGAAGAGCGGGCGAATGGTCTGGTGGTAGATGACGAGGTCGGCCTTCTTCTCCAGCGACCAGTCGCGCCCCATCTCGAGCTCCTTGGCGATGGTCCAGGCCCTGGCGTGGTGGGCGCCGATGTCGGAGGTGCCGTAGGCGAGTGCCATCGAGATGGCGCAGCGGCAGTCGTAGGCGGACTGCTCGAGGCCCTTGACCTGTAGGAGGAGCGGCTTGAGCTGTGGGAAGCGCTTGATGACGCCGGGCGAGCCGTCGGCCAGGGTGTTCCCGATGCCCTCGCGGCGGGCGATCTTGGCGATCAGCTCGTGGACGGCGTCGGCGTCGCCCCAGCGGAGGGGGCGGCCGTCCACGTCGTCGAGGCTGAGGAGGCCGGTCTCGTAGCCCTCGATGACGGCGGCGATGAGGCTCCCCGCCGAGATGGTGTCAATGCCCAGTTCGTCGCAGAGCTGGTTGGAGCGCAGGATGGCTGCGAAGTCGGACACGCCGACGTCCGGGCCGAGCATGGCGGCGGTCTCGTACTCGGGGCCTTCGACCACGGTGCCAGCGTACTTGCCCTCGCGGACGAGGCAGATGTTGGAGCAGCACATGGGGCAGCCGAAGCAGGCGCCGTCGCCTATCTTGTAGCGGCTCTTCATCACGAAGCCGTCCATCCGCTCCGCCTCGTCGAAGTGGCCGTCGCGGAAGTTCCGCGTCGGCAGGAAGCCCATCGAGTTCGCGTAGTCAATCACCGACATCAGGCCCTGTTCCTGCCAGAGGGGGAACAGCGGGTGGGCGCGGAGGGTGGCGTAGCCGCGGTCGCCGATCTCCCGCATCTTCGGCACGTCGGCCACGGGGAGGTCCTTGCCGCCTCTGACGACGATGGCCTTGAGGTTCTTTGAGCCCATGACTGCGCCCGTGCCGGTGCGGCCGCTCTGGCGCCCCCAGTCGCCCGTGATGCAGGCGATGAGGACGCGGTTCTCGCCGGCCGGCCCGATGGAGATGACCTTGACGGCGGCGTCGCCGACGGCCTCCTTGATTGCGCCCTCGGCCTCCAGGCACCTCTTGCCCGCGAGCTCGGGGCAGGGGACCACCTGGACGCGCTCCTCGTCAATCCAGAGGTAAGAGAGCTTTGGCGCGGCGCCGCGGAGCACCAGGGCGTCGTAGCCGGCCTGGCGCAGCTCCACGCAGAAGCTGCCCCCCATCGAGCTGTCGGCGTAGATGCCCGTGGCGGGCGACATCGTGATGAAGGAGCACTTGCCCGCGGCGGGGAGGTAAGTGCCCGTGAGCGGGCCAGGGGCGACGACGAGGATGTTCTCCGGGCCGAGCGGGTTCACCCTTCCGCCGTGGGCGGCCAGGTTGTCGGCCACGGATCGCGCGCCGAACCCGCGCCCGCCGACGTAGCGGAGGGCGAACTCGTCGTCGAACGGGCGGGCCATCGCCTTGCCCGTCGTCAGGTCCACATCGAGGATCCTATGGAAATATCCCCCTTTGGTCTTCATTCTCTCATTCCTTCAAGGTCTTACCCCGAAAACCGAACACCGAACACCGAAAACCCTCCTAGTTTTCGTCCCGGCTCCTCTCCACTTCGGCGTAGCGGAGGCGCTTCTTCTCCCCCTCCTCGACGAACTCCACCTCCTTCATGTGCGCGTAGTTGAGGACGGTTGCCAGGCGGTGGTCCTGGCCGAGGATTCGGGTGGGGACGAAGAGGATGGCCTGCTTCGGGCAGACCCTTGCGCACTGGGGCTGGCCGCCGCAGAGGTTGCAGTTGAAGGGCGTCTCGACGTC
This sequence comes from Planctomycetota bacterium, assembly GCA_016872875.1. Next base: position 696 of record VGYW01000473.1, on the reverse strand, counting down.
CTCGTGGGCCATCATCGCCCCGAAGGGACAGTTGTCCACGCACTTCAGGCACGCCACGCAGAGCTCGGGGTCAATCTTCACCACCCCATTCGGGCGGCTGATGGCGTTCGTCGGGCAGCCGTCGGCGCACTTCGGCTCCCCGCACTGCCGGCAGACCACCGGCATCCTGATGACGGGATGAGGGTAAAGGGTCACGACCCGGACGCAGCTCTTCTTCGGGTTGTCTACGCCGAAGCGGGCCATCGAGCAGACGACCTCGCACGTGCGGCACCCCGAGCAGCGCTCGGGGACAACGGCCAGGCGTCGCGGCATCCCTGCGGCCTCCAATAGGGAACGTAGCAAGGGAACGGAACGGCCCATGTTACGAATCGGGAGCCAGTTGTCAAACGCCCCGATCGTCCTCGTCCCTCATCCCTCGTCCCTCGCCCCGCGTCCTCGATCCCCCTGTTCTCAAGGGATAGGGCCAGGCGCCTCTGAGTGGGAGGCGAGTGGTGGTTCCGCTTGAACTCCTCGCCGCAGGCGCCACAGGCCGCGAGGTAGGCGGTGAGCCACAGACGCGGGTTGAGGCCCTAGCCCGCATTTCTCACCAGCGGCTGGTGAGAAATGCGGGAACCACCAAACCACAAGCACCAAGCGCCAAACAAGCCCCAAACTCCAATCCTCAATGGTCCAAGCGGAGACTACGTGGTGTTGCCC